>CBINNP010000001.1:0-50598 GCA_966252075.1 uncultured Solimonas sp.
ATAGGGGTTGATCGCCTCGTAAGGTTCGGCCTGCTCGCTGGCGGCCGCCAGCTGCAGCGCGTCGTCGTTGCGCCAGCCGTCGACCGTCCGCTCGCAGCCGGAAGCGACCGGCTTGAAGCCGACCGCGTCGATACCCAGCGATCGGGCCAGGCGCAGCAGCGCCACGCTCGCCCGCGTCTTGCCGACGCCGGTGTCGGTGCCGGTGACGAACAGCGCACGTGCCGCCACGAAGCTAGGGACCGAGCTGGCGCAGGCCGGCGGCCAGCGCGTCGAGCAGTGCGTCGATCTCGTGCTCGGCATGCGCCGCCGAGAAGGTGATGCGCAGCCGCGAGGTGTTCTTCGGCACCGTCGGCGGGCGGATCGCCGCAACCCAGAGGCCGCGCTCGAACAAGAACTGCGAGAGCTTCAGCGCGCGCGCGGCCTCGCCGAGCAGCAGCGGCTGGATCGGCGTTTCCGAATCGGCGAGCGCAATGCCGAGTTGCGCCGCGCCGGCGCGGAAGCGGCGCACATTGGCCAGCAATTGCGCGCGGCGTTCCGGCTCGGCGCGGACGATGCGCAGGGCGCGGCGCGCAGCCGCGGCGATCGCCGGTGGCGGCGCGGTGGAGAACACCCAGCTGCGCGCACGCTGGATCAGGAATTCGATCAGCTCCTCGTCGCCGGCGACGAAGGCGCCGGCCGCGCCCAGCGACTTGCCGAGCGTGGCGACGTGCACGTCCGGCACCACGCCGGCATCTTCCAGCGCGCCACGGCCGTTGGCACCGAGGACGCCGAAGCCGTGCGCGTCGTCGATCATCAGCGCGGCGTCGTGCTGCGCGGCCAGCGCCGCCAGCTCGCGCAGCGGCGCGAGGTCACCGTCCATGCTGAACACGCCGTCGCTGACGATCAGCCGCAGCCGTGCCGCGGCGGCGCGCTCGTCCGTCAGCGCCGCGGCGAAGCCGGCGAGATCGGCATGCGCGACGCGCGCGTACTGCGCACCGGACAGGCGGCCACCGTCGATCAGCGAGGCGTGGTTGAGTTCGTCGGCGACCAGCAGATCGTCGCGGCCCAGCAGCGCGCGCAGCACGCCGAGGTTGGCCGCCCAGCCGGTGGAGAACAGCAGCACGCGCGGCCGCTGCACGAAGTCGGCGAGCTCTTCTTCCAGCTGCCGGTGCTCGCGGTTGTAGCCGGACACCAGCGCCGCGGCGCCGCTGCCGGTGCCGTCGGCCAAGGCCGCACGGGCGGCTTCGGCCAGCCGCGGGTCGGCGGCCAGGCCCAGGTAGTCGTTGCTGCAGAAATTGATGCAGCTGCGCCCGGCGATCTGCAGATGCGCGCCATGGCCGCCGTCGATCGCCCGGCGGACGCGGTAGAGATCGGCCTCGCGGATCCGTGCCAGCTCGGCGCGCAAGTGCGCGCCGAGCCGGGTGCTGCGGACATCGCCGCCCATGTTCAGTTGCCGCAGCCGGCGTGCTCGTGAGCGCCGCAGCCGTGATCGTGCTCGTGGCCGCAGCCGTGATCGTGCGCGTCGTGGCTCGCGCAAGAGGCCTCGTGCGACTCGACGTGGCTCTCGGTGTCCATGCCCAGCCGCGCCAGCAGCGCGCGGTCGCGCGCGTTCTGCGGGTTCTCGGTGGTCAGCAGCTTTTCGCCGTAGAACATCGAGTTGGCGCCCGCCATGAAGCACAGCGTCTGCAGCTCCTCGCTCATCTCGCTGCGGCCGGCCGACAGGCGCACATAGGACTTGGGCATCAGCACGCGGGCGACGGCGATGGTGCGGACGAATTCCAGCGGATGCAGCGATTCGACGCCGGCCAGCGGCGTGCCCTCGACCTGCACGAGGTTGTTGATCGGTACGCTTTCCGGGTGCACCGGCAGGTTGGCGAGCTGGCGCAGCAGCTCGGCGCGGTCCTGCTGCTCCTCGCCCATGCCGACGATGCCGCCGCAGCAGACCTTGATGCCGGCGTCGCGGACGTTGTCGAGCGTCTCCAGGCGGTCCTCGTAGGTGCGCGTGCTGATGATCTTGCCGTAGTACTCCGGCGAGGTATCCAGATTGTGGTTGTAGTAGTCCAGGCCGGCACCGGCCAGGCGCTGCGCCTGCGCGGGCTTGAGCATGCCCAGCGTGACGCAGGTTTCCAGGCCCAGATCCTTGACCGCACGCACCATCGCCTCGACACGCTCGATGTCGCGGTCCTTGGGCGAGCGCCAGGCAGCGCCCATGCAGAAGCGCGTCGCGCCATTGGCCTTGGCTTCCTTGGCCGCCGCGACCACCGCGCCCAGCGGCAGCAGCGGTTCCTGCTTCAGGCCGGTCTCGAAGCGCACCGACTGCGGGCAATACGCGCAGTCTTCCGGGCAGGCGCCGGTCTTGATCGACAGCAGCGTCGACAGCTGCACGCTGTTGGCGCGGAAGTTCTGCCGGTGGATCGTCTGCGCGCGGAACAGCAGGTCCTGGAACGGCAGCGCGAACAGCGCCTGCACCTCCTCGCGGCTCCAGTCGTGACGCAGGTCCGGGTCGGCAGCCGGCGACGGAACCGATGATGGCGTGGTGGACAGCGGCTGGAGCACGGCGGACATGCGACTTCCTCGAATCGGTGTATGGAGCGTGGACTCGGCGAGTCCGCAGGCGCCGGAAGTCTCCCGGCCGCCGCGCCGACTTGTCAACTTCAGCGGCCTGCACCTGGTTGACAACTGGCAGGCCGCGGCGGCGTTGCTGGCGCCGCTACGCTGTCAGTTCTGCGCCGCCGCCGCGCAGACGCTGCCGCTGTGCAGCGGCTGCAGGGCCGCGCTGCCGTGGAACCGCCGCGCCTGTCCACGCTGCGCACGGCCGCAGACGCACGACGGCGTCTGCGCACGATGCCTGCAGCGCCCGCCGCCGTTCGCCGCCGCCTGGGCGCCGCTGTGCCTGGAACCGCCGGTGCAGCAAGGCATTCACGCGCTCAAGTACCGGGCCGCGCTGCAACACGCGCACTGGCTCGGCGTGCTGTTCGCCGAATCGCTGCGCGACAGAAATTGCATACGGCCGGACCTGCTGATGCCGGTGCCGCTGCATCGCTGGCGGCAGTGGCGACGCGGCTACAACCAGAGCGCCGAGCTGGCGCGGCAGATCGGCCGCCATGCCGGCCTGCGCGTCGAGACGGCCTGGGCGCGGCGAACCCGGCACACCGCCGACCAGATCGGCATGGATGCCGCCGCGCGGCGGCGCAATGTTCGTGGCGCCTTCCATGTCGATGCGCGCGTGCGTGGCCTGCGCATCGCTTTGGTCGACGATGTCATGACCACCGGCGCCACCCTGGCCGAACTGGCCCGCGCCGCGCGCCGCGCCGGCGCCACCGAGGTCCAGGCCTGGGCGATCGCACGCGCGCCATAGCGGCAGCAGGCCCTACTGCCCCGGACCGCTGCGCTTCAGATATCGGTCGAGAAACGCCATGCCGCCCTTCATTGCCCGGCCATCGAACAGAAACGCCGCAAAGTGACCGCGGCCGCCCAGCGTGCACAGCTCCGTATCGACGCCAAGCTCCTGCAGCCGCGCGTAGGTCTGCTGCGAATACTCGTAGCGCACGATCCAGTCCCAGCTGCCGTGGTAGAGGTACATCGGCGCGCTGGCGGCGCCAAGCTGCAACAGCGGCGAGGCCTGCGCATAGCGCTCCGGCATGTCGTCGTACTTGCCGCCCATGAACTGCTGCACCAGTGGCGATTCCTTGGCCTGCGTCAGGTCGGCCGGCATGCCGCCGAGCACGGCAGCCGCGACGCGCGGGGTGTCGTCGCGCGGCCTGGCAGCGACCAGGCCGGCCAGATGGGCACCCGCCGAGTAACCCCAGACGCCGAGTCGCTGTGGATCGATGCGATGTTCTTCGGCATGGTCGCGCAGCCAGCGCAGCGCGCTGCGCACGTCGTCCACCGCCGCCGGGTACGGATGCTCCGGCGCCAGCCGGTAGTCGATGTCGAGCACCACATAGCCATGCCGCACCAGCGCCTCGACGATGTGCTCCATCTGCCCGCGCGCGCCCTTGATCCAGCCGCCGCCGTGGATCACCACCACTGCCGGCCGCAAGGCCTTGCCACGCGGCTTGTACAGCTCGGCTTTCTGCGGTTCGGCGGCACCCTCGGCGCTATAGGTGAGCGTCTCCACCGTATAGACCTTGTTGCTGACCGGCGGACCGCTGGCACAGCCTGACAGACACAGCAACAGCGCTGCCAAGCCTAAGAATCGGCGGTTCATGCGTCCCTGGCTCCCTTTGCGCGGATCGATGCAGACGATACGCGGCCTTAACCGACAGCCACCTTACCGGAGATAGTCCAGCGCCAGTCCGGCGAACACCGCGGCACCGAACCAGTGACTGTGCAGGAAGGCGCGGAAGCAGGCCGCCGGCTCGCGCCCGCGGATCAGGCCCTGCTCGTAGGCGGCGCAGGCCGCGGCGGCGGCGATGCCGGCGAAGTAGGCGAAGCCGCGCCCGGCCTGCAGGCCGACACCGGCCAGCAGCAGCAGGGCCGCCGCCTGCAGCAGGGCGGTGATCAGCGTGTCGAAGCGACCGAACAGGATCGCCGACGAGCGCACGCCGATCTTCAGATCGTCGGCGCGGTCGGCCATCGCGTAATAGGTGTCGTAGGCGATCACCCAGCACAGGTTGGCGGCGACCAGCGCCGTCGCCATCGGCCAGTCGACCGTGCCGCGTACCGCCGCGTAGGCCATCGGGATGCCGGCCGAGAACGCCAGGCCGAGGATCGCCTGCGGCATCGACAGCATGCGCTTGGCGAACGGATAGGCGCCGGCCAGGATCACCGCCGGCACCGACAGCGCGATCGCATAAACATTGCGCAGCGACAGCAGCAGCGCGAAGGCCAGCAGCGACACCAGCACGAACACGCCCACGGCCTCGCCCGCACCGAGCTGCCCGGCCGCCAGCGGCCGGTCGCGCGTGCGGGCGACGTGACCGTCGAAACCGCGATCGGCGAAATCGTTGATCGCACAGCCGGCGCCGCGCATCAGCACGGTGCCGAGCCCGAACACCAGCAGCACGTGCAGCGGCGGCGGGCCCTCGGCTGCGAACCACAGCCCCCACAGCGTCGGCCACAGCAGCAGATAGATGCCGATCGGCCGGTGAAAACGCATCAGGCGGAAGTACAGCGGCAGCTTGTGCCGGACAGCGAAGCTCATCGGCAGGACGCGCAGGGATCAGGGGCGCCCATTCTGCCGCAGCCCTCCGCCGGCCATGCGGGCTGCGTTGCCGGAACCACCCGATCGGGGCTTGACCGCATCGCCGATTGCCGGCATAAGACTGACCATCTGGACAAATCAAGATCCGGACATTCCCCATAGAGGGAGGAGAGCCATGAATAACCCCGTAGCCCAGCCGGTCGTGCTGGACCGGACGGCGTTCACAGCCAGCGCCGGCCTGTCGACCGATCCGGTTCCGCTGGACCCGTACCGCACGCGCGAGTTCTTCGAGCTGGAGCGCGACCGTATCTTCCGCCGCGCCTGGCTGATGATGGGCCGCGTCGAGGAAGTGCCCAACCCTGGCGACTACGTGCTGCGCCGCATCGATCCGTGCAAGGTTTCGGCGCTTATTACGCGTGGTCAGGACGGCAAGCTGCGCGCCTTCCACAACTCCTGCTCGCACCGTGGCAGCGAGCTGGTCAGCGAGGCGCAGGGCAATCGCAAGCGCTTCGTCTGCCCGTACCACGCCTGGGCCTACGGCAGCGACGGCGCGCTGCAGAACATTCCGGACGAGATGAGCTTCTTCGGTGTCGACAAGGCCAAGTGCGGCCTGGCACCGATCGCGCTGGAGGTCTGGGAGGGCTGGTATTTCCTCAACCTGCAGCCCAAGCCGGAAGTCTCGCTGCAGCAGTATCTGGGCCCGCTCGCCGACTACCTCAAGGGCCTGCCCTACATTGCCGCCAGCAACCCGCTGATCATCCAGGCGGATCTGGATGCGAACTGGAAAGTCGTCGTCGACGCCTTCCTGGAGAGCTACCACATCCCGGTGATCCATCCAAAGACCATCGGCAGCACCTTCTCGTCGCGCGAAAATCCGTTTGCGCGGATTCTCGACGCCAAGATGCTCGGCCCGCATCGCGCGCTGTCGATGTACGGCAACCCCAGCCTGCAGCTGAACCCGAACAACAAGGTCGAGATGCTGGCGTATGCCTCGGCGGCGACCGGCAATGTCATTTCGGCGGCGAGCATGGCGGAGATGCAAAGCTTCCTCGCCCACCCCTCGGTCAACCCGACCGGCACCCAGAGCTGGTCGATGGACGTCAACCAGGTGTTCCCGCACGCCCACATCGACTGCGGCCCCGGCGGTTTCTGGTACCACCAGTTCTGGCCGGTGACGCCGAACACCTGCCGCTACGAAGTGCGCTTCTACGTACCGGAAGCCGCCGACGCGCGGCAGCGCCTGCAGCAGGAGCTGTACGTCGCGCGGGTGATGGAGATCGTGCTCGAAGACTTGAGCAATGTGGCGCGCACGCAGCGCGGCATCGACAGCGGCGGCAAGTCGCACATGCAACTGCAGGACAGCGAGGTCGGCATCCGCCACCACATGCACCACCTGCTGAAGTGGACCAGCGCCAGCACCGTCGCGGAGGCGCTGGCCGAATGAGCACAGAGAATTTGCTGCCCGCCGGCTTCGAAGACCTGCTGCCGTTCGTCGACTACTGGGCTGGCGATACCACCGAGCAGCGCATGAACGCGCGCGCCGGCGCCTCGATGGAAAGCATCCGCGCCTTCTACGACGTGATGACGGAGCGCGCCGAAGCGGCGCTGCAGTACGTCGAGCGCTTCCCGCTGCAGGAACTGCCCGACGACGCCGCGCGCCTGTTCAAACTGGTGCTGGCGCTGGGCCAGGCGCATATCGCGGTGGAGATTCACGGCCGCCCGCGCGCACCCGGCACGCCATTCCCCAACAGCCTGCGCATCACCCGCGGCATGCGGCCGTACGGCTGAGCCGGCGCGACAACAAGAACACGAGGAGATCCGATGAGCCAACTCAAGGACAAGGTCGCCATGGTCACCGGCGCCGGTTCCGGCATCGGCCGCGCCTCGGCGCTGGCGATGGCCGCACAAGGCGCCCGGCTGATGGTCACCGACGTCAACATGGCCGGCGCGGAGGAAACGGTGGCGCTGATCCGCAAGGCCGGCGGCACGGCAGAAGCCACACCCTGCGACATCTGCTCGGAGGAGTCGATCAAGGCCGCGGTCGAGCACACCGCGGCGCGTTACGGCCGGCTCGACGTGCTGCACAACAACGCCGCCTATGCGCCGCCGGACATCCTCGCCGCCGACACCACGATCCTCGACATCCCGACCGAGGCCTGGGATCGCGTCATGCAGGGCACGCTGCGCGGCACCATGCTGTGCTGCCGCTACGGCGTGCTGCAAATGCAGAAGAACGGCGGCGGCAGCATCATCAACACCTCGTCGATGTATGGCGTGCGCGCTTTCAATCGCATGCCCGCCTATGGCATTTCCAAGGCCGCGATCAACCTGCTGACCGAGCACGTCGCGGTCGCCTACGGCCGCCAGAACATCCGCTGCAACGCGGTCGCGCCGTCGATGATCCGCACGCCGATGCTGGAGGGCGCGATCCCCGCGGCGTTCATCGAGATGAACGTCGAGGCGACGCTGACCGGCCATCTGGGCGTGCCGGAAGACATCGCCGATGTCGTCGTCTTTCTGGCCTCGGACGCCTCGCGCTACCTCACCGGCCAGGTGATCCGCGCCGACGGCGGCTCCACCGCGCACCTGCCTACCTATGCCGACGCCCGCCGCTTCTTCGGCGAAGCCTGATCCAGCTGCCTTGCCGGAGACCCCGCATGTCCATTGAAGCCAACCGGGCGCTCGCGCAGCGCTTCTGCCAGCTGATCAGCGAGCGCAAGCTCGACGAGCTGTTTGCGCTGATCCACGACGAGGGCTCGTGGTCGATTCCCTACCGCGTCGATCGCTTCCCGTTCGCGGGCCACAAGGACAAGAAAACCGCAGCGCAAATGATCGGCGGCTTCCTTGCCGGCTTCAGCGAGTTCAGCTTCAGCGCCGACAACATCACCGTCGAAGGCGATACGGTGGCGATCGAGGCGCGCTCCAGCGGCCGCGGCCCGGGCGCCGCCCGCTATGAAAACGTCTACCACATGCACGCCGAAATCCGCGACGGCAAGCTGCACACGATCCGCGAATACTTCGACCCGTTCCAGGTCCTGGCCTACGTCGAGCAGCTCAGCTGAGCGGCGCCGCGCGCTGCGGCCGGTCGCGCCACCATTGCAGTAGCGCGTCGGCCGGCTGCGCCGGCAGATAGAAGTTTCCCTGCAGCATCGTCACGCCGAGTCCCTTGAGGTATTCGGCGGTGGCAAGGTCCTCGACCCCTTCGGCCACCGACACCAGGCCGAAGCGGATCGCCAGCTCGACGCAGGATTCGACGATCGCCCGCGCCTCGGCGTCGACCAGCGCACGCGCGACGAAGGCCATGTCGATCTTCAGTTCCGACAGCGGCAGCTGCTTGAGGCGCGCGAAGCTCGAATAGCCGACACCGAAATCGTCGACGGCGATGCGGAAGCCCATCATGCGCAGGCGCATCAGCGTATCCAGCGCCAGCGCCGGGTGATCGATCAACGAAGACTCGGTGATCTCGAAGGTCACCACCGCCGGCTCGATGCCATGCTCGCCGGCCAGCTGGCGCATCTCGTCGGCAGTCTGGGTACGGTTGAGCGACAGCGCCGACAGATTGACCTGCAGGGTCGGCGCAAAGCCCTGCTCGCGCCAGCGGTGCAGCTGCGCGAACGCCTGACCGGCGATCTGCCGCGTCAGCGCATCGATCATGCCGTGCTGCTCGGCCACCGCGATGAAGGCGCCGGGCATCACCAGGCCCTCGACCGGATCGAGCCAGCGCGCCAGCGCCTCCACCGACAACACCGCTTCGGTGCGGGCGCAGATCTTCGGCTGGAAGAAAGGCTGCACATGGCCGTCGCGCAAGGCTGCCGCCAGCCGCAGCGGCGCCACCTCGGCGCCGGCGCGCCGAGGGTTGGCGCGACCGCCGCGCCGCTCCAGCAGCTGGCGCAGCAGGCGCGGCGTCGGCGGCTTGGGCAGCACGCCGAGTACGCGCAACTCGTGCGCCCGCGCCAGCGATTCGGCGGTCTCCAGGATCTTGCGGTCCAGGCTGCTGGTCAGGATCAGCTCCGCGTCGCTGTGCTGCGCGGCCAGGGCGCGCAGGAAGGTGACGCCATCGGCCTCCGGCATCAGCAGGTCGAGGACGATGAGATCGAACGGTCCCGCGTCGCGCAGCCGCTGCTGGGCGACATTGCCGTCGCCCGCCAGCACGATGCGCTCCGCGCCCTCGGCGCGCAGCTGCGCATCGAGCACGATGCGCAGCAGCTCATCGTCGTCAACCACCAGCACCGACAAGCCCATCCTGTTCTCCGCTCCTTGTCGTACGCAGCCTAACCCCGCCGCTCGGCGCTGCCCATACCTGCGGCTCTGGCGACTACGCCAAGATAGCGCTAGTGTGCCGGCTAGAATCGATATGCAAAAAAACGGTCTGCTACGAGGCGCTCAGCAGATGATCAACGCAAGAGGAGTGGTGGCCGGCCTGTGCCTGCTCTTGGCCGCGTCCACGGGCGTCGTGCATGCCGACGGCGTGCAGCTGATCACCAGCCCCGAGCATGACGCCACGGCGCTGGACCGCACGCTGGTGCGTGCCATGTTCAGCGGGCGCCTTCGGCAATGGCCGGACGGCACTCAGGTGCGCGCCTTCGTCATGCCCGACAACAGCGCCGCCCATGTGCGATTCTGCCGCGAAGTGCTCGGCACTTATCCCTACCTGCTGCGCAACGTCTGGGACCGGCTGGTCTTCACCGGCACCGGCATCGCGCCCGGCATCGTCCACAGCGAGGTCGAGATGCGCGACAAGGTGCGCGCGACGCGAGGCGCGATCGGCTACCTCAGTCCGGCGACCGGCGCCGCCACGGAATCCAGAGAGACCACCCGATGAACCGCATCATCCCGCGACTCGCCGGACTGCTGCTGATCGCCGCCAGCCTGCCGTCTACTGCGTATTTCGAAGTGCACGGCTTCGGCGCGCAGGCCTTCCTGCTCAGCGAGGGCAATGAGTACTACGGCGACAGCACCGATGGCAGCTTCGATTTCTACGAGGCGGCGGTCAACGCCGCCACCGGCATCGGCGCGCTGCACGCATCGGCGCAGGTCCTGATCCGCGATGCCGGCCACGGCGACGACGGCAAGCCGCGTCTCGACTACGCCCTGCTCGACTGGCAGGCGCTGCAGAACGAGCGCTATCTCGGCGGCATCCGCATCGGCCGCGTCAAGAATCCGTTTGGCCTGTTCAACGACACCCGCGACGTCGTCTTCGCGCGGCCGAGCGTCCTGCTGCCGCAGTCCGTGTACTTCGACGGCACCGGCCTGCGCGGCCTGTTCTTCTCGTCGAACGGCGGCCAGCTGTACGGCAGCTACAGCAGCGGCGCGCACGAACTGTCGCTGGTGGCCGGCGCGGCCATCGACCGCGAGCTGGACCAGGACGAGAAGCGCGCCTTCATCGGCAACGGCCCGCTGCCCGACGACGTCAACCTGCGCAATCTGCGCTTCGTGCAGCTGAGCGACCGCTGGGACGGCGGCCGCGTGGTCGCGGCCCTGAGCCACCTCAACGCGCGGCTGGAACTGGACCCGCAGCCTCCGTATCCGGTGGTGTTCCAGGGCAACTTCGACCTCTATGTCGCCTCGCTGCGGCTCAACGGCGAGCGCTTCAGCCTGACCAGTGAATACCTGCTGACGACGATAGACGGCTACGCCAGCAATACCGGCCGGCTCAACACCGAGTCGGACGGCGCCTATCTGCAGTTCGACTATCGGCTCACTCCGGCATGGCGGCTGTTCACACGCTGGGACTCGCGCTTCTCCGACATCCACGATCGCGACGGCCGGCAGACCGCCAGCGGCGGCCGCCGCTACCTGCGCTTCGCGCATGACGCGACGCTGGGCGGGGGCTGGACGCCTGACGAACACTGGGGCGTCTGGGCCGAGGTGCACCGGATCTACGGCACGCTGACGGTGCCGGCGCTCGACAACAGCGTGCCGTCAGCCGAGCGCGATCCGCGCTGGACACTGTTCGTGATGATGCTGGGGTACCGGTTCTGAAGCCGGCCGCGACCGCCGGCGGCGGACCGTCGCGGCTCGGCCTGAAAGGCCGTGTGATGCTCGCCGTGGTCGGCGTGGTCGGCCTGGCACAGACACTCACCGCCCTGATGGCGTACTCGCAGCTGCGCAGCACGCATGAACTGCGGGTGCGCGGCGCCTTGCGCGCACTGCCGGCGCAGTTCGAGGCGCTGCGCCGCGATGCGGTGCAGAGCATGGTCGACGTCGCCCTGCAGCTCGGCGTGCTGCTGATCGACGCGCCCGGCCATACGCCGGGGCAGCCTTATCTGGAGCAGCTCAGCCAGAGCCCGATCTTCGGCAGCTTCACCGGCCTGCAGGTTTATGACGAAGACGCTGGCAGCCGGCTGCGCTGGCAGGCGCCGGGCACCCCCGCCGTCGCCGAGCGGCCCGAGTACGCGCGCGCCGCGCTTCAAGCCCTGCAGCAGCAGCGTCCGGACTCGCTGGTCAGCTGCGACGGCGATGGCGAATGCCTGCTGTTTGCATTCGTACCCAGCTTCGACAGCGCCGGCCAGCCGATCTGCATCGCGCTGTGGCAACCGCTGGCGGGCATGCTGCTGTCGTTCCAGCAGCTGCATGTCGGTGACGTCGCGGTGCTGGCCCCGACGGCCGACGCGCCGCCCCGCTTGCTGGCGCTGACCGACGCGCCGCGCCTGCTGCCATATCTGGAGCAACTGCCGCTCGACACACTGCCGGAGGGCGAGGTGCAGGCGCGGCATATCGATGACCGCCGGCTGCGCATCCTGCGCGCGCCGCTGCAGCGCGCCCTGGCGCCGGCGCCGATCCTGCTGTTCCTGTTCGACGAAACCGACGCCACCGCGACGATCCGCGCCGAGCAGCTGCGCGCCGCGCTGATCAGCATCGCCGCGCTGCTGTTGGCCTCGGGCGTGGTCTACCTGATCCTGACGCCGAGCCTGCGGCGCCTGCGCCGCGTCACCGAAGCGCTGCCGATGCTGGCCGAACGCCAGTTCGCGGCGGCGCGGCGGCGGCTGTTGCGCGGCCCGCGCGGCAGCGGCCGCGACGAGATCGACGCCCTGCGCGAGGTCACGCTGGCGCTATCGCACCGCCTCGAAGCGCTCGACCAGGCGGAGGCCGAAAGCGAGGAGAAATCGCGTTTCCTGGCCACCATGAGCCATGAGATCCGCACGCCGATGAATGGCATGCTCGGCTTGCTGGAACTGCTCGATGCCGCCGGCCTGCCGGCCGAGCAGCGCGAACTGGTGCGCATCGCCCGGCAGTCCGGCAGCACCCTGCTGCAGATCATCGACGATGTGCTGGTGTTCTCGCGGCTGGAGGCGGTGCAGCTCAAGCTGGAAGCCTGCCCGTTCGCACTGCGCGAAGTGGTCGAGGACGCGGTCGGCATGCTCGCGCCGCTGGCGCACGGCAAGGGACTGGCCCTCGACTGCCATATCGAACCGGTGCTGCCGGAAGTGCTGGTCGGCGACGCGCTGCGCCTGCGCCAGATCCTGTTCAATCTCTGCAGCAATGCCATCAAGTTCACCGAGCGCGGCGCGGTGCAGGTCCGCGTCGAGGCCCGCGAGGGCGCCGCGGCGGGCGCGCAGCGCCTGCGCCTGTGCGTCCTCGACACCGGCATCGGCCTGGCGCCCGAGGCGCGGCAGCGGCTGTTCAGGCCGTTCTCGCAGGCCGATGCCGGCACCACGCGCCGCTACGGCGGCACCGGCCTGGGCCTGTCGATCGTGCGCGGCTTGGTGCAGCGCATGGGCGGCGAGGTCGACTACCTCAGCACGCCCGGCGGCGGCAGCGAGTTCTGGTGCGAGATCGAACTGCCGGTCGAGAACCGTGGCGGTGATCGCGAGCGGCCGCTGCAGGGCTTGCAGCTGGCGCTGCAGATCGCTGACACCGTCCAGTCCGCAAGACTCGGCCAGTATCTCGAAGCGCTCGGCGCGCAGCGACTGCCGGCGGCGGCGCTGTGCATCGCCGATGCCGGCGCCGTGCAGCACTACGCCGTGGTGCTCGACGGCCGCACCGTCGGCCGCCTCGGCCGTCCTCTGCGGCTGGCCGACCTCGTGCGCCAGCTGCAGCGGGTCACCGGCAGCGCCGCGCAGACGGCGCTCAGCGCCCCCGCGGCGACGACGCTGCCGGCCGATGCGCCGCTGGTGCTGGTCGCCGAGGATCATCCGGTCAACCAGGAAGTGATCGTCCGCCAGCTGGCGCGGCTCGGCTATCGCGCCGAAATCGCCGGCGACGGCGCCGAGGCGATGCACCGGCTCGGCGAGCGCGATTACGCGCTGCTGCTGGCCGACCTGCACATGCCGCACGTCGACGGCCTGCAACTGGCGCGCTGGCAGCGCGATCGCGAGCGCGGCCTGCCGACGCAGCTGCCGATGATCGCGCTGACCGCCGCCGGGCTGTCCGGCGAGCGCGAGGCCTGCCGCGCCGCCGGCTTCGACGATTTCCTGCTCAAGCCGGTGCGGCTCGACGAACTGCAGGCGGCGCTGACGCGCCAGCTCGGCGCGCCGGCGGCGGCGGTCACTGCCCCCGAGCCGGTCGACCGCACGCAATTGCTGGAGATCAGCGGCGGCGACCACGGCTTCGCGGCGCGGCTGCTGCGCGACTTCGCACGCATCAACCGGCCGGCGCTGGCGGAGCTGGAAAGCTGCTGTGGCGAGGGCGCGCGCTGGCAGCCGGATCGTGCACGCCAGCTCGCCCACCGCCTGCTCGGTTCGGCACGGACGATCGGCGCCTTGCCGCTGGCGCTGGCCGTGGAAAGCCTGCAGCAGCAGATCCGTGGCGGGCAGCCCGCGGCGACGCAGCAGGCCTGCCGTGCGGTGCAGCGCGCCTTCGACGAACTCGACGACTGGCTGGGGCGGGCGACGATCTGAGGGGCGGGCGCCGCGTTAACAGGCCCTAGCGCGGCACCGACTGGAGAATCGCCGCGTCAGTCTGCAGCTGCGCCAGCAGCGCCTTGTGGTTGTCGCCGTGTGCCATGCCGAGCAGGAGCACACAGGCGCCCTGGCGCAGCAGCGCGCCCATCTGCGCCTCGTCGACCTCGAACTGCACCCACATGTCGATGGCACCGACCGCCTGCACGACGAACTGCCGCGCCAGGTCCTTGTGCGAGACGTAGGGCGGCAGCACGCCCATCCGCGACAGGCGGATGGTCGCCTCCAGCCAGTAGCTGTGCGCCAGCTCCATGAACGCCGGCCGGTAGACCGGATCGACCACGCCGAACAGGAAGCGGTACAGCGGCCGGTAGAACGCCGGATCGCGACTGAGCACGTCGGCCAGGCCATCGGCGGCGCGGATGAAGTGCTGGTAGGGATCGGCGGCGGCCAGGGTGCGCTTGGGGCTGTTGAAGAAGCGGTCCGCGGATACCGTCAGCAGCGCGTAGAGGATCGCCGACTTGCTGCCGAACAGGTTGTACGGCGTCGCCGGGCTCAGGCCGGCGCGCTGCGCCAGCGTGATCATCGAAAAATCCGTATCGCCGGTCTCGCGGATCAGTTCCTCCGCTGCCTGCACGATCAGATCGCGCCGTTTTTCCTTCTGCTGCTCTCGCAACGCCATGATGTGCCCTGAATGAGATCGGCCGTCTTATACCGGATGATCTGCACTGTTGCGGCCCGCATGCGGGGCCGGAACCGTGCTAGACGCGGCCGTAGCGCTCAATATCGCCGACCCAGCGGCCGATCAACAACCGCGACTGCTGCGGACAGTCGCGCAGCCACTGGTCGGCCAGGCGCTGCAGCGGCGGCACCAGCGGCGCATCGCGCAAGGGATCGGCGAACTTCATGCCGACCTCGCCGGTCTGGCGACGGCCCAGCAATTCGCCCGGTCCGCGCAATTCCAGATCGCGCTGGGCGATCGCGAAACCGTCGTTGGTGGCGCGCATGGTCTCCAGCCGCGCCCGCGCGGTCTCGCCGAGCGGGCCCTGGTAGAGCAGCACGCACTGGCTGGATACCGCGCCGCGGCCGACGCGACCGCGCAGCTGGTGCAGCTGCGCCAGGCCCAGGCGTTCGGCGTTGTCGATGACCATGATGCTGGCATTGGGCACGTCGACGCCGACTTCGATCACCGTGGTCGCCACCAGCAACTGCGTGACGCCGTCCTGGAACGCGCGCATCTGTGCGTCCTTCTCCGCTGACTTCAGGCGGCCGTGGACCAGGCCGACGCGCAGCCCCGGCAGCTCGCTGCGCAAGCGCGTGGCGGTGGCTTCGGCGGCCTCGGCGTCCAGCTCGTCGGATTCCTCGATCAGCGTGCAGACCCAGTAGACCTGGCGGCCCTGGCGGCAGGCTTCGCCGATGCGCTGCAGCACCTCGTCGCGCCTGTCGTTGGACAGCACCACGGTCTGCACCGGCGTGCGGCCGGGCGGCAGCTCATCGATCACCGACACATCCAGATCGGCGTAATAGGACTGTGCCAGCGTGCGCGGAATCGGCGTTGCCGACATGATCAGTTGATGCGCGGCGCGGCGGCCGCCCTTGTCGCGCAAGGCCAGGCGCTGCTGCACGCCGAAGCGGTGCTGCTCGTCGACCACCACCACCGCCAGCGACTTGAAGCGCACGTCGTCCTGCAGCACCGCGTGGGTGCCGACCACCAGCGCCTGCGTGCCGTCGGCCAGCGCTGCCAGCAAGGCGTCACGCGCGGCCTTCTTGAGCTTTTGCGTCAGCAGCAGCGGCGCCAGGCCGAGCGGCTCGAACCAGCGCGACAGATTGCGCTGGTGTTGCTCGGCGAGCAGTTCGGTCGGCGCCAGCAGCGCGGCCTGCAGACCGGCGCGCGCGGCGGCAAGCATCGCCATGGCCGCGATCACGGTCTTGCCGCTGCCGACATCGCCCTGCACCAGCCGCAGCATCGGCTGCGCGCAGGCCAGGTCCTGTGCGACCTCGGCCGCCACGCGCGCCTGCGCGCCGGTCATCGCAAACGGCAGCACCGCGCGCAGAGCCTGCTCGGCCGCGGCGAAGCCGTGCAGCGCGTGCGCCGGCCGGCTCTTCTGCTGCTGACGCAGCAGCCGCAGGCTGAGCTGGTGCGCGAGCAGCTCCTCGGACTTCAGCCGGTTCTGCGCCGGATGCGTGCCGGCCAGCAGGCGCTGGGCGTCGGATTCGCTGTGCGGCTTGTGGATCGCCAGCAGCGCCGCGCCGGTATCCGGACCGTCGAGGCCCGGCAGCGGCGTGTTGAGCGCCGCATCGCGCGCCGCCAGCGCCAGCGCCTGCTCTATCAGCGCGCGCAGCCGCGGCTGCGTGAGACCGGTGGTCAGCGGATAGATCGGCGTCAGCTGCGCTTCCGGCTGCAGCTCGTCGGCGCTGTCGGCGGTGCGGTACTGCGGGTGGACCATCTCGATGCCGCCGATGGCGAGCCGCGCATCGCCGAAGGCCTGCAGCCAGCGGCCTTCCAGCAGCTGCGCCCGCTGCGCCTCGTTGAAATGGAAGAAGCGCAGCAGCAGCACGCCGCTGCCGTCGTCGATCGACACGCGCAGGCTGCGCTTGGGACCGAAGCGCAGATCGCAGGCGACGATGCGGCCGCGCACCAGCGCTTCGTCGCCGCTGCGCAGGCTGCCGATCGGCCGGTGGAAGCGGCGATCCTCGTAGCGCAGCGGCAGATGGAACAGCAGCTCGCGCACCCGCTCGATGCCCAGCGTGCGCAGGCGCATCGCGATCGCCGGGCCGGCGCCCTTGAGAAAGGTCGCGGCGCTGTCGAGGTCCAGCGGCGGACGCGGGCCGCCGCGCGTGGCGCGCGCCTGCGTCAATCGTCGACGAGGATGGCGTCGGCCTCGACGCGCGCGCCGCGCGGCAGGCTGGCGACGCCGATCGCCGCGCGCGCCGGATACGGCGTCTGGAAGTACTGCGCCATGATCTCGTTGACGCGCGCGAAGTGCGCCAGGTCGGTCAGGAAGACATTGAGCTTGGCGACCTTGGCCAGCGACGAGCCGGCCGCCTCGGCAACGGCGGCGAGATTGCGGAACACCTGGTGGATCTCGTCGTCGATGCTGCCGTTGAGCAGCGTCATCGTCTTCGGATCGAGCGGGATCTGCCCGGACAGATACACCGTGTTGCCGCAGCGCACCGCCTGCGAATAGGTGCCGATCGCCGCCGGCGCCGCGTCGGTCTGGATGATCTGCCGGGTCATGCTCGTACTCGTCTGTTCAGGGACGCGCGATTGTCGGCGATGCCGGCGCAACGCGCCAAGCGTGGGGTCAGGCAAGGCCCGGGAAACGGCGCGAGCCGTCGTGGCGAGACCGGCGCGCGCAGCAGACGGATCGCGTCGTTTCAGGCGCGGTTGACGCGCTCCACCCCTTCGACTCGGCGCAAGCGCCGCAGCACGCGCGCCAGATGCACGCGGTTGCGCACGGTGAGGATGAAGCGCATCTCCACCGCCTCGCCGCCGGCGCGATCCGGCATCTGCAGGTTCTCGATCGACGACTCGCTGGCGGCGATCTCGGCGGTGATCTTCGCCAGCATGCCGCGCTTGCGGATGCTCTTCATGCGGATCTCGGCCAGGAAATCGCCCTGCACGCGCTCGGACCAGGCCAGCGCCACCCAGTCCTGCGGCCGCGCCTTGGCATGACGGCAGTCGAGCCGATGCACGACGATGCCGCGGCCGGTGCTGACGTGGCCGCGGATTTCATCGCCCGGCAGCGGATAGCAGCAGCGCGCGTAGTCGAGCACCAGACCTTCGGTGCCTTCGATCGCCAGCGGCGCGACACCGCCGCCGGTGCGTGTCGCCGCCTCGCTCTCGGGCAGGAAGTGGCGTGCCACCAGCGCCGCCAGCCGCTCGCCGGTGCCGATCGCGACGAACAGTTCCTCGACGTCCTTGAGCGGGTGCGCATCGAGCACCGGCGCCAGCCTGGCCTGCTCCTTGAGCACGGTGGCCGGCACCGACAGCTCGCGCAGTGCGATCTCCAGCAGACGGCGGCCCAGCCGCACGGCCTCGTCCTCGCGCTGGTTGCGCAGATAGCCGCGCACCGAGGCGCGCGCCTTGGCGGTTTTGACGAAGTTGAGCCAGGCGGCGTTGGGCCGGGCGTGCTTGGAGGTGATCACCTCCACCGTCTGGCCGTTGCGCAAATGCGTGTTCAGCGGCTCCAGCTGGCTGTCCAGACGCGCGGCGACGCAGTGGTCGCCCAGCTCCGAGTGCACCGCGTAGGCGAAGTCGACCGGCGTGGCGCCGCGCGGCAGCCGGCGGATCTCGCCCTTGGGCGTGAACACGTAGACCTCGTCCGGAAACAGATCGACCTTGACGTTCTCGATGAAGTCCATCGCGCTGCTGGTGCCGAACTCGTCGAGCAGGCCGTTGACCCACTCGCGCGCGCGCACCTGCGGCGCCACCGTGCTGTCCTTCTCGCCCAGCTTGTACTGCCAGTGCGCGGCGATGCCGCTCTCGGCGACGTGGTGCATGTCGCGCGTGCGGATCTGGATCTCGATCTTGTGGCCGCGCGGGCCGACGCAGGAGGTGTGCAGCGACTGGTAGCCGTTGGACTTGGCGTTGGCGATGTAATCGTCGAACTCGCCCGGCACGGGCTTGTAGACGTGGTGGGCGATGCCCAGCACGCGGTAGCAGTCGTCGACCTTGGCGACGATGACGCGAAAGCCCAGCAGGTCGGTGACCTTGAGCAGCTTGAGCTTCTTGCGGCGCATCTTCTGGTAGATGCCGTAGATGTTCTTCTGGCGACCCACCACCGAGGCGCCGACGCCCTCCTCGCGCAGCGCCGTCGACAGCCGCTGCTCGACCTCGCGGATCAGCTTGCGGGTGTCGCCGAGCTGCGCCTTGATCGCCTCGACCAGCACCGCATGGCGCCGCGGGTAGAGGTTGGCGAAGGCCAGGTCCTCCAGCTCGGTGCGGATCGAGTAGATGCCGAGCCTTTGCGCGATCGGCGCGTAGATCTCCAGCGTCTCGCGGGCGATGCGGCGGCGCTTCTCGGCGGCCATCGCGCCCAGCGTGCGCATGTTGTGCAGGCGGTCGGCCAGCTTGACCAGGATCACCCGCAGGTCCTGGGTCATCGCCAGCAGCAGCTTGCGGAAGCTTTCCGCCTGCAGCTCGGCGCGGGTGCGGCCTTCGATCTTGGCGATCTTGGACACCCCGTCGACCAGCACCGCGACGTCCTTGCCGAACTCGGCGGCCAGCTGGTCGCGCGAGATGCCGGTGTCTTCGATGACGTCGTGCAGGATCGCCGCGATCAGCGTGGTGTGATCGAGCCGCATCTCGGCGAGGATCCGTGCCACCGCCAGCGGGTGGTAGACATAGGGCTCGCCGGACGAGCGCTTCTGCCCCTCGTGCATGTTGCGCGCGAACTCGGCGGCGCGGCGCACCTGGTCGATCTGCTCGTCGGGCAGGTAGCCCTCCAGCATCCGCGCCAGCGCGTCCATGCCGAACTCGCGCTCGGCGCGCTGCGTGCGCAGCGCGGTGCCCAGACGTTGGATGACCGACAGTTCCATGGCTTGAGTATATGGAGGCGGAAACGAAAAAGGCCCGCTTGCGCGGGCCCTTTTCACTCGATCGCTGAAAGCCTCAGGCGTCGAACGACGGATCGAGCGCTTCGAGTTCCATCTTCGGCTGCTGGACCGCCGGCAGGTCGACTTCGTCGAGCACGCGGCGATCGGTGTAGCCGTCGGCGATTTCGCGCAGCGACAGCACCGTCGACTTGTGGTTGCCCCACGGCAGGCGGGCTTCGGCGCCACGCGCCAGCTGACGCGCGCGCTTGGCGGCGACCAGCGTCAGGTCGAACTGGTTGGGGATCTTCTTCAGGCAATCTTCGACGGTTACACGCGCCATGACAGCACCGGGCCAACAAACAAGGGGCGGCGACTATACGCTAAAAGGCGCCGGCTTGGCCAGATTCTGGCCGGCCGGCGAGCGACAGCGATTGCTAGAGGACGCCGAACAGCTCCTCGAAAAAGCGCAGGCCCTGTCGCAGGCCCTCGTCCGAGACCCGGCCCAGCGCCGTCGTCAGCGCCGGGCTGCCGCCGTCACCGGCGCGCGTCAGGGCCCGGCGGCCAGCTTCGGTCAGGCACAGGGTTTTCTCGCGACCGGAATGCGCGCTCTCGCGCTGGCTGATCAGCGCCAGTGGCGGGCGCGCCAGTTCGCGCAGGATCTTCGACGCCGCCGAATGGCTGAGCCGATGCAAGGCCTGCAACCGCGCCGCCACCACCTTCTGCGAAATCCCGCCGGCCACCGCCTCGGCGTCGAGCAGCAGCAGCACCATCCTCTGCGACTGACTCAGCGCGCGCCCGCCACCGACGTCCTGTTGCGCCTGCGTCATCTGCTGGTGCAGTCGGCACAGGTGCTCGACCAGCTCGGCCTGCACCTGCGGCGTGGCGGGCAGCGCCGCCGGCCGCGGCGGCCGCGTGGCTCCGGCGCGGCTGCTGCGCAGCAGTGCAGCGGCACGGCGCAGCGGGCGGGCGGCGCTCATGCCGGCGCCCACGCACGCGGGTGCCGCGGCGATAGGTCTGACGCCGGCGTCTCGCCGGTGGCCATGCTCAATTCATCCATCTGGATCGGCTTGTTCGCGCCCATGGCGGGCACCGTCAGCAGACTGCGACAGCGCAAGGCAACGGGCACCCCTCCTTTTGGAGGGGCACAGGGGGTGGCCGCGCGGGTTTTGCCGATTCGCGGATAATTCCCCGCTCCGAACGTCATGGCACCTATGAGCGATCACCCGTCGCGGGGCGTTGGCGTCGTCGAATCGCGCCTGAAGCCACCGGCTGCGCCCGCTGTCGAATTGCGCCGTCATCCGCTGCGCGAGCGCCTGCTGGCCGGCGCGGACAAGGCCGGCGCGGTGGTGCTCCTGTGCGCACCGGCCGGCTACGGCAAGACCGTGCTGCTGCGGCAGTTGCGCGCCGAACTGCTCGGCCGCGCCCAGCTCGCGGTGTGGCTGAGCATCGACCCCCGCCATCAGGACCCGGCAGCCTTGCTGGCCTATTTGCAGGCGGCAGCCGGCGCCGCCGGCCTGCCGCTGCCGCCGACCGACAGCCTCGACGCGCTGCGCGTCGCGCGGGTCAACCACGCGGAGCGGCAGGGCGGCGGGGGGAACCGGTTTTTCGACGAGCTGGAGCGGCTGCGCGATCCGGCGGCACTGGCCTTCATCGACGAACTGCTCGGCTCCGCCGGACCGATGCTGCGCGTGCTGCTCGGTTCAAGGCAGACCCCGCCCCTGCGTCTGGCCAAGCTGCTGGCCGCCGGCCGCCTGATCCAGCTCGGCCCCGAGGAGCTGGCCTTCAGCTTCGCCGAGACCGGCGAGTTTCTGCTGCGCGCCGCCTCCGGCGCGATCGGCGTCGCCGGCCTCAACCTCGCCTACAACCACAGCCTCGGCTGGCCCGGTGTGCTGAAGATCCTCGTGCAGTCGGCCGGCGGGCTGGAAGCGCGCCTGAAAGCCGGGCAGTGGTCGCGCGCAGAGCTGCACGCCTACTTCGAGCAGGAAGTCCTGGCCGGGCTGACGCCGGCCGAGCGCGAACTGGTGGACCTGCTGGCGCTGACGCCCGACGCCGACGCCGTCCTGCTGCAGCGGGTGCTGGGCCGCAGCGCGCCGCTGCAGCAGCTGGCGGCCCGCTGGCCGGCGATCCGCAAGGTCGACCCGGAGCGCTACGGCCTGCACCCGCTGCTGCAGCACTGCGTCGCCACCTCGCTGCAGCGCGACCATGCCGACCGCTACGTCAGCCATTGCCGCGCGCTGGCGGCGCACTACCGCGAGACCGGCGACTCCGCCCGCGCGATCGACTTGCTGATCGACAGCGGCGACCACGAAGCGGCGATCACCCTGCTGGAGAACGAAGGCCGGGCGATGACGCTCGACGGCATGCCGGACCGCTGCGTCGCCTGGATCGCGCGGCTGCCGCGGGCACGCTGCGACGAGCACCCCAATCTGCTGCTGGCGGAGGCCTGGGCGCACGTCGCCCTGCACGATGTCGATATCGCCCTGCAGCTATTGCGTCGCGCCGAGACGCTGCAACGGCTGGCCGCGCCGCAGCCGGTCGACGAGGCCTTCCGCGGCGAAGCCGAGATGATCCGCGCCACCGCGTACGCCATCGGCGATGATCACGACGAGGCACTGGCCGCGGTCGAACGCATCCCTGCCGGTGCCGGCGGCATCAGCCGCGAGCTGCGTTCGCAACGGGCCAGCGTCTATGCCTGGCACGAGTTCTGTAGCGGCCGCTTCACCGACGGCCTGCAGGCCCTGTTCGACGGCGCCTGCTTCGACGAGGAGCATCAGGGCCTGCTGTTCTATGTTTACTGCAGCGTCATCGGCGGCGAATGCTATGCCGGCCAGGGGCTGATCGAGGCCGCCGAGGACGAGTACCGCCGCTCGCTGAAGCGCGTCGAGCGGCTGCGTGGCCGCGAGGCGGCGCTGGCCGGCGTCGCTCTCGGCCCGCTGATCGACGTGCTCTACGAAACCGACCGCCTCGATGAAGCCCTGGCGCTGAGCGCCGGCCGCACCGAACAGATCCTCAAGCTGCCGATGCCGGGTTCCAGCGGCGCCGGGCCGGTCTCGCTGGCGCTGGCGATGTTCCACCGCGGTGCCGCGCGCGAGGCTGACGAGTTGCTGGAGCGGATGACGCGGCTCGGTGAAAAGCGCGGCATCGCCCGCGTCTGCGCGCACGCGCTGGCGGCGCGCATCTGGCTGGCGCTGCGCGGCCATCAGGCCGGCATGGTGCCGGCGCTGCTCGGCAGGCTGGGCGCCCTGGTGCAGGGCGGCGACATGCTCGGTTCGCCGGCCGGCATCGTCCGCTATCTGGCGCAGCTGGCGCTGCTGCGCACCCGCATCGCCGACGGCGAAGACCGCTCACTGCTGCCGCAGCTGAGCACGCTGCAGCATCAGGTGGATCTCAGCGGTCACCGCCGCCTGCAGGTGCAGATACGCGCGCTGCATGCGGCCGTATGCTGGCGCAGCGGCCGTCACGATCGCGCAGTCGAACTGCTGAGCCGCGCCATCGTCATGGGCCACGGCGCCAGGCTGATCCGCAGCATCGCCGACGAGATGGCGTTTGCCCCGCAGCTGATCGGCAGCGCCGATCTGTTCGCCGCCGTCGACCCGCCTTATCGCGCCTATCTGCAGCGCCTGATCGCCGCCGGCCTCGCGCCGGCGCCCGCCATCGCCAGCCCTACTCCGCCGGAGACGGCGGAAGGCCTGTCGGCCGACGAATCCGGCTTCACCGCACGCGAGCGCGAGATCCTCTACCTGATCGCGCGCGGCCTGGCCGCCAAGCACATCGCGCGCACGCTGGGCATCTCCACGCAGACCGCCAAGTGGCACCTGAAGAACATCTACCAGAAGCTCGGCGTGCACAGCCGGACGTCTGCCGTGGTGGCGATCCAGCGCCTGCAGCTGCGCGCGCCCTGAGCGCCGCCGGGTTCTTCGCGCGGCACGCTGTCTATACTCGGCGCAGCTGCCCTATCCGAGTTGCACGCCTTATGAAGAATTCGTCGTTCTTCGCGCTGTGGCCCGATAACGCCGTGCGCATGGACCTGCGCGTGGCGTACAAGTCGGTGGTGGGCCGCCTGCCGGTGGGCGGCCGGCAGACGCTGGCGGCCAACTACCATCTGCCGCTGGTGCGGCTCGGCGAGCTCGGGCCGACGCAGGAAGCCGCGGCGCGCGCAGCGGCGGATGGCGTCAGCGCCGCGCCGTTCGTGCTGCGGCTGGACATCGCCGCCAGCTCCGCGTGCGAGGCGCAGTGGTGGTTTGGCTCGCACGACAGCAGCTTTGCGCTGGCCGCCCTGCAGCGACAACTGCGCACGCGCCTGGCCCGCGCCGGCCTGCGCGACGACGACACCCCCTTTCATCCACGGGTGGACTTCCTGCACCAGGCGCTGCACGCGCTGCCCGAGCGGCGCATCGACGCCGTGCACTGGCCGGTCTGCGCATTCGTGCTGGCGCGCCGCCTCAACAGCGCCGAAGGCCCGGTCGCGGTCGTCATCGGCCACTGGCCCCTGCAGGCCGCACAGAGAGTGCCGGCGCCCGCCTGAGGCGCGGCGGGCCGCTCAGCGGATCACCACGCCCTCCTCGTCGTCGCGCCGCTGCCCTGGACTGAGGCTGTCGCGGACGAACTTGATATGGCGGCGCAGCACGTAGATCTGATCGGCGAAGGCGCCCGGCACCTTGAGCGCGATGATGGTCTTCTCGATCTGCGCGAGCCTTTCGAGCAGGACGATGCGCTGTTCCGCCGTCACCGGCTCCAGCACCGCGCGCTCCAGCGCCATCAACTCGCCGTAGAGCTTGTAGATGCGCCGGCGGATGCGCCAGCCATAAAGGTATGGCGCGAAGCGCAGGCCCGGAATCAGCACCACCAGCAGCGGCACCAGCACCACCGCCGCGCGGTTGACCAGGCTGGCGAGCCAGAACGGCATGAAGCGGTACGCGAAGCCCTTGCCGGACTTGTAGAAGCGCGCGGCGTCCGGATGCATCGGGTAATCGTGCTCGATGGCGTGCGGGAACTCGCCGGGGTTCTGCATCAGTGTGCCGCGCCCATGCACCTCCTGCGCCGCCTCGACCAGCAGGTCCGACAGCGCCGGATGCAGGTCGCCGTGCGCGAGCAGCTCCACGGTCGGCGCCATCATGGTGATCTCCTGTTCGGGCAGGTTGGCGCCGAGATCGAAGGCGCCGGGCGGCAGCTGGAAGCGGTTGAGATAGCGGAAGCGCCGCTCATAGGCGGCGCCCTGGACGAAGTCGTACAGGCGGATGCCGTCGCTGTGCAGCAGATCGCGCAGCATGCCGATGCTGGCCGTGTCACCGGACAGGAAGATGGCGTCGACCTGGCGCGCCAG
This sequence comes from uncultured Solimonas sp., assembly GCA_966252075.1. Taxonomy (GTDB): domain Bacteria; phylum Pseudomonadota; class Gammaproteobacteria; order Nevskiales; family Nevskiaceae; genus Solimonas. The sequence goes on from CBINNP010000001.1 coordinate 24,827, forward strand.
CAGGGCGGCGCTGGCTGCCGAAGCTTCGAGCTCGACGAACTGCGTGCCGTCGCCGGGCTCCACGCCATTGGCCTTGAGCAGCTCCAGCGCCAGCACCCGCGTGCCGCTGCCGTCGCGGCCCGCGGAGATGCGCATGCCCTCGAGTTCCGACAGCCGCGTGATCGGCCGGGCGGCGCGGTAGAAGATCAGTACCGGCTGGCGGAACATCGTGCCCAGCGACACCACATCGTCCGTGCCGCCCTGTCGCGTCACGCCGGACTGCACCAGCGCGATATCGACCCGGCGTTCGGCGAGCAGATCGAGGTTGTCCGCGGAGCCCTTGGATGGCAGCAGCTGCAGCTCGATGCCGCTGCGCGCGAGGATCTGCTGATACTGCGCCGCCACCGTGCGGAAATTGCTGTTTTCCGGGCCGCTGGCCATCACCAGATGCAGCGGCGGCGCCGGCCGCACGAAGCGCAGCGTGAAGACGATGGCCAGCACGCTGATCAGCACGATCGGCGCCAGCGTCGCCAGCGCGTCGCGCCACGACACCAGCGACACCGGCCGCAGGCTCAGCAGGCGCCGCGCCGTCTCGATCTTCTTCTGCCTGGCCTTGCCGTTCTCGCTCAAGCGTCTGCCCTCGATGGTCCAGCTGGAATGCGCCCCCGGCCGCGCGCGGCCGGCCGATAGAATACGGCGCAAATGACGACTCTCATCAGCGCCAGAACCAAGAAGCAGGTCCGCCAGTTTGCCGCCCTGAGCCTCGAACAGTTCCGCGCCGGCATCGACGCCGGCAATCCGGCGCAGACACCGCTGCCGACGCTCAACTTGAAGATGCATTCGGGGCTCACCGCCTCGGTGCCGCATCCGGAATACGTGCACGGCCCCGGCCATGCGCTGGCATTGCAACGCGTCATCCAGAAGCTGCAGCCCGCCATGTACGCCTTCGTCGTCGACATCCGCAGCCAGGCGCCGAAAACGCAGTTCGGCATCCTGGTCAGCGCCGCGGTACCGGATTGGGACGCGTCGATCGCGCAGATCTACAGCCTCGATGCCGGCCAGCTGCGGATCGTGTCGACGCTGGAGGGCGATAGCGACGGCGAGCGCCGCGCCGCACTGACGGTACTGCCAAACATGTTCGCGCCGATCGCTGCGACGCTGCCCGAGGAACTGCGCCAGACCGTGGAGACCTATTCCGACGATCTGGTCGCCCAGCTGCTGCCGCAGCTGCGCAGCAGCACGACCGCCTCGCTGCACTGACAGCCGTCTAGCGCCGGCGCCCGGCTGCAACGGCGACGAGCGCCGCTACGCCAGCGCCTCGATCTGCCAGCAGGCGGCGACGAAGCGCACGCTCTGGCCGTCCACGAACGGGACGAACGCGGCACGCACGGCCGCCAGCACCCGCTCGCGCAGCGCCGGCTGCAGGCGCGGCAGGACCTGGGCCAGCGACCCCATGCGGCAGAGGTAGTCCTCCAGCCCGGCGGCGGCAAAACGACACTCGGCGTCGACCGGCCGGATGGTCACCTGGCGCCAGCCGGCATCGTCGAGAATGCGGCGCACGCGATCGCCATCGGCGAACGCGAACTGCCCCGGCGCATCCGCTGCGCGGATCGGGTAGTCGTCGATCAGCGGTGCCGCCGCCTGCTCGGCGGCCGTCATGAAAGCGTTGTGCTGCGGGCCGCGCCAGGCATACAGATGCAGCGACGCCGCCGGCCGCGCCGCCTGTCGCAGCCGGCTGAAGGCCTGCCGCGGATCGTCGAAGAACATCACCCCGAAGCGCGAGACGATGCGATCGATGCTCTGCGGCGCAAACGGGTGGTGCTGCGCGTCGGCGCAGACGAATCGCAGCGGCAGCTCGCCGCTGTTGCGGCGTGCCGACTCGATCATCGGCGCCGAGATATCCACGCCGGTGCACAGCCCGCCGGCGCCAAGCCGGCGCGCCACCGCCCGCGTGGTGCTGCCGGTGCCGCAGCCCAGGTCGAGCACCTGCCCGCTATAGCCCTGCGGCACACTGTGCGCCAGCCGCTGCTCGAACGGCGCGAACATCTCATCGAGCAGCGGCTGCAGATCGGTCCAGGCACGGCCGGCCGTGCCGTTCCACAACTGCGATTGCGCGGTGTTCATCGTCTCGATGGGGTTCTCGATGGGGTTCATGTCGTGCCCGGCTTGCTTGAGGAAGTGCGTGACGGCACTGTGCCCGCTCAAGCCGACTTGAGGTCAAGGGGCGCGGCGTGGCGAGGCCAATGGCGTGAATGATCTGGATATCGCGGAGGTGATGCGCCGCTCGGGGCTGCCGGCATCGACACTGCGTTACTACGAGGCTCGCGGCCTGATCCGCGCCAGCGGCCGCCGCGGCCTGCGCCGCTCGTTTTCCGAGGCGGTGCTGCAGCGGCTGGCCCTCATCGCGCTCGGCCGCGCCGCCGGCTTCTCGCTCGACGAGATCGGCGGCATGTTCGACGCCGATGGCACGCTCAGCATCGACCGGTCGATGCTGCTGGCCAAGGCCGATGCGCTCGATGCGAGCATCCGCAAGCTGACGACGATGCGCGACGGACTGCGGCATGCGGCGGCCTGCCAGGCGCCGAGCCATCTGCAATGTCCGAGCTTTCAGCGCATCGTCCGCGCGGCGGGGGCCGGCGCCCTCGATACGCGGCGCAAGACGCGCAGTGGGCAGCAGGGCTAGCCCAGATCCAGCTCAGGGTAGTGCCGGAACAGGCCGGTCTGGTTGAACGCCAGCCGCCGCGGTGATTGCAGATAGGCCTGGATACGCGGCAGCGTGCGTACCTGCTCGTGCAGCGCCATCACCTGCGGCCACTGCGCTTCGCGGCGCTGCATCGTCCGCGGAAACGCATAGCGCAGACCCTCGATGAGCTGGAACAGCGACAGATCCGCGTAGCTCAGCGTCTTGCCGACCAGATGCGGGGCCCTGTGGCGCTTGCGCGCCAGCACGCCCTCGAAGTAGTCGAAGAACTTGGCGATGCGGTTCTGGGTGAAATCCTGCGCGCGTCGCCGCGCTTCCGGCCGCTGATCCTCGTAGTACTGCATCACGCTGATCGGATGGTGGCTGTCATGCGCCTCGGCGACCGCGTCGGCGATGGTCAGTTGCAGTTGCTGGGTCCAGAGACGGTCGGCCGCATGGCGCGACACCAGCCCCAGCCGCGGACCCAGAAACTGCAGGATGCTGGCAGTCTGCCCGATCAGCTGCCGCCCGGCCTTCAGATAGGGCGGCGCGAACGGCGGCCGCGCGACATCGCCGTCCTGCAGGTAGCGCATCAGCGCCGGCTCGCCGCAGCCGTCCGCCGCGGCGTTGCCGACGTCGAGGTAATCCGCGCCGCCGGCTTCCAGCGCCAGCCGCACGAATTCACCGCGGCCCTGGATGCCCGGCCAGTAATAGAGTTCGTAGCGCATCGACGCTCCTGCCATTCGCGATGAGTCCGGCAGCTTATCCGCCCATCGCTGAACAGCGCCCGGCCCGGCGCGCGATCAGAGGCGCTGCGCCTGCCGCGCCCGGCCGGCGGCCAGCCGGGCCCTAAGCCTTGTGGCGAGATGGACGAGCAGCACCTGATAGCGCGCGGCGAACACACGCACCAGCATGTCGAGAAAGCGCGCGTCGCGGCCGACCAGCACGCGGCGCCGGTTGCGCGCGGCGCCGTCGAGGATCTGCCGCGCCGCCGCCTGCGGTGTCGTGCCGCGCAGCATCTGGTTCCAGCGCTGCCTGAGCAGATCCACCGATTCGCCGGTGAGACGCTGCACATCCGGATCGACCCGGCCGTGATCGGCGAACGCGGTCGACACGCCGCCCGGATGCACGCAAGTGGCGCTGAGTGGGCCGCCTTCCATGTCCAGCTCCATGCGCAAGGCCTCGGTGTAGCCGCGCACCGCGAATTTCGAAGCGTTGTACGGGCTGCGTGTCGGCATGGCCATCAGCCCGTACAGGCTCGAGATGTTGACGACGTGGCCTTGTCCGGAGGCACGCAGATGCGGCAGGAAGGCCTGCGTGCCGTGGACGACGCCCCAGAAGTTGATGTTCATCGCCCACTCGAAATCCTCGATGCGGACCGTCTCGGCCAGGGCGGTGAAGCCGACGCCGGCGTTGTTGAACAGCCAGTGGACATGCCCGTGCTCGCGCACCACCGCCGCCGCCCAGCCGAACACCGCCGCGCGATCGCTGACGTCGACGACCGCCGTGCTGATCCTCACGCCGCTGGGGGCGAGATGGCTCGCGGTGCGCGCCAGCTCGGCCGCGTTGATGTCGGCCAGCGCCAGGTGGCAGCCCCGTCGCGCCAGCTCCTCGGCCAGCGCCCTGCCCATGCCCGAGGCCGCGCCCGTGACGGCGGCCACTCGTTGCGAGAATGCTTTCATCCTTGTCCCCCGACATCCCGGCTGCCCCCGCAGCTGGCGCTGAGTATGCCGGGACCGAGGCCGCCGCGAACGGGCGCGGTTGCCGCGCCGGCCCGTGCAGGCAGGGCGCTGACTTAGAATGACCGCCGACCGCGCCCGCGCGGCCCCTCCCCAACTGGCGATCCTGTCTTGAACCCTATCGATCCCGTTGAAGCCGCTGTCCGGCGCTGGCTGGAGACCGTGGTCATCGGCCTCAATCTCTGCCCGTTCTCGGCACAGCCGTTCCGCAGCGGACGCGTGCGCATCCACGTCAGTGACTGCACCGACGAGATCGGGCTGCTGACCGAGCTGCAGCTGGAACTGGCGCGCCTGGATGAAACGCCGGTCGGCCAGCTCGAGACCACGATCATCGCGATTCCGCGGATGCTCGGCGATTTTCTCGATTACAACGACTTCCTCGATCAGGTCGACGCCCTGCTCGACCAGTTCGAATGGAGCGGCGCCTACCAGGTGGCCAGCTTCCACCCGCAGTACCAGTTCGACGGCACGCAGGCCGACGACATCGAGAACTTCACCAACCGCTCGCCGGTGCCGCTGCTGCACCTGCTGCGCGAAGACAGTGTCGAGGCCGCGCTGGACCATCACCCCGACGCCGACAGCATTCCGCAGGCCAACATCCAGCGCATGCGCGAACTGACGCCGGAGCAGCGCCGCGCGCTCTTCGATCCGGAGCCGCAGTAGCGGCCGCAGCGCCGCCGCGCAGAGATGGCGATGACAGAGCCCGCCCGGCCGCCCGTGCGCATCGTCGACTGGGGCAGCGAGAAACAATTGCAGGCCAGCGTCGATGTGGGCGCCGGCGTGCTGCTGCTGGCGGAGTATCCGATCGCCTTCGTCGAGACTGGCGACGATGAGGACGAGCGCGGCCCCTGGCTGCTGCTGGAGGCGATCCTGTGCTCCGGGACCACCGCCGCAGGCGTGGATGCCGCGGACCTGAAGCTGAGCAAGTGGCCGCTCGACCGCGACGACGAAGCGCGGCTCGAACAGCTGGCGCGCCGGTACCGGCGCAATGCCCGCAAGCTGGCGCAGCTCTATCACCGCGTCGCCGCCAACAACATCCGCTATGCGCACGACGCCGTCCGCGGCTACGGCATCTGGCCGACGCTGAGCCGCGCCAACCACTCCTGCGACCCCAACGCCCGCATCGCTGCCGCCCGCGACCGTCCACTGGTGGAACTGCTGCTGGCGACGCGGCCGATCGCCGCCGGCACTGCGATCTGCTGGAACTACCTCTCCGATCCGGCGTTTCTCGAGCAGGACTGGTTCACGCGCAATGCGCGGCTGCACCGGCATTTCCAATTTCTCTGCCGCTGCCCGCGCTGCGACGCCGAGCGGCCACCGCAGCTCGATCAGCTATCGAAGACGCAGCTTGCGGAATACTTTCATCGCCACTGACGGGCGGTCAGCGGCCGGCGCACCCAACTGAGCGCAGCGGTTCCGGCCTTCGTCGAGTTGTCATCGCGACCGGTCCAGCGCCAGTATCCTTCCACGATGACCCTCACCCCGGAACAGCGCGCCCGCGAGAAGATCGATGCCCTGCTCATCGCAGCCGGCTGGGTCATCCAGGACAACGCCCACTTCAACCGCAATGCTGGTGAAGGCGTGGCCGTGCGCGAGTTCGTGCTGCCCAACGGCCCCTGCGACTACCTGCTGTTCGTCGCCGGCAAGGCGGCCGGCGTCATCGAGGCCAAGAAGGCCGGCATCACGCTCAGCGGCGTGGCGGAGCAGGCCGCCAAGTACATGGCCAGGCTGCCGGACCACCTCGCACGCTGGGCCGATCATCTGATCTTTGATTACGAATCCACCGGCGACGAGACGTTTTTCCGTGACAGCCGCGACCCCAAGTCCCGCTCGCGCCGCGTCTTCGCCTTCCACCAGCCGCAGACCCTGCACGCCTGGCTGAAGGAGGCGGACACACTGCGCGCCCGCCTCCAGCACATGCCGACGCTGGACAGCAGCGGTCTGCGCGACTGCCAGATCGACGCCGTCACCGGATTGGAAAACTCACTGGCGCAGGACCGGCCCAAGGCCCTGATCCAGATGGCCACCGGCGCGGGCAAGACCTTTACCGCCTGCACGTTCAGCTGGCGGCTGCTCAAGCACGCCAAGGCGCGCCGCATCCTGTTCCTGGTGGACCGCAACAACCTGGGCGACCAGACGCTCAAGGAATACCAGAACTACGATCCGCCCGGCTCCGGCCGCAAGTTCGTGCAGACCTACATCGTCCAGCACCTGCACGGCAGCCGCATCGACCCGGATGCCAAGATCGTCATCACCACCATCCAGCGTCTTTACGCCATGCTGCGCGGCGAGGAACTGGACGAGTCGGCCGAAGAAGGTTCCGCGTTCGAGACCTGGAGCAATGCCCAGAACGACAACGACGGCGAGCTACGCCCCGTTGCCTACAACCCCGCCATCCCGATCGAGACCTTCGACTTCATCGTCACCGATGAATGCCACCGCTCCATCTACGGCCTCTGGCGTCAGGTGCTGCAGTATTTCGATGCGCACCTGATCGGCCTCACCGCCACGCCCAGCAAGCACACGCTGGGCTTCTTCAACAGCAACCTCGTCGCCGAGTATCCCTACGAGCAGTCGGTGGTGGACGGCGTCAACGTCGGCTTCGAGGTCTTCCGCATCCGTACCCGGGTCGGTGATGAAGGTGGCGTGGTGGACGCCAAGTACCACGTCCCCGTGCGCGACCGCCGCACCCGTGCCATCCGCTACAAGCAGCTCGACGAAGACCTGCCGTATGCCAAGCAGGAGCTGGACAACTCCGTCACCGTTCCCAACCAGATTCGCGCGGTGCTGCGCTGCTACAAGGACAAGCTGTTCACCGAACTCTTCCCCGGCCGCACCGGCCAGTGGGTGCCCAAGACCCTGATCTTCGCCAAGGACGACAACCACGCCGAGGAGATCGTCCACGCCGTGCGTGAGGTGTTCGGCCAGGGCAACGACTTCGCCAAGAAGATCACCTACCAGACCAGCGAGAAGCCCAAGGAGCTGATCGCCGCCTTCCGCGTCGACCCTTTCCCACGGGTCGCCGTCACCGTGGACATGATCGCCACCGGCACCGACATCAAGCCCGTCGAGTGCTTGATCTTCATGCGCGACGTGAAGAGCGAGGGCTACTACGAGCAGATGAAGGGGCGCGGCGTGCGCACCGTCAAGGACGCCGACCTCCGGCAGGTCACGCCGGACGCGCAGATCAAGACCCGCTTCGTGCTCATCGACGCCGTCGGCGTCACCGAGGGCAAGAAGACCATCAGCCAGCCGCTGGAGCGCAAGCGCACGCTGCCCTTCGACAAGCTCATCGACCAGATCGCGCAGGGCCGGCGCGACTTCGATGCCATATCGAGTCTTGCCGCGCGCCTGGCGGCGCTGGACCGGCAGATCGACGACGAGGACCGCAAGCGCATCACCGACACCGCGCAAGGCACCACGCTCAAGGCACTGGCCAGCAAGCTGCTCAAGTCCATCAGCCCGGACATCATCGAGGCCGAGCTGATCGAGCGGCATGGCGATGCAGACAGCGCCACGCCGGCGCAGATCAAGGCGGTGGAAGAAGAACTGCGCGATCGCGCCTGCCAGCCGCTGGACAACGCCGAGTTGCGCAACCTCATCAAGACGATCAAGAGGAAGACCGACATCGTCATCGACGAACTGACCGCGGACGAAGTCACCGCCGCCGGCTATGACCTGAAGCAGGCCGAGAAGCGCACCACCTCCTTCCGTGAGTTCATCGAGGCGCACAAGAACGAGCTGCTGGCCCTGCAGATTCTTTACAGCCAGCCGTATCCGAAACGCCGGCTCACCTATGCCTGCATCAAGGAGCTGGCACAGAAGCTCACCGACCCGCCGCATCACCTGACCACGGCGGATGTCTGGCAGGCCTACAAACGGCTCGAAGCCACGCTGGTGCGCGGAGCACCGAGCGACAAGGTACTCACCGACATCATTTCGCTCGTCCGCTTCGCCACCGCGCAAGCAGACGTGCTGGAACCCTACGCGGCGCGCGTGGACCAGAAATTCAATTTGTGGATCGGCCGCCAGAAGAAAGCCGGCCGCGACTTCAACGAGGACCAGATGAACTGGCTGCGCGCCATCAAGGACTACCTCGCCGCCAACGTCGAGATCGCCCCCGCCGACCTCATGCGCGACCACCCGTTCACGGACTGGGGTGGTGTCGTTGCCGCGCGCAAGCTGTTCGGTGCGGAACTGAACGGGATGCTGGATGAGCTGACGGAGGCGTTGGCGGCATGATGGATGAACTTCCGTCCACCTGGACAACAGCAACGGTCGGCGCTGTCAGTTCCGGTATGCAGTACGGGTACACGGCGTCAGCCTCAGATGCGCAGTGCGGTCCTCGCTTCCTGCGAATCACCGATATACAGGACGGATCGGTCGAGTGGTCTTGTGTTCCCTATTGCGAGATCGACCAAACAGCGGTTCCAAAGTACGCCGTCCAAGACGGCGACCTGCTCGTGGCGAGAACCGGAGGTACGGTAGGTAAGAGCTTCCTGATACGGCAGCCACCAGAAGCAGCCGTGTTTGCCTCCTACTTGATACGCATCTCGCCAAGTCGGGCCATCGACCCGCGCTACTTGGCGCACTACTTCAAGTCGGTAGCGTATTGGCAACAGATCGGATTGAAGAAGGGCGGCCTGCTGGGCAATGTGAACTCCACGACATTGGCATCTGTCGAGCTTCCCCTTTGTCCGCAACCCGAGCAGCAACGCATCGTCTCCAAGGTCGACGAACTCTTCAGCCGCATCGATGAAGGCGAGCGGGCGCTGGAGCGGGTACAGAAGCTGGTGGAGCGCTACCGCCAGTCCGTCCTCAAGGCCGCCGTCACCGGCGAACTCACACGCGAGTGGCGCGAGAAGAACAAGGACCAACTGGAGTCCGGCGAAGCCCTGCTCGCCCGCATCCTCAAGGCCCGCCGCGAAGCCTGGGAGAAGGCCGAGCTGGAAAAGATGAAGGCCAAAGGCATCGCGCCGGCCAACGACAAGTGGAAGCAGAAGTACGAGGAGCCGTCGCCGCCGGACACGACTGACCTACCGGAGCTTCCCTCAGGATGGGTCTGGGCTTCATTGGACCAGTTACTGATTCGCATTGAAGCGGGCAAGAGCTTCAAGTGCGACGAGCGACCACCACAGGGTGATGAGTTCGGCGTCGTCAAAGTCAGTGCTGTGACGTGGGGTGTATACGACGAAGCGGAGTCAAAAACCATCACCGATGCGTCCCGCATTGAGCAGTCCTACCTTATCCGCACTGGTGACTTCCTGTTCAGCCGCGCCAATACCCTGGAGCTGGTCGGGGCCTGCGTGATCGCAAGCCAGCCTAAGCTGAAGCTGCTTCTGAGCGACAAGATACTTCGCTTCGTTTTCGCACTGGACTTGAAGGTCTGGGCCGATCTTGTTTTGAAGTCCCGAGTGGGACGAGACCAGATCGAGCGCCTTTGCACCGGAAACCAGGACTCGATGCGGAACATCGGTCAGGGGCGAATCGGAAGAATCGCAATCCCCCTACCGGGCATCAGCGAAGTAGAAGCAGCTACCGACGTGGTGGTCGCAGCGCAACAGCGAGCGAGTCAGGCACTGGCGAACACACAGGTGGAAAACCGCAGGTCAACCGCACTAAGGCAGGCGGTGCTGCAGTCTGCTTTTGGTGGGCAACTTGTCGGCCAAGACCCCGCCGACGAACCCGCCGTCGCATTACTTGAACGCATCGCCGCCGAACGTGGCACGGACAACGCCGCCCCGAAGCGCGGCCGCAAGAAGAAGACCGCCGCATGAAGTTTGAGTCCTTCAAGGCCGGTCGCTGGCAGCAGCGCCTGCAATACAAGAGCTTCGAGCCGGTGTTGGTCAATCACGACTGGCATTGGGAAGACGCCACCGTGAACCTGCTGCTGGAATCGGCCAACCGCGCGCTGGGCGAGTTGAATGCGTTTTCGCTGATCGTGCCGGACATCGACCTGTTCATCCGCATGCACGTGGTGAAGGAAGCGCAGACCTCCAGCCGCATCGAAGGCACGCAGACCGGCATCGACGAGGCATTGCTGTCCGAGGAGCACATCCGCCCCGAGAAGCGCGACGACTGGCGCGAGGTGCGCAACTATATCGAGGCGATCAACGGTGCCATCGAGGAGTTGCAGCAGTTGCCGCTGTCGAACCGACTGCTCAGGCAGGCGCACGCTCGGCTCATGCGCGGTGTGCGCGGCGAGCACAAGTTGCCCGGTGAGTTCCGCAGCAGCCAGAACTGGATCGGCGGATCGAGTCTTGCCGATGCCGCGTTCATTCCGCCGCACTACGAGAGTGTGGCCGAACTGATGGGCGATTTAGAGCTGTTCTGGCACAACGAGTCGATCACGGTGCCGCACCTGATCCGGGTGGCGATCAGCCACTACCAGTTCGAGACGGTGCACCCCTTTCTGGACGGCAACGGCCGCATCGGGCGGTTGCTGATTCCGCTCTACCTGGTGAGCCACGGCATCCTGGCCAAACCGTCGCTGTATCTTTCCGACTTCTTCGAGCGCAACCGGGCCAGCTACTACGACGCGCTGACCCGTGTGCGCGCCAGCAATGATCTCATCCACTGGGTGCGCTTCTTCCTGCGCGGCGTGGCGGAAACCGCCACGCGCGGTCGTGACGTGTTCCGTCAGGTGCTGGCCTTGCGGACCGAGGCGGAGGAACTGACCTCCACCCTGGGCCGGCGGCTGCCGAACGCGAGTGCGGCCCTGGCGGTGCTGTACCAGCGGCCGGTGGTGTCGGCGGCCGAGTTGCAGCAGGAGCTGAAGGTTTCCAAGCCAACGGCCCATGCGCTGATCCGGGACCTCGAACGGCTGGGGTTGCTGATCGAAACCTCCGGGCAGATGCGGGACCGGCTTTACGTGTTCGATCGTTACCTACGGCTCTTTGTTAGTTAACGATAAGACGTTATCGTTAACTTGGAAGCCTCCGTAGTTAACGCTGCCGCAGACGACGGCTTATCACACATGAATCCGGAAATTCTTAAATAACCTTTTAATGTCAAATATTTACTATCACTTTCGATCCAAGACGACCCGCGGAAATGACGTCTGATTACTCCTCTCTCGTCTCCAAGGTCTGGAACTACGCTCACGTCCTGCGCGACCAGGGCATCGGCTACGGCGACTACGTGGAGCAGATCACCTTCCTGCTGTTCCTCAAGATGGATCAGGAGCGCTCGGAGCTGCTGGGCGAGGCGTCGATCATTCCGGCCAAGTGGCGCTGGGAGAAGCTGGCGCCGCTGTCCGGCGACGAGCTGGAGCTGCAATACCGCCACACGCTGGAGGCGCTGGCCAAGGAGAAGGGCCTGATCGGCACCATCTTCCGCAAGGCGCAGAACAAGCTCACCGACCCCTCCAAGCTCAAGCGCGTGGTCTCGCTGATCGACGCCGAGACCTGGATCGGCATCGGCGTGGACGTGAAGGGCGCGATCTATGAAGGGCTGCTGGAGAAGAACGCGTCGGAAGTGAAGTCTGGTGCCGGCCAGTACTTCACGCCGCGCCCGCTGATCGACGCGATGGTCAAGCTCGTCGACCCGCGCATCGGCGAGACGGTGCATGACCCGGCCTGCGGCACCGGCGGCTTCCTGCTGTCGGCCTACGATCACATGAAGGTGCAGTCGCAGGACCGCGCGCAGCAGCGCAAACTGCGCGAGCAGTCCCTGAGCGGCACGGACATCGTGGATGAGGTGGTACGCCTGTGCGGCATGAACCTCTACCTGCACGGCATCGGCAATGGCGAGTCACCCATCCGCTCCGGCGATGCGCTGGCCCATGATCCGGGTGAGCGCTATGACGTCATCCTCACCAATCCGCCCTTCGGCAAGAAGAGCAGCTACAAGGTCATTGGCGAGGACGGCGAGGTGGATACCGAGCGCGAGGACTACGAGCGCGAGGATTTCAAGTTCACCACCAGCAACAAGCAGCTCAACTTCCTCCAGCACATCATGACCGTGATGGAGTCCGACGGCCGCGCGGCGGTGGTGCTGCCGGACAACGTGCTGTTCGAGGCCGGCAGTGCCGGCGAGGGCATTCGCAAGCGCCTGCTGGAGCAATTCGACTTCCATACTCTGCTGCGTCTGCCCACCGGCATCTTCTACGCCAATGGCGTGAAGGCCAACATCCTGTTCTTCGACAAGCATCCGCCGCGCGCGGACGGCAAGCCGAACACAAAGACGCTGTGGATCTACGACCTGCGCACCAACCAGCACTTCACGCTGAAGAAAAGCCCGCTGAAGGCCGCGCACCTGGATGACTTTGTCTGCGTCTACTGTGCCGGCAACCGCAGCAAGCGACAGGAGACCGAACGCTTCAAACGCTTCGAGGTAGCCGAGCTGCTCAAGCGCGACAAGCTCAACCTCGACATCTTCTGGCTCAAGGATGAGAGCCTGGACGACGTGGACAGCTTGCCGCCACCGGACGAGATCGCGGCGGAGATCGTCGAGAATCTGCAGGCGGCGCTGGAGGCATTCCAGTCCGTGGCTGATGAGCTGGCCCGGCCGGCTACCGCCTGAGCTACCCGCAATGGCGACACTGCGCTGCACCGCCAAATTGCTCAAGCGCCTGAAGACCGCACCGCTTGCTGATCCGCCGCCGCCGACAACCATGCTCGGCGACTGGACGGCCAATCTCATTCACCTGGGTCGCTGGCAACTGGTGCTGGCCGTCAACGATGCCACTCGACTAGGCGTGGCGATCAACGCCGCACCATTTGCCACCGTCGCCGAGCGACTGGTCGAAGCTATTGCGGACTCGCTACGCGATCTAGGCATCGCGGAGCAGGACGTCATAGCCGAGTGCTTGGCGATGCGCGCTTTGAACATCGGCGCCAAGGGCGATCGATCGGTACTCGGGACGCTGACACGGTATTACTTCGACCTGGAAGCCTGGCACTTCCATGAAATGATCCCGTCCGCGCAGGCGATCAACCGCCGGCTGCTCGATGAGCTGGTGCTGGAGCCGCGCCATATCGGCAGGCCCGCCGACCGCGTACGGGAGTGCTTTGATTTGCCGCCGATGCCACGCCGCCGGTGGGGTGAAGCGGCCAATGACGCGTACTGCTAAGAAGTTCCCCTGCCAAAAACGCTTTGGCAGACCCAGAGTTTCAGCTTGCCCCACCCTCCCGCCGGGATGCGGCCGATGAGGCGGTATCTGTGCTCGGCACGTTCTGCAGTGCGTTGAGAATGGCATCCAGCCGCGCTGGCGCTCCAGCTTCATCGCCCTGCATCAAGCCCGCCGCAAGCGCCAGCAGCGGCGACAGCTCGCTGCGCGGCGCCGCCACCGGCCGCTCGGGGTTCTCGATCCGCACGGTGCCGTCGGCATCGAGCCGGTACTGCAGGCGGTCGCCCGGCTGGACGCCGAGCACACGGATCACCGCGTCCGGGAGCCGCGTCTGACGCTGGGCGTCGAGCACGGATTCGATCCGCATCAGGTTTTCGAGCGGACTGGGCACGAGCTACTCCACCGTCACCGACTTGGCGAGGTTGCGCGGCTGGTCGACGTCGGTGCCCTTGAGCACGGCGACGTGGTAGGCCAGCAGTTGCAGCGGGATCGTGTAGATCAGCGGCGCCTGCAGCGCCTCGATGTGCTCGGGCATGGTCATCACCTCGATGCCGTCGGCCGCTTCGATGCCGGTGTTGGGGTCGGCGAAGACGAACAGATGGCCGCCGCGCGCGCGGACTTCCTGCAGGTTGGACTTGAGCTTTTCCAGCAGCGCGTTGTTGGGCGCCACGGCGATCACCGGCATGTCGGCATCCACCAGCGCCAGCGGACCGTGCTTGAGTTCGCCGGCCGGATAGGCCTCGGCGTGGATGTATGAAATTTCCTTGAGCTTGAGCGCGCCTTCCAGCGCCACCGGATAGCTCGGGCCACGGCCCAGGAACAGGGCGTGATGCTTGTCGGCGAAGCGCGCGGCCCAGGCGCGGATCTGCGGATCGAGCTTGAGCGTGTGCTCGACCATCTCCGGCACCTGCGCCATCTGCCGTGCGTAGAGCGCGATCATGCGGCGGTCCAGCTTGCGCGCCTGTGCGATCGCCAGGCCCAGCATGCCGAGCGCGGCGAGCTGCGTGGTGAAGGCCTTGGTGGAGGCGACGCCGATTTCCGGCCCGGCGCGCGTCATCAGCACCAGATCGGCCTCGCGCACCACGGAAGATTCCGGCACGTTGCAGATCGCCGCGGTGGCGAGGTAACCCAGCTTCTTGGCCTCGCGCAGCGCGGCTAGCGTGTCGGCGGTTTCGCCGGATTGCGAGATCGCCAGGAACAGCGTGCCGGGCAGCACCACCGGATCGCGATAGCGGTATTCGCTGGCGACCTCGACGGTGCAAGGGATGCGCGCGCCCTGTTCGAGGTAGTACCGGGCGACCAGGCCGGCGTGGTAGCTGGTGCCGCAGGCGACGATGTGGACGTGCTCGATGCGCGGAAGGATCGTGGCCGCCGCCGGGCCCAGCGCGGCCTGCAGCACGTGATCGCCGAGCAGGCGCTCCGACAGGGTGTCCGCCAGCGCGCGCGGCTGCTCGAAGATCTCCTTAAGCATGTAGTGCGCGTAGTCGCCGCGTTCCACGGCGTCGGCGGACAGCGAGGACTCGTGCACCGGGCGCTGCACGATGTTGCCGGCGCCGTCGAAGATCGTGACGCGGTCGCGGCGGATGTCGGCAACATCGCCCTCTTCGAGGAACTGGAAGTTGCGCGTCACCGGCAGCAGCGCCTGCACGTCGGAAGCGACGAAGTTTTCGCCCTTGCTGCCCAGGCCGATCACCAGCGGGCTGGCGATGCGCGCGACGCAGATGCGGTCCGGCTCCTGCGCATCGAACACGACGATCGCATAGGCGCCCTTGAGCCGGCGCACCGCGGCCTGCACGGCAGCGGTGAGGTCGAGGCCGGCGCTGACCTGCGCGTGGACCAGGTGGGCGATGACCTCGGTGTCGGTTTCGGAGCCGAAGACGTAGCCCTGTGCCTGCAGGGCCGTCTTGAGCTCGACGTAGTTCTCGATGATGCCGTTGTGGATCAGCGCGATGCGGCCGCCGGAGACGTGCGGATGGGCGTTGGCCTCGGTGACGCCGCCGTGCGTGGCCCAGCGCGAATGGGCGATACCGAGCGAGCCGCTGCAGGCCTGCGCGCGGATCTTCTCCTCCAGCCGTACCACCTTGCCGACCGCGCGGCGCAGCGCGAGCTGTCCGTCGTCGCCGGCCAGGGCGATGCCGGTCGAGTCGTAACCGCGGTACTCCAGGCGGCGCAGGCCTTCGACGAGGATTTCGGTGACATCACGCGCCGCGATGGCGCCTACGATTCCGCACATGAGGCCTGAGGCTCGCCCGTGAAGTGAAAGATGAAAGCGATTTTACGGCCTGCCGACGCCTGGCATCGCGCATGGCCCCGAACGGCCGGTTAATATCGGTGTTACCAATCGGTACCAGACAGGGAAGATGGCCATGGTCCAGCTCACCATCAACGGCAAGACACAGAATTTCGACGGCGACCCGGCGATGCCGGTGTTGTGGTTCCTGCGCGACGAACTCGGCCTCACCGGCAGCAAGTTCGGCTGCGGCATGGCGCTGTGCGGCGCCTGCACCGTACATCTGGACGGCCAGCCGATCCGCGCCTGCGTGACGCCGCTGGCGGCGGTGGCCGGCAAGCAGATCACCACCATCGAGGCGATCCACCAGGACCCGACCGGCCAGGCCGTGCAGACGGCGTGGCGTGAGCTCAACGTCGTGCAGTGCGGCTACTGCCAGTCCGGCCAGATCATGGCCGCCACCGCGCTGCTGAAGAGCAACCCCAAGCCCAGCGACGCCGACATCGACGCGGCGATGAGCGGCAACGTCTGCCGCTGCGCCACCTACGTGCGCATTCGCGCCGCCATCCACCAGGCCAGCACTGCGCTGCCGACAGCCTGAGCCAGGAGCCGCCGATGGGCATACACGATCGTTTCAAGGACAAGAACGCCGCCGCGGCCGCACTGCCCGGCCCCGTCAATGTCAGCCGCCGCCGCTTCATGCAGGGTGTCGGCGGCCTGGCCGTCGGCGTCTATCTGGGCGGCGTCGCCGCCTGCAAGCCGGGCGACAAGGCCGCGACCGCGCCGAGCGAGTTCGCGCCCAACGCCTTCCTGCGCATCGGCAGCGATGACAGCGTGACCGTCATCGCCAAGCACATCGAGATGGGCCAGGGCACCTACACCGGCCTGGCAACGCTGGCCGCCGAGGAGCTGGACGCCGCCTGGAGCCAGGTCCGCGTCGAAGGCGCGCCTGCCGACAAGGGCCGCTACGGCAACTCGCTGATGGGCGGCATCCAGGGCACCGGCGGCAGCAATGCCATGGCCAACTCGCATGAGCAGATGCGCCGCGCCGGTGCCAGCGCGCGGGCGATGCTGGTCAGCGCCGCCGCCGAACGCTGGAAGGTGCCGGCCGCGGAAATCACCGTCAGCGAGGGTGTGCTCAGCCACGCTGCGTCCGGCAAGACGGCGCGCTTCGGCGAGCTGGCCGAGGCCGCCGCCAAGCTGCCGGTACCCGAGCAGGTCACGCTCAAGGCGCCGAAGGACTTCAAGCTGATCGGCCGCCAGCAGCTGCGCCGTCCGGACAGCAACGGCAAGACCGACGGCAGCGCCGTGTTCACGCAGGACATCCGCCTGCCGGACATGCTGGTCGCGGTGGTGGCGCATCCGCCGCGCTTCGGCGCCAGGCTCAAGTCCTATGACGCCACGGCCGCCAAGGCCGTTGCCGGCGTCGTCGATGTGGTCGCGTTCAAGGCCACGCAGCCCGGCATGCGCGACGGCGTCGCGGTGCTGGCGAAGAACACCTGGATCGCCAAGCAGGGCCGCGACGCACTGACGCTGGAATGGGACGACGCCACCGGCATCAAGAGCAGCAGCAGCGATCTGCTCACGCAGTTCCGCGAGCTGTCCGGCAAGACCGGCACCGTCGCGCGCAAGAGCGGCGATGCCGCCGCCGCGCTGGCCAAGGCCCCGGCCAAGTACAAGATCGTCGATGCCGAGTACCAGTTCCCGCACCTGGCGCACGCCTCGATGGAGCCGCTGAACTGCGTGGTACAGGTGGGCGAGGGCCGCTGCGAGATCTGGAACGGCGAGCAGTTCCAGACCTTCGACCAGGGCGCGGTGGCCAGTCTGCTGAAGATCGCGCCGGAGCAGGTGACGATCCACCAGCTCTACGCCGGCGGCAGCTTCGGCCGCCGTGCCAATCCGCTCAGCGACTACGTGGTGGAGGCGGCGGCGATCGCCAAGGCCGCCTACGACCAGGGTCACAAGGTGCCGGTGAAGATGGTCTGGCTGCGCGAGGAAGACACGCGCGCCGGCTTCTACCGGCCGATGTTCCTGCACAAGCTCAGCGCCGCGGTCGACGCCGATGGCGGCATCGCCGCCTGGCAGCAGCGTATCGTCGGCGAGTCGATCATGAAGGGCACGGCGTTCGAGGCCTTCGCCATCAAGGATGGCATCGACAATGCCTCGGTCGAGGGCTCGCTGGAGATCTATCCGGCGGCCAACGTGCAGATCGAACTGCATTCGCCGGACACCGGCGTGCCGGTGCAATGGTGGCGCTCGGTGGGCCACACGCACACCGCCTTCGTCACCGAGACCATGCTCGACGAACTCGCACACGCGGCCAAGCGCGATCCCTTCGAGTACCGCCGCGGCATGCTCAGCGAACATCCGCGCCATCGCGGCACGCTGGAGCTGGTCGCCGAAAAAGCCGGGTGGAGCAAGCCGCTCGCCGCCGGCGCCAAGGGCGAGCGCCGCGGCCGCGGCATCGCCGTGCACGAATCGTTCAACACGGTGGTCGCCGAAGTCGCCGAGGTGACGATCAAGCCGGATGGCAGCCTGCGCGTCGATCGTGTGGTCTGCGCAGTCGACTGCGGGCTGGCGATCAACCCGGACGTGATCCGCGCGCAGATGGAAGGCGGCATCGGCTTCGCACTGACCGCGGCATTGCACAGCGCCATCACGCTGGAAGGCGGCGCGCCGCAGCAGACCAACTTCCACCAGTACCTGCCGCTGCGGATGAACGAGATGCCGAAGGTGGAGGTGCACATCGTGCCGTCCGCCGCCAACCCCACGGGCGTCGGTGAGCCCGGCGTGCCGCCGCTGGCACCGGCGCTGGCCAACGCCATCTTCGCGGCCACCGGCAAGCGCTTGCGCAAGCTGCCGCTGGGAACACAGATCGCGTAACGCTGACGCGTGAACACCCCGCAGGAGTTCGCGCCGCTGCTGGCGGCGCTGCGCGGCTTGCCGACGCCGCAAGGTGCCGCGCTGGTGACGCTGACCCAGACCAGCGGCTCCACCTTTCGCCGTGCCGGCGCGCGCATGCTGGTCTACGGCGATGGCCGGCTGGTCCGCGGTCTGTCCGGCGGCTGTCCGGAACGCGATATCGCCGCACACGCGCAGCAGGTGATCGCCAGTGGCTTGATGCGCCGCGTGCAGTACAGCCGCCAGCACAACTTTGACGTCATGGTCGAGATGGGCTGCGGCGGCGAACTGGAAGTGCTGATCGAGCCGCTACGCCAGCCTGCTGACTGGCGCTTCGCCGAAGGCGTGGCCGCATGCCTCGCGGCTCGCGAAACCGGCACGCTGGCCACCGTGATGCGCGACGGCGCCCAGCCGCTGCAACGGCCACGCCGACTGCTGATCCATGACGCCGGCACGTACGACGAACTTGCGGATCCGGCGCTCAGCGCCGCAATCCGCTCGCGCCTGCAGGGGCTGCCGGCCGGCTTCAAGCCGCGCATCGAGATGATCGGCGATGCCGAGGTGATGCTGGAATCGCTGCAAGCGCCGCTGTTCGCGCTGATCGCCGGCATCAACGCCACCTCGCTGGCACTGGCGCGCCTGCTGCTGACGCTCGGCTGGGAGGTGCAGCTGACGGCAGGCGATGACAGCGCGCGTATCGGCGTCGAGCTGCCGCAGGGCGCGGCGTTCCTGCATTGTGCGCCGTCCCGCATCGGCGAGCTGCGCCGCTACGATAAGCGCAGCTTCGCCGTCGTCGTCACCCACAACCTGGGCCAGGACATCGAATACCTGCAGGCGCTCAAGGCGCTGCCGCTGGCCTACCTCGGGGCGATCGGCGCGCGGCAGCGTGCGGCGCGGCTGTTCGAGGGCACCGGCATGAGCGCCACGCAGCTGCGCGCCCCGGCTGGACTCGATATCGGCTCGGAGACGCCGGAGGAGATCGCGCTGGCGATCGCTGCCGAGATGCTCGCCGTTGCCAACGGCCACGACGGCGGCGCGCTCAGCGCGCACGGCGCACCGATCCACCGGTGAAATGCGCTTGAGCCGCATCGCCGCCCTGCTGCTCGCCGCCGGTAACGCCAGCCGCTATGGCAGCCTCAAGCAGCTGCTGCCGATCGACGGCATACCGCTGGTGCGGCGCAGCGCCATGGTGCCGCTTGCCGCCGGCCTGCCCACCTGGGTGGTGGTCGGTGCCGACAGCGATCAGGTCGTCCGGCAGCTCGATGCGCTGCCGCTGTAGATCGTCGACAACGCCGGCTGGTCGGCCGGCATGGGCGGCTCGATCGCGCTGGGCATCCGCGCCCTGCTGCGCGCACAAGCGGACACGGAGGCGGTGCTGATCCTGCTGGCCGACCAGGCCTTGGTCGACACGGAGGATCTGCACGCCCTGTGCGCCGCCCACGCCGCCGAGCCCGGGGCGATCATCGCCGCCGACCACGGCGAGGCGGTCGGTCCGCCTTGCCTGTTTCCCCGTGGCGACTTCGCTGCACTGAGCGCGCTGTCCGGCGCTGACGGCGCGCGCGGCCTGCTGCACGAGCAGTCTGCGCGGGTGCGGCGCCTGCCGCTGCCGCATGCCCGCTTCGACATCGACACGCCGGCCGATCTGCAAGCACTGCTGCGCCGCGCGGGGGCCTAGCTTTTCGGCTTCTTGCCGGGCCGCTTCCAGGAGGCGATGGTGCGCTGCTCGCGCGGGCGCGCCAGCGTCAGGCCGCCCGGGGGCACGCTGCGCGTGATCGTCGAACCGGCGGCGATGGTCGCACCGTCGCCCACACTGACCGGCGCCACCAGCTGCGTGTCGGAGCCGACGAAGACATCGGCGCCGATGACCGTGCGGTGCTTGTTGGCTCCGTCGTAGTTGCAGGTGATCACGCCGGCGCCGATGTTGGTCCTTGCCCCGATCTCGCTGTCGCCGATATAGGCGAGATGATTGGCCTTGGCGCCATCGGCGATCCGGGCGTTCTTGGCTTCGACGAAATTGCCGATGTGCACCTCGCGGCCCAGCTGCGTGCCGGGGCGCACGCGCGCGAACGGACCGATGCGGCAGTCGGCGCCGGCGACGCAGTCCTCCAGCACCGAATGCGCGGCGACGCTGCTGCCGGCGCCGAGCCGCACGTTGCGCAGCACGCAATGCGGGCCGATGCGCACGCCCTCGCCCAGCTCGATCTCGCCTTCCAGCACGCAGCCGACATCGATGAAGACGTCACGACCATGACGCAGCTCGCCACGCAAATCGAAGCGCTCCGGATCTGCCAGTGACACTCCCTGGCGCAGCAAGGTCTCGGCCTGACGGCGTTGCTGCAGGCGCTCCAGCCGCGCCAGCTGCAGGCGATCGTTGGCGCCTTCGACTTCATCGGCAGCGGCGCGCACCGATGCCACCGGCCGCTGCTCGGTCACCGCCATCGCGACGATGTCGGTGAGGTAATACTCGCCTTTGGCGTTGGCGTTGCCGACCCGCGGCAGCCAGCGCCGCAGCAGCATGGCCGGCGCGCTCATCAGGCCGGTGTTGATCTCGTGGATCGCACGCTGCGCCGGTGTCGCGTCCTTGTCCTCGACGATGGCGACGATCTCGCCCTGCGCATTGCGGACGATGCGCCCATAGCCGGCGGGCTCGGCAAGCTCGGTCGTCAGCAGTGCCAGCGTGTCGCGCCCGGCGTCCAGCAGTGCCTGCAGCGTGGCAGCCGGTGTCAGCGGCACGTCCCCGTAAAGGATCAGCACCTGCGCTTCGGCCGGCAGCGCCGGCAGCGCCTGCAGCACCGCATGCGCGGTGCCGAGTTGTTCGCGCTGCTCGGCCCAGTGCAGCGCGACCGCCGAGCCCGCCGCCTCCGCGTAACGGCGCGCCGCCCATTGCTGCACCTGCTCGGCACCGTGGCCGACGACCACATGCACGGCTGCAGCGCCGACGGCGGTGGCGGTGTCGATCACGTGGCCCAGCATCGGCTTGCCGGCGATCTCCTGCAGCACTTTGGGTCTGGCGCTTTTCATGCGCGTGCCCTGGCCGGCAGCGAGAACGATGGCGTGCAAGGGGCGGGTCATGGCGCTGAACGGTCCGGACGAGGCGATGGGCAAGGCGATTGCGCCGCAGTTTAACGCTGCACGTGCGCTGCCGCCCCGCCCAAAAAGAAGGGCGGCGCTTGCGCGCCGCCCCGAACCTCGCCGCAGCAGACGCTGCAGCCTTTCTTCGCCGTGCTCAGCTCAAGGCTTCGACAATCGCCCGCCGGCCGCCGTTGCTCTCGGCCTTGGCTTCCAGCGTCTCTTCGTCGATCACCAGCTTGCAGCCCGTCGACGCGGCCGTGCGCTGCCAGTCGCGCAGCAGCACCAGACAGGCGTGGTCGATGTGCGACAGACGGCTGATGTCCAGATGCACGACCGTGTTGGGCGGAACGGTTTCCAGCGCACGCGCCAGCTTCGGCACCGCCAGGAAGGTCGCGGAGCCGACCAGCCGCAACAGGTACGAGTGCTCACCGTTCGGCTTCAGGCTCAGATGCACCGAGGCCGCCCGCAGCGCCAGACGCAGCAGCGAGATGGCGAAGCCGGTGACGACGCCGACCAGCAGATCGGTGGCGACGATGGTGATCGCGGTGATCGCGAACACCGCCAGCGTGCCCTTGCCGTACTGCGACAGCTCGCGCATCTGCTTCGGATTGATCATCTTGAAGCCGGTGAAGACCAGGATGCCGGCGAGCGCGGCGACCGGTGTCATGCGCAGCAGCCATGGCAGCGCCAGCACGAACAGCAGCATCCAGGTGCCGTGCAGGATCGTCGACAGTCGCGAGGTGGCGCCGGCCTGCACATTGGCGGCGCTGCGCACGATCACACCGGTCATCGGCAGCGCTCCGAGCAAACCGCAGATCGTATTGCCGACGCCCTGTGCAACCAGCTCCTTGTCGTACTTGGTGCGCGCACCGTTGTGCATGCGGTCGACCGCCGCCGCCGACAGCAAGGTCTCGGCGCTGGCAATGAACGCGAACACCAATGCCGACACCCAGATGCCCGGCACCGCGAACAGCGCCAGCAGGTCCGGCCCCGGCACCTTGACGGCAGCGAACAGGTTCTCCGGCAGATTGATGCGGTTGACGTCCAGATTGCCGAACTGCGCGACCAGCGTGACCGTGACCACCGCCAGCAGCGCGCCCGGGATATGGCGCAGCGCATGCGGCCGCAGCTTCTCCCAGGCCAGCATGATCACGATCGTCGCCAGGCCGAGCAGAGCGGCAGCGATGCCGACGCCGTCGCTGATCGCCGTGAACAGACGCTCCGGAAACTTGCCGAAGTTCTGCAGACCGTGCGGCATCGGCAGCGCATCGAACATCACGTGCAGCTGCGAGGCGATGATCAGGATGCCGATACCGGCAAGCATGCCGCTGACCACGGCTGGCGAGACGACGCGAAACCACACGCCGATCCTCGCCAGGCCCGCGGCCAGCTGAATCACGCCGGACAGCAGCACGACCGGACCCAGCGCGATCAGGCCGTATTGCTGGATCAGCTCATAGACCAGCACCGCCAGACCAGCCGCCGGGCCGCTGACCAGCAGCGGGGAACCGGCGAAGAAGCCGACGATGATGCCGCCGACGATGCCGGTGATCAGGCCGGTGACCGGCGGCGCACCCGATGCGATGGCGATGCCCATGCACAGCGGCAAGGCCACCAGGAACACCACGAGTGACGCCAGCACATTCTGACCGATGCCCTTGCGGAATTCGTCAATGTAGCTTGCCGGCGCTGCAGATGCGGTCATCGGGCACCTCCCATGGCAGCGACACGACGCGGCGGCTCGATGTCCTGAGGGGCGTCGCCGCCATCGTTCATCAAGTACTCCTCGATCGGCACAAAGCGCTTGCGACGCTGGCAGTACGCCTTGATGGTGCCGTTCTCGATGTTGTAGACCCAGCCGTGCACGCGCACCTGGCCGGCAGCCAGACGCGCCGCCACCGACGGATGCGTGCGGATGTGGTCGATCTGGGCGATGACGTTCTCTTCGGTCAGGGTGTCCAGATGATCGGCGGCGCAGTCGCAGGCGTAGTTGTGCTCGACGACACGCTTGGCCACGTGCGCATGTCGCAGCCAGGCGCTGACGGCGGGCAGCCCCGGCTGCTCGTCGGACTTGGCCAGCGCCTTCATGGCGCCGCAATCCGAGTGGCCGCAGATGACGATGTCCTTCACACCCAGGGCGGTGACGGCGTACTCGATCGCCGCCGACACGCCACCGGTGAACTGCGCGTACGGCGGCACGATGTTGCCGACGTTGCGGCAGACGAACAGGTCGCCCGGATTGCTGCTGGTGAACAGCTCGGGGATCACACGGGAATCGGCGCAGGTGATCACCATCGTGTGCGGGTTCTGCGAGGCGGCCAGCTTCTCGAACAGCTCCTTACGCTGCGGATAGGTGGTGTCGCGGAATTGCTTGAAGCCCTTGATCAGACGATCCATCAAATTTTCTCCCAGGCAGGGTTGATACATGAGGGTCGTCGCCGCGGCCCGCCGTGGTCACACGGCAGCGCTCGCGTCGGCAACGACACGTTAAAAAAAACGATTGAATTGGAGGAACAGGCGCCCGCGCGACGGAGCATCCGCCGCGAAGGGATCGGCTTCAGGCGATCGGGGGGCGCAACAGCTCGTCAGGTCGATGCGGCAACGGCGTGGAATCGGATTCCAGCAGGATGCGCTTGGCGAAGTACACCGATGGCGCGCGGCGGGGGCCGTTGTTGGCTTCCAGTTCGTCCATCGGCGCGACGAGCTGGATGGCGCGGCCTTCTTCTTCGTATTCGCCGTCCGGCGCCTGGTCCGGGAGGGCGATCTGCTTGACTTGGCCGGCGCCTGTTTTCTGCACGGAGATCGTGCACTGCTGCTTTGAAATCGAGCAGGCGGTGGCCAGCGAAGCGCCGGCCATGGTCGCACCGCTGACCCAGAACATGGCGAGGCTCAGCAGCAACACCCACAGGCGTGCCAGCGACGAGCGATACCACTGTCTGTGAATCGTCGAAATCATCGGTTCAGCAAAATTAGGCAGACCACTCTGACCGCATACTTTTACAAATGTGCGATCTTCGAAGCAAATATATGGCCATGCTAAGCATGGATTTCAAGCGCATATAGCAAAAAGGCGCCCGACGGCGCCTTTCTACCCTGCGTCAGTGAACGCTCAGTGAGCGCCCGAGCCGCCCTTGATCTTCTTGACGAACTCCAGGCGCGCCGCCGCCTCGATCAACTCCGCCTGCGCACGCGCGAGGTCGATGTCGGCCTTGGCGCCGGCAAGCTTCTCTTCCGCCGCCTGCTTGGCCGCGAGCGCGGCAGCCTCGTCGGCATCCTTGGCGCGCATCGCGGTGTCGGCGAGGACCGTGACCAGATACGGCTGGATCTCGAGGATGCCGCCGCCGACGAAGAACGGCAGCTCCTGCCCGTCCGGCGTCTTGACGCGAACGGTGCCCGGCTTGAGACGCGTCAGCAGCGGGGCGTGACGCGGCGCGATGCCGACCTCGCCCATTTCCGCCGGCGCAAACACCATGGTCGCTTCACCGGAGTGAATCGCACCTTCGGCGCTGACGATGTCGATGTGGATGTTGGCCATATGGGCTCTCCAGCTCGATTAAAGCTTGGCAGCCTTCTCGACCGCTTCGTCGATCGTGCCGACCATGTAGAACGCCTGCTCCGGCAGGTGGTCGTACTGGCCGTCGACGATGCCACGGAAGCCGCGGATCGTTTCCTTGAGCGAAACGTACTTGCCCGGCGAACCGGTGAAGATTTCGGCGACGTGGAACGGCTGCGACAGGAAGCGCTGGATCTTGCGCGCGCGCGACACGACCTGCTTGTCTTCTTCGGACAGCTCGTCCATGCCGAGGATGGCGATGATGTCCTTCAGTTCCTTGTAGCGCTGCAGCACGCCCTGCACGTCGCGGGCGGTGTTGTAGTGCTCGGCGCCGATGACGTTCGGGTCCAACTGGCGCGAGGTCGAGTCGAGCGGATCGACGGCCGGGTAGATACCCAAGCTTGCGATGTCACGCGACAGCACGACGGTGGAGTCCAGATGCGCGAAGGTCGTCGCCGGCGACGGGTCGGTAAGGTCGTCGGCCGGCACGTAGACGGCCTGGATCGAGGTGATCGAGCCGGTCTTGGTCGAGGTGATGCGCTCCTGCA
>CBINNP010000002.1:0-39570 GCA_966252075.1 uncultured Solimonas sp.
GTTCCAGCACGTCATTCCCACGCTGCAGCAGAATCTCGGGCCCGTCAGCGCGTACCTCGGCGTCGGCCCCGACCAGAACTTCACCTACATCGCCGCGCTGAAGCCGCGGATCGCGTTCATCGTGGACATCCGTCGGCAGAACATGCTGCTGCACCTGATGTACAAGGCGCTCTTCGAGATGTCGCCGACGCGTGAGGAGTTCCTGTCGCGGCTGTTCTCGCGGCCGGCGTATCTGGCGGTCGCGCAGGCCTACATCGACGGCGTCGAGCACTGGGTGCAGCGTGGCGGCGACGCCGGCCGCATCGCCAGCGTCGCGAGCTTTTTCGTCAGCCGTATCGATACCGCCGTCGATGCCGAGCTCGAGCAGCGCGCCGCCAGCGCCGACGCGGCAACAGCAGCGCGCCTGCGTGCGCTGGCCGGCAAGACCGCGATCGCCAACGCGCGGCTGGCCTATCAGGACTTCAAGGCGCTGTTCGCCAGCGAGCGCTGGCAGGCGCTGGCGCATCAGCACCGCGCGCGGCCGCAGCGCCTGCTGTGGGCCAGCACCGGCACCAAGAATCCGGCGTTCCGCGACACGCTGTACGTCGAAGAGCTGATCGGCGTCGACACCGTCAACACCGTGCCACCGGCCACGCTGGACGCGTTCCGCGATCACGGCGACGCGCGCTCGTTGCTCGAGCATGCGCTTGCCGATGCGCGCCAGGTGTTCGAGGCCATTGCCGCGCTGCAGATTCCGTTCGCGACGATTGCCGAACGTCTGGTCGCCGAAGGCGTGCAGCTGTTCATCGATGCCGATGACAAGCTGCTGGCGGCAGTGGCCGCCAAGCGTGACGCGATGGCGTCCTAGAGCGCCGCGCCCGGATTCATCGACATGAGCGGTCGATGAATCGTAAGTAGCGGAAAATTAAGGGCAAATTCAGAGCCTCCTGACAGTATGGATGGGCACCGTCGGCACTTTGCCGGCGCGCCATGTCGATAACAGGAGGTTCCCCATGAAGATCCGCACTCTGATGTTGGCCACGGCCCTGACGTTCGCCGCCGCGCCGCTGCTGAGCGCCCACGCCGAGTCGACGACGACCGCCACGGACGCCAAGAAGAGTGAAACCGGCCAATACGTCTCCGACGCGGCGGTCACCGCCAAGGTCAAGTCGGCGCTGCTGGCCGAAAAGGGCCTGAAGGCCACCGACATCACGGTCGAGACCAGCAATGGCACCGTGCAGCTGGCGGGCTTCGTCGGCAACCAGGGGCAGATCGCCCAGGCCGAATCCGTCGCCAAGGGTGTCAAAGGCGTCAAGGACGTGAAGAACGATCTGCGCCTGAAGGCCGCAACCGAGTGAGGTCGATCTGCTTGCCTGCACGCCCGCCGTCGCCACGCGACGGCGGGCTTTTTCATGCCGCGCCGCGTCGCACGCCGTGCAGCAGCAACACCGCGAAGCGATGCTCGCGATCGGTCCACAGCTGGCGCAGGGCCAGCCCGGCCTGCGAGGCGAAGTGCGCGAAGGGTGTCACCGCATATTTGTAGCTGCGCTCGACCAGCATCGCCTCGCCGGCGCCGAAGTCGATCACCGCCTCGCCCAGGCGCACGCGCTGCGTGCGGCAGCTGACGATATGGGTGTCGATGCGATGAGCCTGCGGGTCGTAGCGGGCGCGGTGGGCAAAGGCATCCAGATCGAAGTCGGCGCCCAGTTCGCGATTGAAGCGCGCCAGCATGTTCAGCGTGAAGGCGCGCGTGACACCGGCCGCATCGTTGTAGGCGGCCTCCACGGTGGCGATGTCCTTGCGCAGATCCAGGCCCAGCAGCACCGCGCCGCCTTCACCCACCACCTGACGCATGCGTCCGAGCAGCTGCAAGGCTTCCGGCGGGTCGAAATTGCCAAGCGTCGAGCCCGGAAAGAACACCGCACGGCGGCGATGCGGCGGCCAGTCGCGATGATCGCCGTCGAACTGCGTGAAGTCGGCACAGCAGGTCTTGATCGCCAGGGCCGGGAAGCGCGCGCGCAGACGCTGCGTGCTGTCCGCCAGCGCCGCTGCGGAAATCTCCACGGAGATGTAGCCGGCCGGCGCCGGCATTGCCGCCAGCAGGGCGCTGGTTTTTTGCGCGCTGCCGGCGCCGTATTCGATCAGCAGCACCTCGCGACCGAGCGCCTCGGCGATTTCGCTGCCGTGGGTCTCGAAAATCTGCAGCTCGGTGCGGGTCAGGTAGTACTCCGGCTGTACGCAGATCTCCTCGAACAGCTGCGAGCCACGCGCGTCGTAGAACCAGCGCGATGCCAGGCGCTTGGGCGTCGCACGCAGGCCGGCAAGCACCTCGGCGCGCAGGCCGATGTCGGCCTCGGCGGCAGCGGTGGCGGCGCGCGGCCGCGAGGCGGGCGGGCTCATGCGTCTTTTGCCAGGCGGATACCGCTGAACAACCAGCGCTCGCCCGGATGGAAGAAGTTGCGGTAGCTGGCGCGCAGGTGGCCGGCCGGCGTCACGCAGGCGCCGCCGCGCAGCACCTGCTGGCCGCACATGAACTTGCCGTTGTACTCGCCCAGGCTGCCGTCCAGCGGGCGAAAGCCCGGATACGGCGAGTACGCGCTGGCTGTCCATTCCCAGCAGTCGCCGAACATCTGCTGCAGGCCTTCTCCCTGTGCCGGTAGCGGCTGGTAGCAGCGGCGATCGGCGAAGTGCCCGTCCTGCGGGTTCAGCCGCGCGGCGGCGCTTTCCCATTCCGCCTCCGTCGGCAGCCGCGCGCCGGCCCAGCGGGCGAAGGCATCGGCCTCGTAAAAGCTGATATGGCAGACCGGGGCGTGGCCGACGATGTCGACGCGGCCATGCAGCGTGAACTGCGATTGCAGGTCCTCGTCCCAGTACAACGGACGCTGCCACTGCTGCGTGCTCGCCATCGCCCAGCCGTCGGACAACCACAGCTGCGCGTCCTGGTAGCCGCCGTCGTTGATGAAGGCGCGGTATTCGTCATTGCTGATCAGGCGATTGGCCAGACGATGCGGCCTCAGCAGGCTGGCATGCCGCGGCCGCTCGTTGTCGAAGGCAAAGCCGCTGTCGCCGGCGCCGATCTCGACACTGCCGCTGCGGCCATCGAGATAGTGCAGCGGCGGCGCAACACCTCGCGGCAGGCGATGTGGCGGCCGGTACACCGGTCGCAGGGGATTGCACGAGAACAGATGCAGCAGGTCCATCAGCATCAGCTCCTGATGCTGCTGTTCGTGCTGCAGGCCCAGGGTGATCAGAGCCTCGAGCGCGCCGCTGCTGTCGCGATCGATGGCCGCGGCAACCGCTTCGTCGATCTCGCGGCGGTAGGCGAGCACTTCGCTCAGCGTCGGGCGCGACAGCAAGCCGCGCTGCGCGCGCGCATGCATCGGCCCCACGCTCTGATAGTAGGAGTTGAACAGGAAGGACCAGCCGGCGCGGCGCGGCGTCTCGCGCGGATCGGCGCTCAGCACGAACTGTTCGAAGAACCAGCTGGTATGGGCCAGATGCCATTTCAGCGGGCTCGCATTGGGCATCGACTGCAGGGCGCAGTCTTCGGCCTCCAGGCCTTCGATCAGCGCGACGGTCTGTGCACGGGCGGCCATGAACTGCTCGGCCCGCGTCAGCGCTGCGGGCCGTACTTTCATCAGCGCCGACATGTTCAGCTCGCGCTGCGGCTGCGCTTGCCCGGCGTCCTCCTGCGTCGCGACGGTGCCGGCTTCAAGGCGTCGCGCGCCTGTGCGTCGACGGGCGCGCGATCGTACCGGGCCAGATAGGCATCGAGGTCGCCTACCAGTCTGGTCAATTGCTCGAGCGCGAAATGCAGCTCGTGCACGCCTTCACGCAGCACCTGCCAGGATTCGGTCGGCCGCTTGGCGGCACCGACCAGCTTGTTCATTGCCGATCTGAGTTTGCGCATGGTCCCCTTCCGTGGTTCTGATCTCACGCGAGAGCCGACCATCGCGCCGCGCAGGTGAACTCAGGGTGAACGAGCCGTCTGCGCACGCTCGTCGCTGCGGCGCGCCTTGCGCGTGCGCGCACCCGACGCAGCGCGCGTCGTCATCTGGGTGTAAACGCTGAGTTCGCGCGCGCGTTTGCCGGTCTGGCCGCTGCGCACGCGACCATCCCGCTGCGGCGCGTCGAGACTGTTTTGGCTGCGGGCGTGCGGCGGCTGCTGGCTGCGCTGGCTGTCAAACAGGCGGCGCAGCACGCGGTCGGCGAGGGCGGGCGCCAGGCGGCCGATGGTCGACATCGCCGCTGCCGCGCTGCCGACGAAGATGTCGCGTTTGGGGTGCTCTGCCGCCGACAGGATCGCCTCGGCCACTGCCTCGGGCGCATACAGCGGCGCCGGCAGTCGGGGCTCGGTGTCCATATAGTTCTTGGCGTGTTCGACATACATCGTGTCGATCGCCGCCGGCTTGATCAGAGTGACCGATACCGGCAGGCGATCGTGTTCGATCTCCAGACGCAGCGCGTCGGTGAACCCCCGCACGGCGTGCTTGGACGCCGAATACATGCCTTGCAGCGGTGCCGCGACGTCGGACAGCTCGCTGCCGACATTGATCAGCGCGCCACCGCCATCGCGCAGCAGGCTGAGCGCCGTCAGGGAGCCGTGCACGGTGCCCCAGAAATTGGTATCGAACAGCTTGCGCTGCTCCTCCAGCGGCACCTCTTCGAGCTTGCCGAAGATCGACACCCCCGCGTTGTTGACCCAGGTGTCGATATGGCCGAAGTGTGCGATGGCATCCTGCGCCGCCGACTGCAGCTGATCGAGCCGGCCGACGTCGGCGACGATCGCCAGCGCCGCAGCACCGCGCAGCAGCAGCTCCTTCTCGATCTGCTTGAGTGCGGTGCGATTGCGGGCGATCAGCACGACGCGCGCTCCGGCTTCCGCGGCCAGACGGGCCGTGGCGAGGCCGATGCCGCTGCTGGCGCCGGTGATGACGATGGTCTGCCGGGCGAGCTTCTTGAGCGTGGGCTTCTGCATGTTTTCTCCTGCAATGGAATGAGTGCTCGGAATGGGCGCCCCCGACCCGCGAATCCACGGGCACCGCGCTTGCGCCGCAAGCAGCAGACCCGACCCCGTGAGGAGCAAGATGGCCATCACCCGAATCGCGATCCACCTGCCGGCGCATCGCGAGCGCGCATTGCAGATCGAAAGCCGGAGCCGCGAAGCCGAACGCGCCTACGACCACAACATCGGCGGCTACATCGAGTTTCTGCGCGAACAGGCGCGCCTCGCCGGCTTCGACCTCGACACGGACCCGCTGACGTCAGGCGCCGTGTTCAGCATCCACGAGCTCGACCACGCACAGAAAAAAGCTGCGCACGACTGGCTGGAGCAGCAACCCGACATCTGGAACTGGATGCCCAGCGCAGACTAGCTCGCGCGTTGCTTCACCATTACCGGCGAGGATCATGCAAAAGGCCTCCCGTTCCCGGGAGGCTTTTTGATTTGCATGGATGTCGCCGAGCTGATCGAGGGCTGCAGCGACGCCCGACCTCACTCGTCGGAGTGCGCGCGGCTGTTGCCGCCTCCCGGCCGCTCGGTCGGATGGGATTGTGCGGCCTGCGCTTTATGGCCGTGGCCGCCGCTGCCTTTGAATGCGGGATGCTGCTCGCCTTCGGCGGCATCTGTCGCGAGATTGCGTCTGCTGATATCGGCATTGGCGTCGAGACGACGTTCGATCTCGACCTTGCGCGCGCCCGCGCCGCGATGCTGTTCCTGCGCCATCGTTATCCTCCTTTCCGTAAGTGGACGCTCCGCAGGCATTACCCCTTCGCCGGAGCGCACTGCAAGTCCGCAATGCGGCTGCCCGGCTGTGCGAGCGTGCAAGCCCAGCGGGCGCGCCGCTTGCTGCCGTGTCCGTGTCTCCGCTGAGCAGAGCGCACGATGACGCAGAACCCGACGCCGCCCGCAGCACCGATCTCCATCTCGGCGTCACGCCACGACAGGATTTGGGGCGGCGTGCTCCTGCTGGCCGGCATCGCTGCGCTTTGCCTGCCGTTGGCGGCCGGGTTGGGGGTGACGATGCTGAGCGGCTGGCTGCTGGGCATCGCGGGCGTCGTGCAGGGCTTTGCGGCCTGGTCGAACCGGCGCCGCGGCGCGGCGATCTGGCAGGTGTTGTTGGGCCTGCTGTATGTCGCCGCCGCCGTCTGGCTGCTGCGGGAGCCGGTCAGCAGTCTTGCATCGCTGACTTTGGTGATCGCTGCGCTGCTGATCGCCGAGTCGATCTGGCAGTTGCTCTGGTGGTGGCGCCTGCGACATCGAACCGGCGCCTGGATTCTGCTTTGCAGCGCGTTGCTGTCGTTGCTGCTGGGCGGCGCCATCGTCGCCAGCTGGCCTTTCAGTGCGATCTGGGTGGTCGGCACCCTGCTCGGCATCGGCCTGATTCTCGCCGGCATCAGCCGCTTGCTGCACTGGCGGCTGGGGCAGTCGCCGGTGCCGATCGCCGCACCCCTGCCATAGCCTGCCGCGCTAATGCCGCGTGGCGCGATGCGCCTGCGTCTGCGCGCGATGCATTTCAAGGCGCACCAGCACGATGTCGTGCAGATGCGGCATCGCGCCGGCCTGCAGGATCTCCTCCACCGAATCGAAGCGCTGCGCCTGGCGCGCGGCACGCAGTTCAGCGGCCTCGATATAGGCGCGCACGCGATCCAGATACTCCGCTTCGCGTTGCGATTCACTGATGCCGCCGCGCAGGCGCTGCAGGGTTTCGCGATAGATCTCCGGGCGGCGCTGGCGCATCCGCCAGGTGAGGTAGCGTCCGGTGGCGCCGCTGGCGCGGCGCGGGGCTTTCTCGACGTGCTCGATGTAGCGGCGGATCGCCAGCCACAGCGAGTGCGCGTCCATGTCGGCTCGAAGCTCCATATCGTTTCCGAAGAAGAGGTCCGCAGGCTTGGACAACGTCGCGCGTGATTTTTCTCCGTGCGGGTATGAGGCCTGCTGCGCTGGCAGTGCTGCCAACGGAGCCGAACATGGCCAGTCTCACGGCAGGAACCTACCGACGTCAGGACGGCAGCAATCCCGACACGCTGCGCGACGAGATCGATCGACGCGCGCCGCCGCGCGACAGCGGCCCCACCACCGCAGATCCCAGCGGGCTCCAAGCGCTGCACGCCGCGACGCAGGCCGCTGCTGCGACGATGCGGCCACCGGCGCCGCCGCGCCCCTCGCTGCGTCTCTGGCTCGTGCCGCTGGCGCTGCTGCTAGCCTTGCTCGTCATGCTGTTCTGGATCGCGCCGCCGCCCTGGCGTTAACAAGCCCTGGCGACGCAGGCTGACGATGTTCATCCCACGCAGCGCTCCCCAGGCGCGCCCGGAAAGCGTATCGTCTGCGCGGTCCGCGGCCGGCCGGCGTCATCAGGCGTCTGCACCTGACGTCCGCGACGCTCGACAACGAAGCACCTCGCAGAGTGCTCGACGGAGGAGAGGATGAAGAAAGACCTGGTGGTGTTCTACTCCCGCTCGGGCGCCACGCGCCAGCTCGCGGAAACCCTGGCCGCGGCGCTCGATGCCGATCTCGACGAGATCCGCGAAGGCCGCAGCCGCAAGGGCTGGCGGGGCTTTCTGCGCAGCACCTGGGACGGATTCAGCGAGCGTGAGACGCCGATCGTCGCCACGCGCCGTTCGCCGCGCAAATATCAGCGCGTCATCGTCGGCAGTCCGGTGTGGGCTACGCATGTCGCCAGCCCGGTCCGCAGTTATCTGTCGGAGCACGGCAGCGGCCTGCAGAAGACGGCGTTCTTCTGCACCTATGGGCTCAGTGGCGGACAGGCCTTCGAGGAGATGACGGCGCTGACGCGGCGCGAGCCGGTGGCGACGCTGGCGCTCAAGGCGCATGGCGGCGTCGATGTGCACAGTCCCAAGGTCGCGGACTTCGTCGCGCAGCTGCGGCGCTGAGGCGCCTGAGCGTTCCGGGCGGTACGCCACGGCCGCGCCAGGGCGCCAAGCCGGCGGCGGCACGCTCAACCGGCCCGCTGCGGGCCTTGTGCGGCTTGGCTGCCGCCATGCGTCATGAGAATCGATGAAGCCCGATCCGCATCGCGAGAAGCACCGTCGCCACCATGCAGGCTGGCTGCGCGCCGCCGTGCTCGGCGCCAATGACGGCATCGTCTCGACGGCGAGCCTGATCGTCGGCGTCGCCGCCGCCGATGCCTCGACCGGCGCCGTGCTGGTCGCCGGCATTGCCGCGCTGGTGGCCGGCGCCATGTCGATGGCGGCCGGCGAATACGTGTCGGTCAGCTCGCAGGCCGATGGCGAGCGCGCCGATCTGGAACTCGAGCGTCGCGAGCTGGACAGCGATCCGGCGTACGAACTCGACGAGCTGACCAGGATCTATGTCGGCCGCGGCGTGGAGCCGGCGCTGGCGCGCGAGGTCGCGCAGCAGATGATGGCCAGGGATGCGCTCGGCACCCATGGCCGCGACGAACTCGGCATCACCGACGAAACGGCGGCGCGACCCTTGCAGGCGGCCGGTGCCTCGGCATTGAGCTTTGCCGCCGGTGCGAGCTTGCCGCTCGCCGTCGTCGCCGCCAGCCCGGCCTCGGCGCTGAGCACGATCGTCGTCGCCAGCTCGCTGCTGAGCCTGGCCTTGCTCGGTGCGCTGGCGGCGCGCGTGGGCGGTGCGCCGGTCGGGCCGGCGGCGCTGCGCGTCACCGTCTGGGGCGCGGCGGCGATGGCGCTGACCGGCCTGATCGGCTCCCTGAGCGGTGGCCTGCTGTAGCTGTCCGGACTGTCCGCGCAGCTGTTCGCGGACACCGTGGCGAGCCTCTCCAGAAGATGTAAATCAAACAAAATCATGATGATGGAATCGTAAAGCGCCTGGCACGGGCGCTGCGTTGATGCCCTGCAAACCAGCAGGGGAATGACGATGCGGACGCCGTTTGCAGTGTGCTTGTGCCTGGCAATGGGTCTGATGGCCGGCGGTGGCGCGCAGGCGCACGGCCTGCTCGATGCCTACCGCGCCGCGCAGCAGCGCGATCCCCAGTTCGCCGCCGCGCAGGCCGCGCGCGATGCGGCGGTCGAGGCGCAGCCGCAGGCCTGGGCGGCGCTGCTGCCGCAGGTGCAGGCCAGCGCCGCAGTCAGCCGCGAGCGCTATCGCTTCGAGGACGCGGCACCGATCAATGGCGATCCGACCCAGCCGCAGCCGGATGCCGCCGACGCGCGCCTGTCGGCGACGCGGCGCCGCTACGGACTCGATCTGACGCAGACCCTGTGGAGTCTCGAAGCCTTCCAGCGCCTGCGTGCCGCCAGCGCCGAGGCCGCGCGTGCCGAGGCCGAATACCGCGATGCCGAGCAGGCGCTGATGCTGCGCGTTGCCGAGAGCTATTTCGGCGTGCTGGCGGCGGCCGACACGCTCGACGCCGGCCGCGGCGAGCGCACGGCCTATGGCGCGCTGGTCGAGCAGGCGCAGAAGCGCCTGCAGACCGGCCTGGGCGCGCGCATCGGCGTCGAGGAGGCGCAGGCCTTCCACTCGCTGACCGAGCAGAGCGTGATCGACGCCGAGCTGGCGCTGCTGGATGCGCAGCGCGGCCTGCAGCAGCTGACCGGCAGCCTGCCGGCGCTGACGCCGCTGCGCGCCGAGATCCCGCTGCTGGCGCCGCAGCCAGCCCGCGCCGAGGACTGGCTGCGCGCCGCGCACGACGGCAACTACGCGCTGCAGGCCGCCGCGCTGCGGTCGCAGGCGGCCGAGCGCTCGGTGGCGGCGGCGCGCGGCCGCTACCTGCCGACCGTATCGCTGCAAGGCTCGCTCGGCAGGACCGAACTGATTCCGGAGCTGGGCGGTGACCAGCGGCTCGACAGCATCGGCGTGGTGGCCTCGTGGCCGCTGTTCCAGGGCGGCCAGCTGCGCTCGCAGCGGCGCGAGGCCTCGGCGCTGCTGAATCAGGCGCAGGCCGAGGCCGAAGGCCGCAGCCGGCAGGTCGAGCGCGACACGCTGGCGGCCTTTCGCGGCGTGGTCGCCGGTATCCGCGGCGTGCAGGCGGCGCAGCGCGCCGTCGCCGCCAACCGCACCGCGGTCGAGGCCAGCCAGAACGGTGTCGAGGCCGGCACGCGCACCGAGTTCGATCTGCTCAATGCGCAGAACAACTACTACGCGGCGCTGCGCGCCTACTACCGCTCGCGCTACGACTACCTCAACAACACGCTGCGGCTCAAGGCGCAGGCCGGCCGCCTGGGCCTGGCCGATCTGCAGGCGGTGGATGCGCTGCTCGGCGACGACGCCGTGGCGCTGCCGCCGGAGCCGGACAGCTGAGCTGTCCGCAGTGTCCGCGACTGTCCGCCGGCACTGTCCGCGGACGCCGCCGGTGCTGCGATCGAATCGAGACATCTTTTAAAAAATCAACACGTTGATCGTTACGCAAGCGCTGGTACGGGGCTTGCGCCCCAACCAGACCAAGGGAAGCAGGCAATGAACACCATGATCCGCGACACCAGTGCCCAGGACCGTCCGCTCGACACGGGCCGCCGCATCACGCGTTTGCGCAAGCCGCTGCTGATCGGCGGAGGCATCGCGCTCGCACTGGTCGGCCTGCTGGCGCTGCTGACCGGCTCGCTGTCGGCGTCCAGTTCGGTGAGCCGCGAGCGCCTGGCGCTGGCCACCGTCGCCCGCGGCGCGTTCACGCGCGACATCGCCGCCGAGGGCCGCGTTATCGCCGCCGTCAGCCCGACGCTGTACGCGGCCGCCGCCGGCAGCGTCCACTACCTCGCTGCTGCCGGCCAGACCGTGCGGCAGGGCGAGGTGCTGGGCCGCGTCGACAGCCCGGAGCTGAGCAGCAAGCTGGCGCAGGAACAGGCGGCGCTGCAGGGCATGCAGATCGACTACGCCCGCGCCCAGCTCGATGCGCGCCAGCAGGCGCTGGTGGCCGAGCAGACGCTGGAGCAGGCGCGCATCGATCGCGCCACCGCCGCCACCGAGCACGAGCGCACGCAGAAGGCCTTCGGCCTGGGCGTCACGCCGGAGATCGAGGTGCTGCGCACGCAGGCGGCGCTGGCCAAGGCCGAGATCGCCTTCAAGCGCGCCGAGACCGATCACGCGCTGCAGCAGGACGGCCGCCGCTTCGATGTACAGGCCAAGCGCCTGACGCGTGACCGCCAGCAGCTGCAGGTCGATGAGCTGCAGCGCCAGGTCGATGCGCTGACGCTGCGCGCGCCGGTCGCCGGCCAGATCGGCCAGCTGATGGCCCGCGAGCGCGCCACCGTGACCAAGGACGCGGCGCTGCTGTCGGTGGTCGATCTGTCGGCCTTCGAGGTCGAGCTGAAAGTGGCGGAAAGCTTCGCGCGCGATCTGGCGGTGGGCATGCCGGCCACCGTCAGCGGCAACGGCCAGCAGTGGCCGGGCACGATCTCGGCGGTATCGCCGGAGGTGGTGGCCGGCGAAGTCACGGCGCGCGTGCGCTTCGACGGCGAGGTGCCGCAGGGCCTGCGCCAGAGCCAGCGCCTGTCGGTGCGCGTGCTGCTCGACCAGCGCGCCGAGGTGCTGACGGTGGCACGCGGCCCCTTCGTCGAGATCGGCGGTGGCCGCAGCGCCTACGTGGTGCATGGCGACGTCGCCGAGAAACGCGCGATCCGCACCGGCGCCTCCAGCCTCGACAAGGTGGAGATCGTCGAGGGCCTGCAGCCCGGCGAGCGGATCGTGATCTCCGGCAGCGAACACTTCCAAAACGCCGAGCGCGTGACGCTCAGCCGCTAATCTGAATACGCAGAACCGAGGACATACCGATGCTCAAGATGACCCATCTGTCGAAAGCCTTCCGCACCGAGGTGGTCGAGACCTACGCGCTGCGCGACTTCTCGATCCACGTCCGCGCCGGCGAGTTCGTCGCCGTCACCGGCCCGTCCGGGTCCGGCAAGACCACCTTTCTCAACATCGCCGGCCTGCTCGAAACCGCCAGCGGCGGACGCTACGAACTCGACGGCGAGGACGTCACCCGGCTCAGCGACGACGGCCGCTCGCGCATCCGCAACGGCAAGATCGGCTTCATCTTCCAGGGCTTCAACCTGATCCCCGATCTCAACGTCTACGACAACGTCGACGTGCCGCTGCGCTATCGCCGGATGTCCGGCGCCGAGCGCCACAAGCGCATCGGCGAGGCGCTGGAGCGCGTCGGCCTGTCGGCGCGCATGCGCCACTATCCGGCCGAGCTGTCCGGTGGCCAGCAGCAGCGCGTGGCGATTGCCCGCGCCCTGGCCGGCAGCCCCAGGCTGCTGCTGGCCGATGAGCCGACCGGCAATCTCGACACGCAGATGGCGCGCGCGGTGATGCAGCTGCTCGAAGAGATCCACCGCGACGGCGCCACCATCGTCATGGTCACCCACGATCCCGAGCTAGCGGCGCGCGCGCAGCGCAATGTCCACGTCATCGACGGCCAGGTCGTCGATCTGGGCGAGGAGCCGAAGCTGCGCATGAACGTCGCGCGCCTGGCGGCCGGAGCCTGAGATGAGCGCGCCCCTGTTCAACTACTACGGCTGGCTGGCGTTGCGCAGCTTCCGCCGCAATCCGGCGCTGACCGCGCTGATGGTGATCGCGATCGGCCTCGGCATCGGCGCCAGCATCACCACGCTGACGGTGCTGCGCGTGCTGTCCGGCGATCCGCTGCCGCACAAGAGCACGCGGCTGTTCCAGCCGCAGATCGATCCGCAGAGCCTGGACGACTACCACCCGGGTATCGAACCCGAAGACCAGGTCACCTATCCGGACGGCGTCAATCTGCTCAGGGCGGCGCGCGCCGACCGCCAGGCGCTGATGGGCGGCGGCAGCGTGGTGGTGCAGCCGGACGATGCGGCGATCGAACCGTATCTGGCCGATGCGCGCTATACGACGGCCGACTTCTTCGCGATGTTCGACGTGCCGTTCCGCTTCGGCGCACCGTGGAGCGCAGCCGATGACGATGCGCGTGCGCGCCACGTGGTGATCTCGCGCGAGCTCAACGACAAGGTCTTCGGCGGCGGCGACAGCGTCGGCAAGAAGCTGCGCCTGCGCGGCAGCGATTTCCGCGTGGTCGGCGTGCTTGATGCCTGGCGGCCGACGCCGCATTTCTACGACCTGCACGTCAGCACCTACGCCGACAGCGAGGAAGTGTTCATCCCGCTGGAAACGGCGATGGAGCTGAAGCTGCCACGCAACGGCTCGATGAGCTGCTGGGACGATGCGCCGGTGCCGGAGCGCTCGCCCAACTGCGTATGGCTGCAGTTCTGGGTGCAGATCGACGATCCCGCAAAGCGCGCCGAGTACGAAGCCTTCCTGCGCAACTACTCCGACGAGCAGCGCGCCCAGGGCCGCTTTCCGCGGCCGACCAATGTGCGTCTGCGCAATGTCATGGAATGGCTGGATTCGCAGAAGGTGGTGCCGTCCGACGTGCGCCTGCAGGCCTGGCTGGCGCTCGGCTTCCTCGTCGTCTGCCTGGTCAACACCGTCGGCCTGATGCTGGCCAAGTTCCTGCGCCGCGCCGGCGAGATCGGCGTGCGCCGCGCGATCGGCGCCTCGCGCCGCGAGATCTTCCTGCAGTTCCTCGTCGAGGCCGGCGCGGTCGGCGTGGCCGGCGCCGTGCTTGGCATCGCGCTGACCCTGCTCGGGCTGTGGGGCGTGCGCCAGCAGCCCGGCGACTACGCCAGCCTCGCGCATCTGGACCTGGCGATGCTGGCGCTGACGCTGCTGCTGGCGCTGGCGGCCAGCCTGATCTCCGGCCTGCTGCCGGCCTGGCGCGCCTGCCAGGTGGCGCCGGCGCTGCAACTCAAGAGCGATTGAGGGACAAGACCATGGACATCCTTCCGATTCTCGCCGCGCTGAAGCGGCAAAAGACCGCGGCGGCGCTGATCGCCATCGAGATCGCGCTGTCCTGCGCGATCATCTGCAACGCGCTGTTCCTGATCATCAACCGTCTCGAACGCAGCCAGGTCGCCAGCGGCGTTGCCGAGAGCGAGTTGATCCGCATCCGCACCGCCGGCCTCGGCGGCGACGAGAACCCGGGCGTGCGGGCGCGCGAGGACGCCGCGGCGCTGGCGGCGCTGCCCGGCGTCAAGAGCCTGACGTTCACCAACCAGCTGCCGTTCGGTAAGTCGTCGTGGAACACCGGCGCGCGCCTGAGCCGCGAGCAGCGTGCCGGCTTCGTCAGTGTCGGCACCTATTACGGCGACGAGCAGCTGCTGGAGACGCTGGGCGTCAGGCTGATCGCCGGGCGCGATTTCGAGGCCAACGAGTACGTCGATTTCGAGGAGGTCCTCGGTTCGGGTGCCGAGGAATCGACCGTGGCCATCATCACCAAGGCCACTGCCGTGAAGCTGTTCGGCGATGCCGATCCGCTCGGCAAGGAGTTCTACCTGGGCGACACCGCCACGCGCGTGATCGGCGTGGTGGAGCAGCTGATGCGGCCGCGCTTCGACGGCGACCTGTCGGTGGCGCAGAGCAGCGTGATCCTGCCGGTGCGGCTGTCCGCGCAGTACGGCATGTTCGTGCTGCGCGCCGCGCCGCAGGATCGCGCGGCGGTGATCGAGGCGGCCAAGCGCAAGCTGCGCGAGATCTCGCCCAACCGCATCGTCCTGGACGCCGACACGCAGGAGCAGATCCGCGATGATTTCTTCAAGCAGGATCGCGTGATGGCGGGTCTGCTGATTGCCGTGGTGATCTCGCTGCTGGTCGTCACCGCACTGGGCATCGTCGGCCTGGCCAGCTTCTGGGTGCAGCGCCGGCGCCGGCAGATCGGCATCCGCCGCGCGCTCGGCGCCACGCGCGGGCAGATCCTGCGCTACTTCCAGACCGAGAATTTCCTGATCGTCACGGCCGGCATCGTCGCCGGCATGGCGGCGGCCTACGGCATCAGCGGCTGGCTGATGCAGCACTACGAGCTGCCGCGGCTGCCCTGGCATTACCTGCCGCTCGGCGCGCTGGCGCTGTGGGCGCTCGGACAGCTGGCGGTGCTGGCGCCGGCGCTGCGCGCCGCCGCGGTGCCGCCGGCCACCGCGACGCGTTCGGTGTGAGGGCGACCGTTATGATGATTTCTTCGGGCGTCTCATCTCTTTCAACCGCGCCTGCATCGCAGGCGCCTGTGCAAGTGTGCTGACATGCGTACCGTTCTGATCATCGACGACAACCCCGCGGTCGGCGAGGCGCTGAGCCTGCTGCTGTCGCTGCGCGAGATCCGCACGCGCACGGCGCTGAGCCCGGAGGACGGGCTGGCGCTGCTGGCAGCGGACAGCATCGACCTGGTCATCGCCGACATGAACTTCCGCAAGGACACCACCTCGGGCGAGGAGGGCGCGGCGCTGTTCCGCGCGATCCGCGAGCGCCATCCGGATCTGCCAGTGATGCTGCTGACCGCATGGACGCATCTGGAGACGGCGGTGGAGCTGGTCAAGGCCGGCGCCGCCGACTACCTCGCCAAGCCCTGGGACGACCACAAGCTGCTGACCACGGTGGAGAACCTGCTGGAGCTTTCTGAAGCCAGCCGCACGGTGTCGCGCGTGCAGCGCGAACGCCGCCGCCGCCGCGAGGAACTGGCGCGCCGCTACGAGCTGCGCGGCCTGGTCTACGGCTCGGTGGCGATGGACCGCGCCGTCGAGCTGGCCTGCCAGGTGGCGCGCGCCGACGTGCCGGTGCTGATCACCGGTCCCAACGGCGCCGGCAAGGAGCGCATCGCGCAGATCGTCCACGCCAACTCGGCGGTGCGGCAGGGGCCGTTCATCGCCGTCAACTGCGGCGCGCTGCCGAGCGAGCTGATCGAGGCGGAGCTGTTCGGCGCCGAGGCCGGTGCCTATACCGGCGCCAACCGCGCGCGCGAAGGCCGCTTCGACAGCGCCGACGGCGGCACGCTGTTCCTCGACGAGATCGGCAACCTGCCGCTGTCCGGGCAGATCAAGCTGCTGCGCGTGCTGGAGACCGGCCAGTTCGAGCGGCTGGGCTCGTCGCGCACGCGGCAGGTCAAGGTGCGCGTGCTGTCGGCCACCAATGCCAATCTCGAACAGATGATCGCCGAGGGCAGTTTCCGCCAGGATCTCTACTACCGTCTCAATCTGATCGAGATCGCGCTGCCGGCGCTGGCCGAGCGTCCGGATGACATCCTGCCGCTCGCCGACTTCTTTCTCGAAGCGCAGGCGACGCTGGCCGACGACGCCCGCGAGGCGCTGCTGGCGCATCACTGGCCGGGCAATGTCCGCGAGCTGCGCAACGCCATCGAGCGGGCGCGGCTGCTGTGCCGCGGCGGCATCATCCGCGCCAGCGATCTCAACCTGCCGCCGCGCAAGCCGGCGGCGCGTGCGGCCGATGAACCCGATCGCGAGGCGATTGCGGCGGCGTTGAAGGCCAGCGGCGGCAACATCAGCCGCACGGCGCAGGCGCTGGGTCTGTCGCGGCAGGCGCTGTATCGGCGGATGGAGCGGTTCGGGTTCGAGGCGGCGGGGCCGTAAAGCCGGGGCCGTTCATGCCGGCCGCGGTCCGGGGCTT
Organism: uncultured Solimonas sp.; assembly: GCA_966252075.1. GTDB lineage: Bacteria > Pseudomonadota > Gammaproteobacteria > Nevskiales > Nevskiaceae > Solimonas. The sequence continues at coordinate 16,409 of CBINNP010000002.1, forward strand.
CCCTGCACGACGACCAGGCTGTGGCGGGTGTGGCAATCGCTGTCGGCGCGATTCAGGTCATCGACCATGCGCAGGTCGGCCCGTACCCGTTCCTTGTCGAAATCCAGCAGCAGGTAGCCGCTGCCATGCAGATCGACCGCCTGCACATGCGGATTGTTGGCGCGGACGTTTCCGAAGCGCGCAGCCTCGGGGTTGCGGGAGGCCAGACTGGTCGTGACGAATTCGCTGGCCACCGTCGGCGACCCGGGCCTGTCGAAATCCGCCTTGACGTCGGCTGCCCAGAACGAATGGATGTCGCCGCCCAGCATCAGGGCGTTGCGTACGGACGGCTGCTGCAGGGCGAGCAGCAGCCGATCGCGGTTGGCGCGATAACCGTCCCAGAAATCCGACCACGAGGCCAGGCCCGGCGCGTCGTCCAGATCGAGCTGCGAAAAAAGAAGCTGCTGTGCGATCACGCTCCAGCGCGCACTTTCCTGCTGCAGGCCCCGATACAGCCACGCCTCCTGCGATGCGCCCATCAGGCTGCGAGCGGGATCGCGCAACTGGGGGCAATCGCGCAGCGCGCGGCCGCTGAGTTCGCCGGGCACCGCGCAGGCCTGGTCATCGCGATACTGGCGCGTATCCAGGACGTGCAGGCTTGCCAGTTCGCCCCACTGGAAACGCCGGTACAGATCCACGCCACCATCGGCGCGCAGCATGCTCGGGCGCAGGGGCATGTGTTCGAAGTAGGCCTGGTAAGCCTGCGCGCGACGTCTGGCGAATGCATCGGCAGGCTGTCCCTGTCCGCTGGCCAGGCCGGCATAGTCGTTGGCCACTTCGTGATCGTCCCAGCTGGCGACGAAGGGCAGCGCCGCGTGCGCGGCCTGCAAGTCCGGATCGGTCTTCCACTTGGCGTGACGCGCGCGGTAGCTGGCGAGGTCAACCGCTTCCGCCAGGCCGTGCGCTCGCGCGAACGGCGGCTCGCCCCAGCTGCGTTCGTAGATGTAGTCACCGACGTGCAGCACCAGATCGAGGTTCTGCTGCTGCATGTCGCGATACGCGGTGAAATAGCCGTGGTCCCAGTTCTGGCAAGACACCAGCGCACAGCGCAGACGGCTCGCGCGGTTCGGCAGGGTCAGGCTGCGGCCGGCGCGGCTCACCGCATCGCCGGCCAGAAACCGGTACCAGTAAGGCCGGCCGGGGCGCAGGCCCTTGAGTTCGACGTGTACCGAATGGCCGAGCTCCGGTATCGCGCTGTAGTCGCCGTGATGGACGATGCGCTTGAAGCCTTCATCCTCGGCGAGTTCCCAGCCGACGCCGATCGGGCCCGCTGGCAGGATCTCGCCGACCAGACGCGTCCAGATCACGAAACCGTCACTGGCCGGTTCACCGGAGGCCACGCCCAGCGCGAACGGATCGCTGGCGAATCGCGCCGGCGCGGCGCCACGGCGGGCGCCGGTGGAGCAGGCGGCCAGCCACTGCGGCAGCAGGGTCGAGGCCAGGGCGCTGGTGAAGGCGCGGCGGCTGAGCCCGCTGCTCACAGCCGCGTCCGCAGGCGCAGGAAATATTCGCGACCGTCGACGCCGATGGCCCCGGTCTCGGTGTATTGCAGGCTGCCGCCCTGCAGCAAGGCACGCTCCGCGATCCGTTCCGGATATTCGTCGGTGGCATTGATGACGCCGCCTTCCAGGCTCAGCCGCTCGTTGAGCTGGTAGCTCAGGCCCAGGTCGACGGTGATGGAGGCGCCGAATTGCTGTTCTTGGACCACCGGTACGCTGCGGAAGCTGCCGAAACGCGACACATCCAGCGTGGCCGACCAGGCGCGCCACTCGACGCGGGTGTTCAGCACCAGCTTGTCCTCGGGCTGCGCGGTGGTCAGCAGCGCGATCGACGACGGTCCCAGCAATGGCAGTGCCGGCACCACCGGATTCGCGTCCAGATGCCGCAGATCGGTATCCACCGCGGTGTAGCCCAGGGCCAGGTTCACGCGCGCGCCGTGGCTGAGCTCGCGCCGCCAGGACAGCGTCAGGTCGTAGCCGTCGGTCCGCGTGCGGGCGGCGTTGGTGAAGAAGCGCAGCTGCGAGACATTGGTGATCCCCGCTGCGGTCAGGGCCGCATTGACGGCCGGGCCGCTCAGGGATTCGCTGAGGACGATGCGATCGTCGATGTCGATATGGAAGAAATCCAGCGACAGGCTGAGTTGCCTGAGCGGGGTGAGGATCAGGCCGCCGCTGAGCTGCCGCGAGGTCTCGGGCTTGAGCGCGCTGGCGCCGAGCGCGCGTGCGACGGGATCGTCGACGCCGAAGGTGCCGACGTTGACCAGCACGCCGGCGCTGGACTGGCTGCTCACCGTGGCGAAATGGCCTTGCTGCAGCGAAGGGGCGCGAAATCCGCTGCCGCCGCTGGCGCGCAAGCCCAGCCACGATGCCGGTCGCGCAAAGGCCGACAGCTTGCCGATGGTTTCATTGCCGAAATCATCGTAGTGCTCGTGCCGCACGGCGGCGCCCAGATTCAAACCCGGCATGACGGCGAGCTCCAGGTCGAGATAAGCGCTCAGCGCGCTGCGGTTCTCGTCGACTGTGCCCGGCGGATTGAAGCCCGGGAAGCCCTGCGCGCCGGCGCCGCTGAGCGAGGCCGGCTCGCCGCGCTGCAGTTCGAAAGCCTCGTAGCGGTATTCGACGCCGGTGGCGACATTCAGGCCTTCCAGCAGATCCGCGAACAGACGGGTGAACCCCAGATCGACCAGGTCCTGCAGGTAGCGGGTTCCACCGGCGTCGAAACGGGTCGGACTGGCCGCGCCCAATGAAGTATTGGCGGTGTCGCTCACCTGAAAGTCGGCGCGATTGAAGCCTGCGGTATTGCTCAGATCCCAGTCCCAGCCGGCCACGCGACCACGCAGGCCGATCGTGCCGCCGAGGTCGACCATGTCGAGTTCGATCAGCGGCAGAAAGCCATCCGGATACAGCGCCGCTGCGACCGTCGGCGCGCGGAACTGCGCTGCGCTTTCCGACTTGCGCTGCGCCAGCGTGGCATTGGCGTATGTCGTTGCCGCCGCGCTGACCGGCTTTTCCAGCTTGGCCACCAGATTCACGTCGACGGAATCCGGGTCGCCCTGGCGATTGGTGACGCGGTCGAAACGACTGTCGATTGCGGCGCCGTTGGTATGCCGCCGCGAGCGGGCCTCGCCGGACAGGGCCAGCATGCCGTCGTCACCGATCGCGACGCCCTTGTGGGCAGCGCCGATCAGGCTCTCGCCGTCGCCGTCTTCAGTGACGCCGCCCTGGATCGATGCGAAGCCATCGCCACGGCCGGCACGCAGCACCACATTGATGACGCCGGCAATGGCATCGGAGCCGTACTGCGCGGCGGCACCGTCGCGGAGGATTTCGATGCGCTCGATCGCGCTCATCGGGATGGTGTTGAGGTCCACCGGCACCGAACCGCGGCCTACGACGTTGTTGAAGTTGATCACCGACGAGGCATGGCGGCGTTTGCCGTCGATCAGCACCAGGACCTGATCGGGGCTCAGGCCGCGCAGGCTGATCGCCCGCGTATTGGCCGCCGACGGGCCTGTCGCGGTGCGCGGATAGTTCACCGACGGCGCCAGGAACTGCAGCGTTCGCGCCAGGTCGGTAAAGCCCCGGGCTTGCAGCTCTGCCGCGGAGAAGGAGTCGACCGGCACCGGCGTCTCGGTCGCCAGGCGCGGCGCCGCGCGCGAGCCGACCACGACGATCTCTTCGACCGTGTCGCTTGCGGGGGCGTCCTCGGTGGCGACCTCCTGGCTGCGCGCGATCGATGTTTGCATCAGCAGAATGACCACGGTGCCGCCCACCATGGTGGTGCGTTTGAACATTGCCGTCCCCGTTGGATGTGTTGGACCAGAATCAGGTCGACAAACTAGCCCCGGGGACGCGGCCCGCCCATCGGCCATTGCGCAACGCCGGTTGCGGTCGGTGCAACCGCTTTGTCGTTCAGGCCGGCTGTACGCTGCGGGCGCGGGCATAGGCGCCAAGCCCGAGCGCGCCGAGCGCCGCGGAGAACAACGACATCATCGCTGCGGCGATGCCCAGGGCCTCGCCGATACGGGCGGGATCGCCGAAGCCGTAGTCACTGAGCAAGGCCACCAGCGTCGGTCCCAGGCCTAGCCCGAGCAGGTTGACCATCATCACGCCCAGCGCCGAGGCGGTGCCGCGCATGCGGCCCGGCACGATCTCCTGCAAGGCAGCCGGGCCGCTGCCGATGATGACGGTGATGAATAGCGTCGCCAGCGCCAGCGGCGCGAGGGCGATGGTCGCAGTCGGCATGTGCGGCATGGCCGCGATGCAGGGCGCGGCGGCCAGCGCGCTCCAGCACATCAGCCGCAGCCTTCCGGCGCGGTGGCCGCGAGCGACCAGGGCGTCGCCCAGCAAGCCGCCGATGACAACGCCGCTCAGGCCGCAGATCGATACGACGGCGCCATAGGCGACGCCGGCCTCGCCGGCATTGAGGCCGTGCTGGCGGATCAGAAAGCTGGGAATCCAGGCATTGCTGGCGTAGTTCGTCATCGCCGCGCAGCTCATGCACAGCCCCAGACACAACAGCGCGCGCGCATGCTGGCGAAGATACCGGGCCGTCTCGCGCAGCGTCGGGGCGTGCCGCGCATCGTGTCGCCGCGGCGGCTCGCGCAGGCTCGCCACCCACAAGGCGAGCGGCAGGCCCGGCAGGCCTACGGCGATGAAGATCAGCTGCCAGGACCGCAGCGCACCGATCACCGGCAGCTCGACGGAAACGCCCTGCAAGCGGCCAATGGCGAAGGCGCCGATGCCGAGGGCCAGGCCGCCGCCGATGTAGACGCCAGCGGTGTAGAGACCGAGCGCGAGCCCCAGGCGGCGCGGCGGAAACAGATCGCCGATCAGCGAATAGGCGGCGGGCGTCAGGCTGGCCTCACCGGCACCGATCCCCATGCGGCAGATCATCAGGGCGCCGAAGCTGCGCGCCAGTCCGCACGCCGCGGTCATCAGGCTCCAGATCGCCATGCCCGCTGCGACCAGCGCGATGCGCCGGCCGCGGTCGGCCTGGCGCCCCGCCGGCAGGCCGCAGATGGCAAGCAGTGCCGCGAATGCCAGTCCATGGAGCAGGCTGAACTGGGTGTCGCTGAGTTCGAGATCCTGCTTGATCGGCTCGACCAGCAGGCTGAGGATGTGACGATCCAGGAACGCCAGCGCGTAGGCCAGGATCAGCAAGCCCAGCGTGTACCAGGCGTAGGCGCCGGCCGCCTGCGTCGAGCCCGAGTTCAAGGCGAGGCTATTGCGAGACGACCAGCCGCAGACCCTCGCGCTCGCTGCTCTGGCGCGCGGCCTCGGCAGTCAGCCACTGCCAGAAGATCTGCACCGCTTCGTGCCGACGAAATTCCGGCAGCGCCGCGACGTAATAGCCGCCGGAAACGGCGTGGCTGGCGTTGAAGATCCGCGATACGCGGCCTTGATCGATGAACGCGTCCACCAACGGCGAGACCCCGAGGGCAATGCCAAGGCCCTGGGCCACCGCCTCGTACATGACCATGGCACTGTCGAAGCACTGCGGTTCTCGCTGCGGCAGCGGCAGGCCCTGCAGCGACAGCCACTCCATCCACTGATTGGCCGGATGGATCAGTTCCAGCAAGGGGTAGTGTCCGAGCTGATCCAGCCGCGCCGGCGCCGCGCGGCCATCGGCCAGCGTCGCGGCGCAGACCGCATACGCGTCGAGGCTCAGCAGTTTCTGCGAGTCGAAGCGATCCCAGAGGCCATCGCCGAACAGGATGCGGATGTCGGCGGCGCCGCCGATGAGATCGACGGAGTCCGCGCTGGTCTGCAGCACCAGTTCGATGTCCGCGCGCTGTGCATAGAAGCGCGGCAGGCGCGGGACCAGCCAGCCGACGGCAAAGGACTGGGAAACGCCCACGCGCAGGGCGCGCCGGCGAGGATCGGGCGCCATCCAGTCGGTCGCGGCACGCATCGCTTCGAAGCTGGGCTGCAGGCGCTGCAAATATCGTTCACCGGCGACGGTCAGCACCGGCGCCTGGCCGCTGCGATCGAACAGGCGGACGCGGACATGATCTTCCAGCGCCTGGATGCGTCGCGAGAACGCGGCCGGGCTCAAGGCGAGGCGCGCGGCCGCCTCCTTGAAACTGCCGGCGCGGCTGGCCGCGATAAAGGCTTCGATGGCGCCCCAGGGCGGCGCTCGGCGTTGCATGGGCAGGGATCCGGACGGACGGGTCCCAGTTGAGGCTAAGCCGCCGCTGTGACGATCCTGCGACAGCGGCATTCCACCGGCGGCGATGCAGGCCTGCGGGCCTGGCTCGACCGCCTGCTAACCTTGCTGCCGATCCCTGCCCCTGTCGCCATGTCGCTCGAAGCCCGCTATGCCCTGGTCCTGATGGCGGTCGCCACGCTGGCGATGGCGACCAGCATGGCGGTCCGGCACTGGCTGGGCGCGCCATTGCTGGCCCTGCTGGCAGGGCTGGCGATCGCTCTGATCGGCGCGCTGCTCGCCGCCCGGCAGCTGACCCGCCCGACGCTGCAACTGCTGCGCGCGCTGCAGGGCGCGGTGGCCAGCTATCGCGACGGCGATTTCAGCTTCTCCATCACCAGCGCGCGTCGCGACGAGCTGGGCGAACTGGCGCGCCTGCACAATACGCTGAGCCATACGCTGCGCGAGCAGCGCCAGCATCTGGCGCAGCGCGAGCTCTTGCTCGACACCGTGGTGCAGAACACGCCGGTGGCGCTGCTGCTGGTCGAGGAGAACGGCCACGTCGTCTACGCCAACCTGGCGGCGCGGCAGCTGTTCAACGACAACCGCAGCCTCGCCGGGCTGTCGTTCCAGGCGATCGTCGATGAAGGTCCGGCGTCGATGCGCGAAGCGCTGGCCCATGAGGGCGACGCGCTGTTCAGCGTCGACTTCGCCGAAGGCGAGGAAACCTTCCATCTCTCGCAGCGCGGCTTCCGGCTGCAGGGCCGCGCGCACCGGCTGTACCTGTTCCGGCGCATGACGCGCGAACTGTCGCGGCAGGAGGTCGCCACCTGGAAGAAGGTGATCCGCGTGATGAGCCATGAGCTCAACAACTCGCTGGCACCGATCTCGTCGATGGCGCATTCCGGCGCCGAGCTGGCGCGGCGTGGCCAGATCGAGCGGCTGCCGGAGGTGTTCGCCAGCATCGGCGGCCGCGCCAGGCACCTGCATGGCTTCATCGAGGGTTATGCGCGTTTTGCGCGGCTGCCGGCGCCCCGGCTGGAGCCGGTGTCCTTGCGGGCGCTGCTGGAGGCGCTGGTCGGGCAGCAGCCGTTCCGCCGGGTCGGCGAGCTGCCCGACGCGCAGCTGCGCATCGACGCGGCGCAGATCGAGCAGGTGCTGATCAACCTGCTGAAGAACGCGCACGAGGCCGAAGGCCCGGCCGAGGCGGTGGAACTGGAAGTGCAGCGCGCCGGCGCGCAGTGGCGTATCGAGGTGCGCGACCGCGGCTGCGGCATGAGCGAAACGGTGCTGGCCAATGCGCTGCTGCCGTTCTACTCGACCAAGCGTGCTGGCACTGGCCTGGGCCTGGCACTGGCGCGCGAGATCGCCGAGGCGCATGGCGGCCGCCTGCAGCTGGCCAATCGCCAGGGCGGCGGCTTGCGCGTGACCCTGAGCCTGCCGGCATAGACCGCGCGCCGGCGGCGTGCTGTGATGCGAAGGACTTCTTCGCCGCACAGGGCTCACATGCAGGCATTTCCCCATCGCCGGCGCTGGATCGGCGTCTATCTGCTGCTGATGGCCGGCTTCGCCGCCGCCTTGTACGCGGCCAGCCAGCGCGTCGACTACAACTGGAACTGGCAACGCATCCCGCAGTATCTGGTCAGCAACGCGGGCACCGAACTGCGCGCGCCGTTCGACGGCTTCGTGGCGATCGCCGATGACGGCAGGAGCCTGAGCTTCAGCGAGCTCAAGGGTGCGCGCGAGCAGACGCTGACGGGCTTCGACGAGCTGCTGGTCGGCGAGGGCGATCTGGTGTTCCAGGACGATCCGGTGGCGCGCAAACACGGCATCGTCGCCGGGCCGCTGGCGGTGGGCCTGTGGGTGACGCTGAAGATCTCGGCACTGTCGCTGCTGTTTGCGCTGCTGCTGGGCCTGCTCGCCGGCCTCGGCCGCGTGGCACGCAATCCGGCAGCGCAGCTGCTGGCGACGACCTACGTGGAGCTGATCCGCGGCACGCCGTTGCTGGTGCAGATCTTCATCTTCTATTTCTTCGTCGGCACCGTGCTGCAGCTGTCAGCCCTGACCGCCGGTGTCGCGGCGCTGGCGGTGTTCACCGGCGCCTACATCGCCGAGATCGTCCGCGCCGGCATCGAGGCGGTGCCGCGCGGGCAGATGGAGGCGGCGCGCAGCCTGGGCCTGTCGGTGCCGCAGGCGATGCGCCATGTGGTGCTGCCGCAGGCGCTGAAGAAGACGCTGCCACCGCTGGCCGGGCAGTTCATCAACCTGATCAAGGATTCCTCGCTGGTGTCGGTGATGGCGCTGACTGATCTGACCAAGGCCGGCCGCGAGGTCGTCGCCTCCACCTTCAGTCCCTTCGAGGTCTGGTTCACCGTGGCGCTGCTGTACCTGCTGCTGACCGGCACACTGTCGGTGTTCGTGCGGCGCCTGGAGCGCAGGCTCGCGCATGACTGAACAGCCGGAGGTGCTGATCGACGCGCGCACGGTGCGCAAGGTCTATCCCAATGGTGTCGTCGGCCTGCGCGGCGTTTCGCTGCAGGTGCGCCGCGGCGAGGTGGTCTGCATCGTCGGGCCGAGCGGCTCGGGCAAGTCGACACTGCTGCGCACGCTCAATGCGCTGGAGTCGATCAGCGCCGGCGAGATCACCGTGCTGGGCCAGTCGCTGCACGGCGGCGCCTGCGATCTGGATGCGCTGCGCGCACGGGTCGGCATGGTGTTCCAGAGCTTCAACCTGTTTCCGCACCGCAGCGTGCTCGACAACCTGATGCTGGCGCCGCGCATCGTCGCCCGGGTTTCCGCGCAGGAGGCCCGCGCGCGCGCCGAGGCGCTGCTGGCCAAGGTCGGCCTCGCCGACAAGGCGGATGCCCATCCGGCGCAGCTGTCCGGCGGCCAGCAGCAGCGCGTGGCGATCGCCCGCGCGCTGGCGATGCAGCCGCAGATCATGCTGTTCGACGAGCCGACCTCGGCGCTGGACCCGGAGAAGGTCGGCGAAGTGCTCGACGTCATGCGCCTGCTGGCGGGCGAGGGCATGACGATGTGCGTGGTCACGCACGAGATGGGCTTCGCGCGCGCCGTCGCCCACCGGGTGGTGTTCATGGACGGCGGCGAGATCGTCCATCAGGACGCGCCGCAGGCATTCTTCGAGGCGCCGGCCAACGAGCGGCTGCGGGCGTTTCTGGGCAAGGTGCTGTAAAGGCGCCCTCACGTCCTGGCCCCTCTCCCGCAAGCGGGAGAGGGGAGGGCCTTTGCCTTCTCCCGCTTGCGGGAGAGCTTTGGCCATGGCGAGGAATGGCTCAATGCCATTCCGAGTTGAGCCAAAGCCCCGCAGGGGGCGGATGAGGGGGCTGCTACGCCGGCACCGCTACGCCGCGCGTGACGTAGACCATCGGCTTGGGGCCCTTCAGATAGCTGGCGGCGATCTCCACCGTCTTGAAGCCGCCGGCGCGCAGCATCTCGCGCACGTCGCGGTTGAGGTGGCAGCCGCCGGCGATCGGCTTCCACAGCGGCGTCAGCCGGTCCTGCCAGCGCTGCACGCTGCCTTCCGGCGCGCGGCCGTGCTCGCAAAAAAGTAGCTGTCCGTCCGGCTTGAGCACGCGGCGCATCTCGCGCAGCGCGCGGACCGGATCGGGGATCGTGCACAGCGTGAAGGTGCAGACCACGGTGTCGTAGCTGGCGTCATCGGCGGGAATGGTTTCCGCCGACAGCGTCAGCAGGTCGACCTCGAGCCGTGCCTGGCGTGCGCGGCGGCGCGCCTGCGCGTTCATCTGCGCTGCCGGGTCCAGGCCCTGCAGGGACTCGATCTGGCGGCCGTTGTAGAAGGGCAGGTTGCGGCCGGTGCCGATGCCGATCTCCAGCACCTTGCCGTGGGCGCGCGGAATCAGCTTGGCGCGCTGGTCCTGGATCGCCTTCATGCCGCAGCAGGCGTCGATCAGGCGCGGCATCAGGTAACGGTCGTAGAGGTTCATCGGCGGTCTCAGCGGCCCTGGAAGTTCGGCGTGCGGCGTTCGACGAAGGCCATGATGCCCTCGCGCGGATCGCTGCCGCCGGCGACGCGCGACAGCGACTGCGCCTCGTCTTCCAGCTGGGTCTCGAACGGCGTGCAGGTGGCGCGGTAGAACAGCCGGCGCAGCTCGCCGTAGGCGCGCGTCGGGCCGCGGCTGAGGCGCACGGCCTCGGCCTCGGCGGCCTGGAACAGCTCGGCGTCGTCGACCACGTGATCGACCAGGCCCAGACGGCCGGCTTCGGTCGCATCGAACATCTCGGCACCGAGCAGGAAGCGCCGCGCACGCGCCAGCCCCATCCGCGACGACAGGCCGAACACCGCGCCCAGATCGCAGGTATAGCCGATCTGAGTGTAGCCGGCGCCGAAGCGTACCGAGCGCGCCGCGTAGACGAAATCGCAGTTGGCGATGATCGCGCAGGCGCCGCCGATGCAGGTGCCGTGGATCGCCGCGACGATCGGCGCGTCGAGCCGCGCCAGGCGCGCGGCGCCGACGTGCAGGCCGGCAGTCCACTCGCGCAGCTTGTCCGGCAGCGTGTCGAGATTCTGCGAGAACATCTTGACGTCGCCGCCGACGCTGAAGAACTTGCCGCGCGCGCTCAGCAGCACCGCGCGCACATCGCGGCGCGCCGCCAGATCGTTGGCGACCTGTGCCCACTCCGCGCAGAAGATTTCGTTGAACGGATTGCCGAGTTCCGGCTGGTTCAGCGTCAGCCGCGCCAGGCCGTCCTCGACCCTCAGGTCCAGTGATTGATACGGCATCTTCTCTCCTGATGATGTTCTGTCATGCCGGCGTGCCGGTCCGGCACTGTACGTCAGCGAACGGTCGTCCGCGCGGCCCGCAGCTGCTCTTCGCGGATCGCCTTGAACTCGGAGCCTGGCTTCCACTGCGGCCAGTCGCCATCGTTGGCCACCGCGTGGCCGGTCTCGAACAGCAGCTGCGCGTCGGCGGCAGCGCCGCCGAGGTCCCAGTCGGCTTTCACCTCGTCCGAGGGCTTGTGGTAGTCCTTGGCGATGTACTCGGCGCGCCTGGCGGCGCCGTAGCCATCCGGCTGGCCGATCACCTGCACGCCGGCCTTGGGGTACAGCGCCGGCACGCCGCGCTTGGCGAACTCGAACTGGTCCGAGCGGTAGTAGAAACCCTTGGCCGGATCGGTGTCGGCGGCGATGACGCGGCCGTGCCGCTGCGCGACGGCGGCGAAGCTGTCCTCCAGCGTGTTCTGGCCATAGCCGATGATCTGGATGTCGCGTGTCGTGCCGACCGTGTTGAGCACGTCCATGTTGAAGTCGGCGAGCGTCTTGTCGAGCGGGTAGAGCGGATGCGTGGCGTAGTGCTGGGCGCCGAGCAGGCCCTGCTCCTCGGCGGTGACGGCGAGGAACAGCACCGAGCGTTTCGGTGCCTGCGGCAGCGCGGTGTAGGCCCTGGCGATCGCCAGCAGGCCGGCGATGCCGGAGGCGTTGTCGGCGGCGCCGTTGAAGATCGGGTCCGGCAGCCTGTCGTCGCGGCCCAGGTGATCCCAGTGCGCGGTGTAGACGATGTGCTCGTCGGCGAGCCGCGCGTCGCTGCCGGGCAGTCGCGCGACGACGTTATGCGATTCGACCTCGCGGATCTGGTTGCGGATCGTGAAGCTGGTCCGCGGCCGCAGCGGCAGCGGCTTGAAGTCGCGCGATTGCGCTGCCTTCTTCACCGCGGCGAACTCCAGGCCGGAGGCCTTGAACAGCTGCTTGGCCTTGTCGAGCGTGATCCAAGCCTGCACCGGCAGGCGGCTCATGTTCTTGTCGGCGGCGGCCAGGCTGAACTGCTCGCCACCCCAGCTGTGCTCGACCACTTCCCAGGGATAACCGGCCGGGCCGGTCTCGTGGATGATGATGGCGGCGCTGGCGCCGAGCCGGGCGGCGATCTCGTACTTGTAGGTCCAGCGACCGTAGTAGGTCATCGCCTCGCCCTTGAACAGCGCCGGGTCGAGCCGGCCCGGATCATGGGGATCGGGCACCGCCGGATCATTGATCAGCATGACCACCGTCTTGCCCTTGAGATCGACGCCCTTGTAGTCATCCCAGCCATATTCCGGGGCCTGCACGCCGTAGCCGACGAAGACCAGCGGCGAATCCTTGAGGCGCACCTCCGGCACGAAGCGCTGCGTGACCGCGACGAAGTCCTGCGCCGGCTTCAGCCGCATCGCCTGGCCGACCAGCTTGAGTTGCAGCGTCGACGTGCCGGTGATGCCGACCAGCGGCACCTTCTGCACGTAGCTGCCGTCCGGGTTGCCGGGCGCCAGGCCCAGTTCGCGGAACTGCTCGCTGAGATAGGCGACGGTCTTGTCCTCGCCGGCGGAGCCGGGCAGGCGGCCTTCGAACGCGTCGGAGGCCAGCACCTTGATGTGCTCGAGGATGAAATCCGGCGTGATCGCCGCGCTGGCGGCCGGCAGCGGATCGGTGGTGATCTGCGCGGTTTGCGGTGTGCTCGCCGGCGGTGGCGTCGCGCAGGCGGCGAGCATGCCGAGCGAGGCGGCGCCGAGCAGCGCTGGCAACCTCACTTGGCTGCTCCGTCGCCGATCCAGCGCTGCAGCCAGGCCTGCACGGTGTCGTGCCACTGCACGCTGTTCTGCGGCTTGAGCACCCAGTGGTTCTCGTCCGGAAACACCAGCAGCTGCGAGGGCACGCCGCGGCGCTGCAGGGCGGTGAAGGCGGCGATGCCCTGCTCGACCGGGATGCGGAAATCCAGCTCGCTGTGGATCACCAGCATCGGCGTCTTCCATCGGGCGACATGGTTGGCCGGATTGAATTTCTCGTAGGCGGCCGGATCCTCGTACTGCGGCTTGCCGTGCTCCCACTCGTCGAACCACAGCTCTTCGGTCGCGTAATACATCATGCGGCTGTCGAACACGCCGTCGTGGTTGACGATGGCCTTGAACGCGTCCGGCCACTGCCCGGCGATCCAGTTCATCATGAAGCCGCCGTAGCTGGCGCCGAGCGCGGCGGCGCGGCTGCCGTCGAGGAAGTCGAAAGTCTTCAGCGCGTGCGCCCAGCCCTTCTGCAGGTCTTCGAGCGGCTTGCCGCCCCAGTCGCGCGAGATCGAATCGGTGAAGGCCTGGCCATAGCCGGTCGAGCCGTGGAAGTCGATGAACACCACCGCGTAGCCCCAGCCGGCGTAGATCGCCGGGTTCCAGCGGTAATGCCAGCTGTCGCCCATGCTGCCCTGCGGGCCGCCGTGGACGATGAAGGCGACCGGATACTTCTTGCCGGCCCGGTAGTTCCACGGCTTCATCACGTAGCCGTGCACGGCTTCACCGTTCCAGCCGGCGAAGCTGAATTGCTCGTAGGCGCCGAAGCGCAGCTCCTTGAGCGTCTCGGCGTTGACCTGCGTCAGCCGCTGCGGCGCGGCGCTGCCCGCCAGCGTCAGCCGATAGAAATCGGCCGGCGCATTGAGCGAGTCCTGCGCGTAGACCAGGGTGTCGCCACGCACATCGAAACCGCCGACGTGGCCGTCGCCGGTCAGCGCGCGGACGGCGCCGCTGGCGATGTCGATCGCGAACACGCGGTGCTGGCCGAGATCGTCGGCATGCGTGTACAGCGTCCTGCCGTCGGCGGAGAACAGCAGGCCGTCGGCGGAGCGGTCCCAGTCGGGTGCGACTTCGCGGGTCTTGCCGGTTTTCAGATCGCGCAGCTGGATCGCGTAGCGATCGGCCTCGAAGCCGGCGCGTTTCATCGCGCGGTAGGCAAGGTAGCGGCCGTCCGGCGAAAACAGCGGGCCAGTGTCGGTGGCGAGGTTGGCGGCGGTGAGAGTGAGCGGTTTGGCACTGCCGTCGGCCGGCACCTGCCAGAGATCGAGATTGGTGCTCCAGGCCTCGCTGTTGCCGGCGATGCGCGCGGTGAACACCACCGTCCTGCCGTCCGGCGAGAACGCGTATTCGCTGTCGTCGCCGAACGGCTTGGACGGCACGTCGCCGTCGATGTCGCGGCTCAGCAGCACCGGTGTGCCGAGCGTGCCGTCGTCGTTGACGGCGGCGCTGAACAGCTGGCTGCGCGTGCCGGTGAACCAGCTGTCCCAGTGGCGGATGAACAGGCGGTCGAAGACCTTGCCGGTGTTCTTCTGCGCCGCCTGCGCGGCCAGCATTTTCTTGCTGCAGGCGAGATCGCCGGCGCAGTCCGGGAACACCTCGAGCGAGAAGGCGATGCGCCTGCCGTCCGGCGACAGCTTGAAGCTGCCGACGTCGAGCGGCAGCGCGCTGACCGCCTGCGCCTCGCCGCCACCGAGATCGAGCCGCCAGATCTGTGCGCTGCCGCTGCGCGTCGAGCTGAAGTACAGCTGCGTGCCGTTGGCGCTCCAGCGCGGGCTGCTGTTGCTGCCGCTGGTGGTGAGGACGCGGCGGGCGCCGCTGGCCATATCCAGCAGCCAGATTTGCGTGACGCCCTTGTTGGCCTCGTAATCGGTCGAACGCTGCGTGTAGGCGAGCTTGCCGCCGTCCGGCGACAGCTGCGGGTCGGAAACGCGTTCGAGGCGGACGAGGTCGTGGACGGTGATCGGGCGTGGCTTCATCGGCGGGGCGGCGCGGGCGGGGATCAAGGACGCGATCGTGGCGAGCGCGACGCCCGCGAGCAAGGTGGACGGCCAGCGAGCCTTCATGGTGGGGGTTCGGTGTGTGCAGGGATGGCCGATGGTAAACGCGCCGCGCGTTTGACGACTGAGGGGAATTCCGCGCCGGCGCGCTGCCATACTGGCGGCGCATGCATGCGCCCCGCTCCCCGAACTGGTTCGGCCATCCGCCCGGCCTGACGATCTGCTTTCTCACCGAGATGTGGGAGCGCTTCTCGTTCTACGGCATGAAGGCACTGCTGCTGCTGTACCTGATTAAGTACCACCTGTTCAGCGACGAGCACGGCTACAACCTGATCGGTGCTTACGGTGGGCTGGTCTACGCGGCGCCGGTGTTCGGCGGTCTGGTCGCCGATCGCTGGCTCGGCATCCGCAAGAGCGTGCTGCTCGGCGGCGTGCTGCTGGCCTGCGGCCACTTCGGGCTGGCGTATGAAGGGCAGGCGGCGCAGAGGATCGATGGCGTGGTGGTCCGCGATGCGTTCGCGCTGCAGCTGTTTTATGCCTCGCTGGCGCTGATCGTGGTCGGCGTCGGCTTTCTCAAACCCAATATCTCGACCGCGGTCGGTCGGCTCTATGCCGACGGCGATCTACGTCGCGAGGCCGGCTTTTCGCTCTACTACGCCGGCATCAATCTCGGCGCGGTGCTGTCCAGTCTGGTCTGCGCCTGGCTGGGCGAGAAATACGGCTGGCGCTATGGCTTCGGCGCCGCCGGCGTCGGCATGCTGATCGGGCTGCTGACGTTCCTGGCCGGGCAGCGGCATCTGGGCGAGGCCGCGGCGCCGCCGCATCCGCAGCGGCTGCGCCAGCGCATCGCCGGCCCGCTGACGCGTGAAGCCTTGATCTATCTGGCTGCGCTCGGGGGAGTTGCCCTTGCGGCGCTGCTGCTGCAATCGCATTCGCTGATGCTGAGCCTGGCCGGCCTGCCGCCGATGAGCGCGGTGCTGTGGGCCATGCACGCGGTCAGCGCGGTGCTGCTGGCCGGCATCGGCTGGTTCATGTGGCGGCACTGCAATGGCGCGCAGCGCCGGCAGATGGCGCTGCTGCTGGTGCTGATCGCCTGTGCGCTGGCGTTCTTCACGCTCTACGAGCAGACCTACGGCTCGTGGCTGCTGTTTTCGGACCGCGTGATGGAGCGACGCATGCAGGGCCTGGGGTTCAGCTACGAATGGACCGCCGGCCAGCTGACGTTTCTGGGCGCGCTGTTCATCCTGCTGCTGGCGCCGCTGTTCGCCTGGCTATGGCCATGGCTGGGCCGGCGCGGACTCAATCCGGACGCACTCACCAAGTCGGCGCTCGGCCTGGTGTTCGCCGGCCTGTCGTTCCTGCTGCTGGTGTGGAGTGCGCGGCATCCGCTGCACAGCGGCCTGACGGCGCTGTGGTGGTTCGTCGCCGCCTACTTCGTGCTGGAAGTCGGCGAGATGCTGCTGTCGCCGATCGGTCTGGCCGCTGTTACCGAGCTGTCGGTACCACGCGTCGCCGGCCTGATGATGGGCGCCTGGTGGCTCGGCACCGCGTATTCGGAGGTGCTGGCGGCGCTGTTCGGCAAGCTGGCGGCGGTCGAGCTGCCGGACAGCGGCGTCGTCGACGTCGCCGATGCCCTGGGCCGCTACGACGCGCTGTTCCTGCTCTGCGCGCAGCTGGGCATCGCTGCCGGCGTACTGCTGCTGCTGATCGCGCCGCTGCTGCGGAGGGCCTGGCGCTCAGCGCCGGCGACGGCGCAGGCCCAGCAGCAGTAGCGGCAGCAACAGCAGCGGCGTGCTGGCACCGCCGCCACCGCCGCCTCCGTCGTCGGTGCTCGCGCCGACCTCGCCGCCGCTGCTCGGCGCCGAGCTGAGCGCGTTGCCGGCGCTGTCGCAACGGGCAGCGCTGGAGCCGCCGGCGTCCTTGCCGTCGAGACGCAGGCAGGTGGAGCCATTGGGCGCCAGCACGCTTTTGAGCGTGACGCCGGTCGTGCTGGCCGCCGTCCAGGCGACGTCGAGGCGCGCGTAGTAGTCGGAGCCGTATGTCGTGCCGTTGCTGCAGCTGGTGCTGCCGCCGGACAGGGTGCCGACGAGGCGACGGTCCTGGTTCCACAAGCCGGAGCCCGACGAACCGCCCTCGGTCGTGCCCTGCGACCAGATCACCATCCAGGCGTCGATATAGAAGCCGCCGAGGCAGCCGGCACTGGCACCGCCGACGCAGACGCGGCTGGCGGCGCTGGCGCCGCTGAAGACGGAAATCTTCTTGTCGTCGCCTTCAGGATGATGGATGCCGAGGCCGGACAGCGGCACCGCGCCGCCGGCGTCCCAGCCGGCATAGCGGACGTTGTAGGTGCCCGGCGGCCTGCTGCGCAGTTCGAACAGGGCGAAATCAGTGCGGCCGCCGCTGGCGCTGCTCGCCAGCAAGCTTTTGCCGGCGAGGTTCTGTGTCACCGCGCCGTAGGGGCCGCTGCCGCAGGCGGTGCGCTGCACATTGAAGTAGGCGTAGGTGTTGGCGACGTTGGCGGCATCGAGGCCGCAATGGCTGGCGGTGAGCACCAGCGCGCGGTCGTCGCGCGCGGTGTTGTTGAGCAAGGTGCCCGAGCACAGGGTCTGGTTGTCGATCGTCACCAGTACCGCCGAGCGGATCTCGTCGCGCCAGGCATCGCCCTGCGGGCAGGCGGCGTCGAGGTTGCAGCTCGATGACGTGCCGCTGGTATTGCTGAAGCTCTTGTCGGCGACGGCCGGCGCCAGCTCGCGGAAACCGTGGAAAACCTCGGCGACGGCGATCGCGAACTGCGCGCGCTGCTCGGCGGGCATGCGCGCCTCGATGACCGCTTCGCCGCCGCGCACGATCGGCGTGTAGCGCAGCCCGTCGCCGGCCCTGAACGGACCCTGGGCGTCGCTGCCGTCGGCCGCGTAGATCCACAGCTCGCCGTCAGCCGGCAAGTGCAGCGTGTGCAGGCGCAGACTTAGCGAGCGAGCGTCCTGTGAGGCGATGCGCAGGCGCCAGCGGGCGATGCCGGCCTGCGCCTCGTCCCAGTCGCCGTCGGCCGTGCTGGCGGCCAGCGCGCGCGGCACCGCGAAGCGGCGCGGCTGCTGTTGCGCGTCGGCGATCGCCGCGACGACTGCCCCGGCGTCGAGCTGCAGGCGCGGCACGCGATCCAGGCCCGGCGGCCAGGGCTGCGCCAGGGCAGCCGACGACAGGCAGCACAGCAGCAGGGTTGACAGGTGTTGGCGCATCGGACGCTCCGCAGAACGCCGCCACTATAGGGGCGCACCCATGACGGAAAATCCGCGCCGGGCGTGCCGATTACGCCGCTGGTCCGCTGCGCAGCCGCAGCGATGCGGCGCCGACGCGCAGCGCCGCATCGCGATGCGAAAGTTGCAGCACCAGCGTCGCCAGCGCGCCGCCGCGAACCGGTACGGCGTCGACGATCTCGCCGACTGCCTGTCCGGACAGCTGCGGATCGTCGGCGTGCACCTCGCTGCCCGGCGCCGGCGCCGCACCGTCGATCTCGGCGACGAACAGGCGCCGCTTGAGCTGGCCCAGGTAGTGCAGCCGCGCGACGATTTCCTGGCCCGGGTAGCAGCCCTTGTCGAAGCTGATGCCGCCGAGCAGGTCCAGATTGACCATCTGCGGGACGAAGTGCTCGCGCGTCTCGGGCAGCACGGTCGGCACGCCGGCCTCGATGTCGGCGTGGCGCCACAGCAGGCCCTCGGGCTCGCGCATCGCTTCCGGCACCATCGCGCGGAGCCTGGCGATCTCGTCGCGCGCGCCGACCACGGTGTAGCGCGGCAGCGTGCCGAGGCGGCGCACGACCACCAGACCCTGCTCGCTGCGCAGGCATTGCAGCGGCGCTTCCGGCAGCGGCAGGCCGAAGAACGGCAGCATGCCGGCGGCGTCGGCGCCGATGAAGGCGAGGGCGTCCAGATCGTCGGCGGCGTCGATCGTCAGCTTCGAGCGCATCACGAACATCTTCAGGCGCTTGAGCGTCGGCTCGGCGATGCTGCGCGGCAGCTCGATCCAGATCTCCTCGCCGCTGCGGACCAGGTGCAAGGCTGCCAGCATGCGGCCCTTGGGATTGTTGTAGCTGGACAGTTGCGCCTGGGCATCGCTGAGCGTGCGGATGTCGTTGCTGAGCTGGCCCTGCAGGAAGGCGTCGGCTTCGGCGCCGCGCACGCGCAGCCAGGCCAGTGCCTCGGTGTCGGTGATCAGGAGGTTCATGGGAGGGCGGGCAGGTGGCTTGGTAAGTAGGGATTCATTGCGGGGAGCGTCGGAAATTTGTCAAACTATTATGGATGCATCGACCGCTTTCCCAGTGATGTCCCCCTCGCGCGCCGATCCGCAGCCATCCGTTCCGGATGAGCCGCCGGCTCAGCCGACGGAGGCTATCGCCCTCGCCGACCTGCTGAAGCTGTCCAAAGAACAGCCGCCGGCACCGGCGTCCCCCTTACCGGCAACGGCGCCGGTACGCGAGATCGGAGGCCGCAGCAGCGGCCCGGAACCGACCCGCTACGGCGATTGGGAAAAGAACGGGCGCTGCATCGATTTTTAGAAAATCGGCCGATTCCTAAACCATAACCGCCATCACGTCCCAACCGGGAGCCGGAATGACCACTAAAACATCCCCGCCTAGCCGTCCGCTGTCGCCGTTCATGCTGGGCCAGTACTACCGGTTCCAGTGGACCTCGCTGCTCAGCTTCATCCACCGCGTGACGGGCTGCGGCCTGTCGGCCGGCACCGCGCTGCTGGCGGCTTGGCTGGTCGCGCTGGCCGCCGGCCCGGAGTGGTTCGGCCTGGTGACGCCGCACCTGAAGGCCTGGTACGGCCAGGTCGTGATCTACGGCTTCGTGTGGTCGCTGCTGTACCACCTGTGCAACGGCATCCGCCACCTGTTCTGGGACGTCGGCATGGGCTTCGAGCTCAAGGCCGCCGAGCGTTCGGGTTACGCGGTTGTCTTCGTCTCGCTGGGCCTGACCGTTGCGGTCGGTGCCGTCGCCTGCTTCGCCTAAAGGGGAACGACATGGCCAAGACTTCTGCTGATCTGCGTTCTCCGCTGTCCCGCGCCCGCGGCCTCGGCTCGGCCAAGGACGGCGTCCATCATTTCTGGGTGCAGCGCGTCTCGGCGCTGGCGCTGATTCCGCTGACGCTGTGGTTCGTGTTCTCGGTGGCGCAGCTCGCCGCCGGCGGCGCCGACTACGCGCTGGTCCGCCACTGGGTGTCGGCGCCGTCGGTCGCCGTCGTGCTGGTGCTGTTCCTGGCCACCGCGCTGTACCACTCGGTGCTGGGCGTGCAGGTGGTGATCGAGGATTACGCGCCGGGCGAGTTCGGCCGTCTGGTCCTGCTGCTGCTGTCCAAATTCTTCCACGCGATCGTTGCCGCTGCCGCGATCTTCGCCGTGCTCAAGGTCGCGCTCGCCTAAGCGCGCGCTCCCAGATCCAGGATTCTTGAAATGTCCGCTTACGAGATTGTCCATCACGAGTACGACGCGATCGTCGTCGGCGCCGGCGGCGCCGGCCTGCGCGCGACGCTGGGCCTGGCCGAGTCCGGCCTGAAGACCGCCAACATCACCAAGCTGTTCCCGACGCGCTCGCACACCGTGGCCGCGCAGGGCGGTATCTCCGCCGCGCTGGCCAACATGGGCCGCGACGACTGGCGCTGGCACTTCTACGACACCGTCAAGGGTTCCGACTGGCTCGGCGACCAGGACGCGATCCAGTACATGACGCGCGAGGCCATCCCCGCGATCATCGAGCTGGAGCACTACGGTGTGCCGTTCTCGCGTACCCCGGAAGGCAAGATCTACCAGCGTCCGTTCGGCGGCATGACCACCGAGTTCGGCAAGGGCCCGCCGGCGCAGCGCACCTGCGCTGCGGCCGACCGTACCGGCCATGCGATGCTGCACACGCTTTACCAGCAGTCGCTGAAGTGCAAGGCGCAGTTCTTCATCGAGTACTTCGCGCTCGACCTGCTGACCGACGAGGACGGCTCGATCAAGGGCGTGCTCGCCTGGGACATGGCGACCGGCCAGCTGCATCGCTTCCGCGCGCATCTGGTGATCCTGGCGACCGGCGGCTACGGCCGCGCCTACTTCTCGGCGACCTCGGCCCATACCTGCACCGGCGACGGCGGCGGCATGGTGCTGCGCGCCGGCCTGCCCTTGCAGGACCTGGAGTTCGTGCAGTTCCACCCGACCGGCATCTACGGTTCGGGCTGCCTGATCACCGAGGGCGCACGTGGCGAGGGCGGTTACCTCACCAACCGCAACGGCGAGCGCTTCATGGAACGCTACGCGCCGAGCGTCAAGGACCTGGCGCCGCGTGACATGGTCAGCCGCGCGATGGCGACCGAGATCCGCGAAGGCCGTGGTGTCGGCGAGGAAGCCGACCACATCTTCCTGCATCTGGAACACCTGGGTCCGGACGTGCTGCACTCCAAGCTGCCGGGCATTTCCGAGTCGGCGAAGATCTTCGCCGGCGTCGACGTCACCAAGCAGCCGATCCCGGTGGTGCCGACCGTGCACTACAACATGGGCGGCATCCCGACGCTGTGGACCGGCGAAGTTGTCACCAAGCGCGACGGCAATCCGGACAGCATCGTGCCGGGCCTGATGGCGGTCGGTGAAGCGGCCTGCGTGTCGGTGCACGGCGCCAACCGCCTGGGCTCGAACTCGCTGCTCGATCTGGTGGTGTTCGGCCGCGCCGCGGCGATCCGCGCCGCCGAGCTGGTCAAGCGCGACACCCCGCACAAGAAGATTTCGAATGCGTCGGAAGACAAGGCCCTGGCCCGTCTCGACAAGTTCCGTTACTCGAAGGGCAGCACGCCGACCGCGAAGATCCGCCTCGACTTGCAGAAGACGATGCAGAAGCATTGCGCCGTGTTCCGCGACGGTCCGACGATGCAGGAAGGCATCGTCAAGTTGAAGGGCGTCATCGACAACTACAACGCCGACCTGTCGGTGAGCGATCGTGGCATGGTCTGGAATTCGGACCTGGTCGAAACGCTGGAACTGGACAACCTGCTGGGCCAGGCGCTGCTGACCATCGTCGGCGCCGAGAACCGCCAGGAATCACGCGGCGCCCATGCCCGCGACGACATCAAGGATCGCAACGACAGCGAGTGGATGAAGCACACGCTGGCCTGGCGCACCGGCGACAAGGACGTCACCATCGATTTCCGACCGGTGCATCTGCAACCGCTCGACAACGAGGTGGAGCACATTCCGCCCGTTGCCCGTAAGTATTGATCCGCCGCCACAGCCGAGACGAGATAGAGAGCCATGGCCCAGTTCACGCTGCCGCAGAACTCCAAGATCGACAAGAAGGCCGGCAAGGTCTTCAAGGCGCCGGCCGGCGCCAAGAAGGTGCAGGCCTTCAAGATCTACCGCTACGACCCCGAAACCAACGCCAATCCGCGTGTCGATACCTATGAAGTCGACATGGCGGCCTGCGGGCCGATGGTTCTCGACGCGCTGATCAAGATCAAGAACGAAGTCGATGCCACGCTGACGTTCCGCCGCTCCTGCCGCGAAGGCATCTGCGGCTCGTGCGCGATGAACATCGACGGCACCAACACGCTGGCCTGCATCAAGTCCTGCGACGAGGTGAAGGGCGACGTCAAGGTCTACCCGCTGCCGCACATGCCGGTGGTCAAGGATCTGGTGCCGGACCTCACGCACTTCTACGCACAGCTGGCGTCGATCGAGCCCTGGCTCAAGACCGATACGCCGGCGCCGACACGCGAGCGCCTGCAGTCGGAAGAGGACCGCGCCAAGCTCGACGGACTCTACGAGTGCATCCTCTGCGCCTGCTGCAGCACCTCTTGCCCGAGCTACTGGTGGAACGGCGACCGCTACCTGGGTCCGGCGATCCTGCTGCAGGCCTATCGCTGGCTGGTCGACAGCCGCGACGAGGCCACCGGCGACCGTCTCGACGCGCTGGAAGATCCGTTCAAGCTGTATCGCTGCCACACCATCATGAACTGCTCGAAGACCTGCCCGAAGGGACTCAATCCCGCCAAGGCGATCGCCGAGACCAAGAAGATGCTCGTGGAGCGCGTGATTTGATCGCGCTGCAGTCCATCACGCACACGGGCGGCTTTGCCGCCCTTGTCGTTTGCGGAAGCGTACGCTCATGAGCGCGAACGAAGGCCGCCTGCGCTGGCTGCTGCGCCGCGGCATGAAAGAGCTCGATGTGCTCATGGAGCGGTATTACGCGCATCGCTGGCCCTCGGCACCGGCTGACGAGAAAGCGGAATTCCTGCGTCTGGTCACGCTCGCCGAGGATCCGGACATCTGGGCCTGGACGATGGGCTACGATGAGGTTCCGGATGAATATGCCCTCATCATCGAGCAGCTTCGCATCTACCGTTGATCTGCGGCTGCGGCCGTCGTTGCGTGCGCTGCGGGCGATCTTCGCG
>CBINNP010000003.1:0-37346 GCA_966252075.1 uncultured Solimonas sp.
CATCAAGCCGGACCTGACGGGCATCACCTCGTCGAATTTCGAATCCAAGCAGATGGCGATCCTGCAGGGCGAGCGTGCGGCGATGGCGGCCATGCCGCAGATCCGCGCCAAGCTCGGCGAGCGGATGGCGCCGGCAATGCCGCTGCGCATGCCGGCACCGGTGCCGGACGTGCCTCGGCTTACGCGTCCGACGGATCCCAGTCGTCCGCCGCCGGCGCTGCAGTAGATTTGAGCGCGGCGCGGATCTGCGCCGAGCTGAACCCGCGCGCAGCCAGGAAACGGTATTGCTTCTGCCAGTCCGCCGCGCCGTGCGCCGGGGTGCGGAAGCGCCGCGCCGCCAGTTCCGCGCAGAGCGTGTCCCAGTCGCAGCCGGCGGCGTCGAGTGCGGCGCGAAGCTCGGCGTCGGGAACGCCGGCAGCGGATAACTCCATGCGGATGCGCAGCGGCCCGTAGCCCTGGGCGATGCGGTTGCGCACCAGCATCTCGGCATAGCGCGCATCGGATTGCCAGCCGGCCTCGGTCATCGCCTGCACCGCGCCGGCGGCAATCTGCTCATCGGCACCGCGGCGCGCCAGCTTGGCCTTCAGCTCGGCTGCCGAGTGCTCGCGGCGCGACAACAGCTTCAGCGCGCGGCCGCGCGCCGCCGAGGCATCCAGCGGCGGCGGCCCTGCGTCTTTCTTACTTGCCGGCGGCCGGGTTTTCCGCACGTGCCGCGCGCTCCGGATTGAGCTTGGCGCGGATCGCCTGCTCGATCTCTGCTGCCACTTCCGGGTTTTCCTTGAGATAGCTGCGGGCATTGTCCTTGCCCTGGCCGATCTTGTTGCCCTTGTAGGCGAACCAGGCACCGGACTTGTCGACGACGCCGTTGTCGACGCCCAGATCGATCAGCTCGCCGAGCTTGGAGATGCCCTCGTTGTAGAGAATCTCGAAGTGCGCCTCGCGGAACGGCGGCGCCATCTTGTTCTTGACGATCTTGACGCGGGTCTCGTTGCCGATGACCTCGTCGCCCTTCTTGATCGCGCCGGTGCGGCGGATGTCGAGGCGCACCGAGGCATAGAACTTCAGCGCATTGCCGCCGGTGGTGGTTTCCGGCGAGCCGTACATCACGCCGATCTTCATGCGGATCTGGTTGATGAAGATGACCAGGCACTTGGAGCGGCTGATGTTGCCGGTGAGCTTGCGCAGCGCCTGGCTCATCAGACGCGCCTGCACGCCGACCACGCTGTCGCCCATCTCGCCTTCGATTTCCGCCTTGGGCACCAGGGCGGCGACCGAGTCGATGACGATCAGATCGATGCTGTTGGAGCGCACCAGCATGTCGCAGATTTCCAGCGCCTGCTCGCCGGTATCGGGCTGCGAGACCACCAGGTCCTCGATCTTCACGCCCAGCTTCTGAGCGTAGGAGACGTCCAGCGCGTGCTCGGCGTCGATGAAGGCAGCGACGCCGCCCGCCTTCTGGCATTCGGCGATCGCATGCAGCGTCAGCGTGGTCTTGCCGGACGATTCCGGGCCGTAGATCTCGACGACGCGGCCGCGCGGCAGGCCACCGATGCCCAGCGCGGTGTCCAGCGTCAGCGAGCCGGTCGAGACCACCTCGACATCGGCCTGCACGCCGGGCGTCATTTTCATGATGGCGCCCTTGCCGAACTGCTTCTCGATCTGCGACAGCGCGGCCTCAAGGGCCTTCTTGCGGTTTTCGTCCATGGCGTCTTTATCTGATTTAGGAATGGATGCAGGTGCAGATTGTCGGACCTTGCGGGCTCAAAATCCGAGCCCCGTCACCGACCGCCCCGCCTGCCGGCATTGTCCCATATCGGGCCAGCGGTGATCGTCGCGCCGCCTGCCCGCAGCGACTGCCAAGTTGCGCACAAAATAACCAGTCTTCGGCGCTCAGAAGCCCAGATCCAGCTGGGGCTTGGCCGGCGACGGCGGCGGCGCATCGGCCCGCAGCGGCCAGCGCCCGACGATCTCGTAGCGCATCGGCTGCAGGTCCAGGCGGCTGCGGATCAGCACGAACTCGCGAACGTCCCAGCTGATCGGCGCCACCGGCGTCGGCGGCAGGATCTGCGCGGCCTCGCGGACGATGGTCAGATGCGGCACGAAGCGCATCCGCTCCGGCGGCACGCCGGCGCGCTGCAGGGCCTCGCGCAGACGCTCATGCAGCAGGCCCAGCTCCGGCGGCGCCTCGCGCGGGCCCAGCCACCATGGCACTTCGCGGTTCTTGAAACTGCCGGCCTGATCCAGCGTCAGCGTGAACGGCGGCGCCTGCACGCGGCCGGCCGCCTCGATCGCCGCCGCCTCGCGCGCCGCCGGCACCTGATCGCCGAGGAACAGCAGCGTCAGGTGGTAGCGCTCGGCACTGGTCAGGCGCCCGCTGGACGCCAGGCGGATGTTGAGCTGGCGCGCCGCGTCGCGGCAGGCCTCGCGCGCGGTGGCCTCCGGCCACAACGCGAAGAAAAGACGATTCAGCTGCATGCGGGTTCCGCGTCAGGCCTCGCGCAAGCGGTACAGCAGGCCTTCGAGCGCGGCCTGCGCGGCCTGGGCGCGGACGCTGTCGCGGCCGCCTTCGAAGAAGAACAGATGGGGCTGGGGCGGCTGACCGCGGCGAATCCACGAAATCCACACGGTGCCGACCGGTTTGTCCGGCGTACCGCCGCCGGGCCCGGCGATGCCGGTGATGGCCAGCCCCCAGTCGACCGGGGCGGCGCGCAGCAGGCCGCGCGCCATTGCCGCCGCGCATTCGCCGCTGACGGCGCCATGCTGCTTGAGCACGTCTTCGGGCACCGCCAGCTGCTCCTGCTTGGCCAGATTGGAATAGGTGACGAAGCCGCGCTCGAACCAGCCCGACGAGCCGGCGCGGTCGGTCAGCTTGGCCGCGACCATGCCGCCCGTGCAGGATTCGGCGGTGGCCAGCCATTCGCCGCGCTCGCCCAGCAGTTGCGCGATCTGTTCGACGAGCCGGTCTTTCATGCGCGGAAGATCTCCTCGGCCATGCGGTCGGCGACGAAATGCGTGGGCAGATGCTCCTGCGCGGCGCGCGTGAAGATCGCCGTCAGCGTGCTGCCGATCCGCTGCAGATGCGCCTCGACCTGCGCGGCGTCGTACGCCGGGCCTTCGTAGTGGATGTCGATGATGCCGCCGGCATTGATGCAGTAGTCCGGCGCGTAGGTGATGCCGCGCGCGCGCAGCGCCTCGCCGTCGCTCGCCGCCACGGCCAGCTGGTTGTTGGCAGCACCGGCGACGACGCGTGCGCGGATCTGCGGAATCGTCAGCGCATTGAGGCCGGCGCCGAGCGCGCAGGGCGAGAAGACGTCGACGTCAAGCGCGTGGATCGCGTCCGCCGGCACGGCGGTGGCGCCGAGCTCGGCGACGGCACGCTCGACCGCCGGCGCGTGCAGATCGCTGACCCAGAGCTGCGCGCCGTCGGCGGCGAGCTGCCGCGCCAGACGCATGCCGACGCTGCCGAGTCCCTGCACGGCAATCTTCAGGCCGCGCAGCGAGTCGCGGCCCAAGGCATGACGCACCGCCGCCAGCAGGCCGATATAGACGCCGCGCGCCGTCGCCGGCGACGGATCGCCGGTGCGGCCGCTGGCGATGGCCGCGGCGTCGGCCAGCCCGCCGACATGCGCAGT
This sequence comes from uncultured Solimonas sp., assembly GCA_966252075.1. GTDB lineage: Bacteria > Pseudomonadota > Gammaproteobacteria > Nevskiales > Nevskiaceae > Solimonas. The sequence goes on from CBINNP010000003.1 coordinate 3,633, forward strand.
GACGGCAGCGATGCGGCGCATGTCCTCGACGCTGGTGCCGGAATCCTCGGCGATCACGTAGGCGCCGCCGAGCCGCTCCACCGCGTGGCCCATCGCCGTGATCATCGCCGGCGTCTTGTCGCGACGCGGGTCGCCGATGATCACGCTCTTGCCGCCGCCTTGCGGCAGGCCGGCCAGCGCCGCCTTGTAGGTCATGCCGCGCGACAGCCGCAGCACGTCGGTCAGCGCCTCAGCCTCGCTGGCATATGGCCACATGCGACAGCCGCCGAGTGCATGGCCCAGGCGGGTGTTGTGGACGGCGATGATGCCGCGCAGGCCGCTGGCGGCATCGAAGCACCAGCTGACGGTTTCGTGCGCGTCGAATTCGCGGTGATCGAAGACATTCATCCGGTGATTCTAGTCGGCACCGGCGGCCAGCGGCGGCAAGCGCTGTCAGCCCCGACCGCGGTGCGGGGCCGGAAACTGCAGCGGCAATGCGATAATGCGCTCCTGATCCCCACGCTTGCAGGAGCCTCCCATGTCCGCCGATCCGATCGTCATCGCCTCCATTGCCCGCACGCCGATGGGCGCACTGCAGGGCATGTTCGGCGCGCTGCCGGCAGCCCAGCTCGGCGCCGTCGCGATCAAGGCCGCAGTCGCCCGCGCCGGCATCAAGGCCGAGGACGTGCAGGAAGTGCTGATGGGCTGCGTGCTGCCGGCCGGCCAGGGCCAGGCGCCGGCGCGCCAGGCTACCCGCGGCGCCGGCCTGCCGGACGCCGCCGGCGCAACCACCATCAACAAGGTCTGCGGCTCCGGCATGAAGGCCATCATGCTCGCGCACGATCTGATCAAGGCGGACAGCGCCGGAATCGTCGTCGCCGGCGGCATGGAGAGCATGAGCAACGCGCCCTACCTGCTGGCCAAGGCGCGCGGCGGCTACCGCTTCGGCCACGGCGAGATCCTCGACCACATGGCGCTCGACGGCCTCGAAGACGCCTACGAGAAGCGCACCGCGATGGGCGTGTTCGCCGAGCGCTGCGTCGAGCGCTACGGCTTCACCCGCGAGCAGCAGGACGCGTTCGCACTGGCCTCGCTGTCGCGTGCGAAGCAGGCCAACGAGGACGGCAGTTTTGCGTTCGAGATCGCGCCCGTCGAAGTCGCCGGCAGGAAGGGCGTCGAGGAAATCAGCCGCGACGAAGCCCCGTTCAAGGCGATGCCGGAGAAGATTCCGACGCTCAAGCCCGCCTTCAAGAAGGACGGCACCATCACCGCCGCCAACGCCAGCTCGATCTCCGACGGCGCCGCCGCGGCGCTGCTGATGCGCGCCTCGACCGCCGAGGCGCGCGGCATTGCGCCGCTGGCGAAGATCGTCGGCCACGCCACGCACGCGCGGCTGCCGGCCGAGTTCACGATCGCGCCGGTTTATGCGATCAGCACGCTGCTGGCCAAGATCGGCTGGACGGTGAAGGACGTCGACCTCTGGGAGATCAACGAGGCCTTCGCCTGCGTGGCGATGGCGGCGATGAAGGATCACGGTCTGCCGCACGACATCGTCAACATCCACGGCGGCGCCTGCGCGCTCGGCCACCCGATCGGCACCAGCGGCACGCGCATCGTCGCCACCCTGGTCGGCGCGCTGAAGAAGACCGGCGGCAAGCGCGGCATCGCCTCGCTGTGCATCGGCGGTGGCGAGGCGGTGGCGCTGGCGATCGAGATGGTCTGAACACCGGTGGTGCAGGCGTCGCCGGCCGCAAGGCCAGCGGCGCCTGCAGCCGCTGTCATTGGCGCGCGGCAGGCGCTGCCGCATCATCGCGGCAAACCTTTTGCTCATCCCTTGCCCATGAAAGCCCGCCTGCTGCGCCTCGCGCTCAACTGCTATCCCCCGCTGCTGGGCGCCGGCATCCACGTCCAGCGCATCAGCGCCGATTTCTCCGAGATCGACGTCAGCATGCCGCTGCGCTGGTACAACCGGAACTACGTCGGCACGCAGTTCGGCGGCAGCCTCTACGCGATGACCGATCCGTTCCTGATGCTGATGGCGATGCAGCGGCTCGGCCGCGACTACCTGGTCTGGGATCAGGCGGCGGCGATCGACTTCGTCGCGCCCGGTCGCGGCCGCGTGTTCGCGCGGTTCCGCCTGCCGGATGCCGAGATCGCGCGGCTGCGCGAAGACGCCGCGCATGGCGCGGCGATCCGCCCGCAGTACGAGATCCGCATCACCGACGCCGACGACAAGCTGGTCGCCAGGGTCAAGAAGACCTTGTACGTGCGGCTGAAGAAGCAGCGCCGGCCGGCCGGCAGCGAAGCCTGGCCACAGTGATCGCGGCCATGGGCCTGGGCAAGACCGCCCTGCTGTTCGCCGTCACCGCGCTCGCCGAGATCGCCGGCTGCTATCTGCCGTACCTGGTGCTGCGCCAGCAGCGCAGCCTGTGGCTGCTGCTGCCGGCGGCCGTGAGCCTCGCGCTGTTCGCCTGGCTGCTGACCCTGCATCCGGTCGCTGGTCGCGCCTACGCCGCGTATGGCGGCGTCTATATCGCGGCCGCCGTGCTCTGGCTGTGGACCGTCGACGGCGTTCGCCCGACGACGAGCGATCTGGCCGGCGCGGCGATCTGCCTGGTCGGCATGGCGGTCATCGTGCTCGGCGCGCGGCGCTGAGCGCCGCACACAGCGTCGGCTGCACGTCGCTGTCGGTGCTGCCAATGCCGCGACGCACAGGCACGGTCTAAGGTCGCTCCACTTGCGGCATCGACGCCGCGCTGCCGGACCTTTCCCCGATGCCCTTGCGCGGCCTGTGGCTGTTGCTGAGCTTTCGCTGGCGCGCGCCGCTGGACGTGCTGGCGACCAGCCGCGTGCGGCTGCGCGTGCGCCTGCGCGATCTCGACAGCAATCTGCACATGAACAACGGCCGCTATTTCTCGATCGCCGATTTCGGCCGCTTCGATCTGGGCCTGCGCAGCGGACTCTGGTGGCCGGCGCTGCGCCGCGGCTGGCAGCCGGTGGCCGGCGACGCCGACGCGCGCTTCTCGCGCTCGCTGCAACCTTTTCAGCGCTACGAACTGCAATCGCGGCTGCTCGGCTGGGACGACAAGTGGTTCTTCAGCGAGCACCGCTTCGTCCGCGACGGCCGCGTCTGCGCGCTGGTGGTCGTCCGCTACTTACTGATTTCGAAGCAGGGCCCGGTGCCGCCGGCGAAGCTGCTGGCGCTGGCCGGCCAGCCGATCCCCTCCCCCGCGCTGCCCGGCTGGCTGCTGCAATGGCAGCAGACGCAGAACCATATCAGCGCACAACTCAAGGCCGAAAGCAGCCCACGCCACTGACGCCCCCAATGACAACTCCCTACCCGCATCTGCTGCAAGCACTCGACCTGGGCTTCACCACGCTGCGCACGCGCACGCTGATGGGCTCGATGCACACCGGCCTCGAAGACCGCCGCAGCGATTTCCCGCGGCTCGCCGCCTTCTACGCCGAGCGTGCGCGCCACGACGTCGGCCTGATCGTCACCGGCGGCTTCGCGCCGAACATCGAGGGCTGGCTGTATCCGTTCGCGTCCAAGCTGTCGACGCACGGCGCCGCACGCGCGCACCGCACGATCACCGAGGCCGTGCATGCCGAGGGCGGCAAGATCGCGCTGCAGATCCTGCACGCCGGCCGCTACGGCTATTCGCCGCTGGCGGTGTCGGCCTCGGCCGGCAAGTCGCCGATCTCGCCGTTTGCCGCGCGCGAACTTTCCGCGCGCGGCATCGAGCGGCAGATCCGCGCCTTCGTGCGCTGCGCGCAGCTCGCGCGCGAGGCCGGCTACGACGGCGTCGAGGTGATGGGCTCCGAGGGCTATTTCATCAACCAGTTCCTCGCCACGCATACCAACCGGCGCAGCGATCGTTGGGGCGGCAGCTGGGAGAACCGCATGCGGCTGCCGGTGGAGATCGTCACGCGCGTGCGCGAGGCGGTCGGCCGCGACTTCATCATCGTCTACCGGCTGTCGATCCTCGACCTGATTCCCGACGGCCAGAGCTGGGACGAGATCGTCCAGCTCGCCAAGGCCATCGAGACCGCCGGCGCGACGATCATCAACAGCGGCATCGGCTGGCACGAGGCGCGCGTGCCGACGATCGCCACTTCAGTGCCGCGCGCCGCCTTCGCCGGCGTCACCGCCAGGCTGCGCGGTGCGGTGAGCATTCCGCTGTGCACCAGCAACCGCATCAACGATCCGGCGGTCGCCGAACGAATCATCGCCGGCGGCCAGGCCGATCTGGTGTCGATGGCGCGGCCGCTGCTCGCCGATCCAGCTTTCGTCGCCAAGGCGCGCGCCGGCCGCGCCGCCGACATCAATACCTGCATCGCCTGCAACCAGGCCTGCCTCGATCACAGCTTTCAGAGAAAGACCGCCACCTGCCTGGTCAATCCGCGCGCCTGTCACGAGACCGAACTGAACTATCTGCCGGCCGCGGTGAAGAAACGCATCGCCGTCGTCGGTGCCGGTCCCGCCGGGCTCGCGGCGTCGACGATCCTCGCCGAGCGCGGCCACGCGGTGGAGCTGTTCGACGCCGCCGCCGAGATCGGCGGCCAGTTCAACATGGCCAAGCGCATTCCGGGCAAGGAGGAGTTCCACGAAACGCTGCGCTACTTCGGTGGCCGCGTCGCGCAGACCGGCGTGCAGCTGCGGCTGAACACGCGCGTCGATGCGGCGATGCTGATCGCCGGCGGCTATGACGAGGTGATTCTCGCCACCGGCGTGCGGCCGCGCGATCCGAAGATTCCCGGCCAGCACGAGCAGACGCGTGCCGGCAAGGTGCTCAGCTACATCGAGCTGCTGCGCGAGCAGCGCGAAGTCGGCGCGCGCGTCGCGGTGATCGGCGCCGGCGGCATCGGCTTCGACGTCGCCGAGTATCTGGTGGAAGGTGCGCACTCGCCGACGCTCGATCTGGCGCTGTGGCAACGCGAATGGGGCGTCACCGATCCGCAGGCGCAGCGCGGCGGCGTCACGCGCCCGCAGATCGCACCGCCGGCGCGGCAGGTCACGTTGTTGCAGCGCAAGGCCGAGAGCCTCGGCAAGCGGCTCGGCAAGACCACCGGCTGGATCCACCGCGCCACACTGAAGAAGAAGCACGTCGAGATGCTCGGCGGCGTCAACTATGAGGCGATCGACGCGCGCGGCCTGCTGGTGAGCTTCGGCGAAAAGCGCGAGAAGCCGACGCTGATCGAGGCCGACCACATCATCCTCTGCGCCGGCCAGGAGCCGCTGCGCGAACTGGAAGCGCCGCTGCGCGCCGCAGGTGTTGCGCTGCACCTGATCGGCGGCGCCGATGTCGCCGCCGAACTCGATGCCAAGCGCGCGATCAATCAGGGCGCGCGGCTGGCCGCGATGCTGTAGCTAACGCCTCTCCGAGATTTTGAGCCGCCAGGAAGACTCAGAGATACCGCTGAAGAAATGCCTCGATCATCAGATTGACTTGGCCGGGGACCTCCAGCTGGTTGAAGTGCCCTCCGCCCACGGTCCAGCCGTTAACAACGCCTGGCAACTGCTCTGAAATCAGATGCGGTGGATTCAGAGGCTGCGCCGCGGCGATATGCATCGCCGGAACGCGACAGCGGGCAGCCGCAGCCAGGCAATCGAAGCGGGCAACCCCGCGTCCCGCCGCAGCTATCACATGCGGCGGCGTGGCAACCATCAGTTCGGTCACATCCCGAATCAAGCGGGGATCAGACGTCGGCAGAAACAGGGCACCGATAAAATCGCGGAAGAACTGCATCTCCCCTGCTTCCACAGATTCGGCAACCGCTTCTAGCATCCTGGCGAGTTCCTCCGGCATCACAAACGGACGAGGGTCGAGCAAGACGATTGCGGAAATCCTCTGCGGAAAGCGCGCCGCCAGCTCCAGCACGCATGCACCGCCCATGCTGTGTCCGATAGCGACGACACCTTGCAGATCAAGCGTATCGATCAATCCCGCAAGATCTTCGGCATGGGTTTCGATCGCATAGTCGCCGGCGGGTTTCTCGCTCAAGCCATGCCCGCGCAAATCGACGGCAATCGTACGGTAAGCAGTAGAGAAACACTCTACCTGCGGCGAAAAATGTGAATGATCGCAGCACCAGCCGTGCACGAAGAGCAGCGGCCGCCCTCCATTGCCTCGGTCATCGTAGAACAGCCGCGTGCCATCGCGGCTCGAATGAATTGCCATTGTTAGCCTTTTGCGTTCTGATCGATGCAGTTCGTCGCGCTGCTCATCGATATGTCAGTTGGAGCCGCAAGCCGTACTGCTCCAGTGGAGCGCGGGCATCGTTGGTACCGAAGTCGGTGATAAAGCGGCTGTAGTTGTAGTGTGCGCCCGTCAGGTTTCGCCCAAAGGCGGTAATACGCAGATTCCAGGGCTCATAGAGATAGCCGATCTGCGCGCCAAGCACGCCGTAGCTGGGCTCTTCTGCGTTGGGAGTACCCTGCGCAAGGTAGGAGAATCCGCTGTTGTAGTAGTAGTCCAGGCCGATTTCGATTGTGCCCGACGGAGCGGGCAAGGTCTGCAGAATCGCAACGGTCCCCGAGACTTTCGGCGAGCGCACGATGTTGTTGCCGCTGTAGTCGTTGCCCTGAGAGAAGAACCCCGTTTCCTCACCGTAGCCGGAACCGTTCTTGTACGAGGTGTACTCAGTGTCCAGATAGGCGCCGTTGAGCGTCAGAATGAGTCCATCGAGCAATGACGGGAAAACTTGCATCAAAGCATCAAAGTCGAAGCCGACGACACGCGAGGAGCCAGCGTTCTCGAATGTCACAACACCGCCCGCAAACAGCGAGATGAACTGTACCTGTGGATTGTCGATCCGGTAGTGAAACGCTGCCGCGTTGAGCGACAGGAGATTGTCGAAGAAGCGGGTCTTGATTCCGATTTCGTAAGCTTCGATTTTCTCAGGCTCGACCTTTTCCGCAGTCATGTCCAGGAAGTTGACGACGTTATAGGTGGAGCTTTTGGTCGCTTTCTGCCACGACGTGTACAGCAATGTATCCGCACTTAACCAGGAAACCTGAGGCCGATAGTCAAGCCCGATCTTCGGGCTGAAACTGCTGGTGTTATCGGCCAGGTCCGGATCCCGATCTGCGCTTAGATGGACGTACTCCAAGGTTCTTCCGCCAGAAGTTCCAAGTCCTGCGCTGGACTCCACCAACGTGCGGTCTTCATCCTGGTATCGGGCACCGAGCGTGAGCGATAGCGTATCGGTAAGCGCCACGGTCGACTGTGCATAGTAGGAGATCGATTTCGTATCCAGGATGCCTACCAGCGATATCTCGCCAGTAGGGGTGGATAGTGAGCCCGGAATGCCTTCAAGAACCCGGTTTACGGCATTGCGAATCGTCTGAGGAACCAACTCGCGGCCCAGAATCAGGCCCTCGGCCAAATTGGTGTTGGCAACACGCAGATTCAACGTGTCAAAACCCGCTGTTGACTCGAAGTAGTACGCGCCAACAACCCATTGCAACCAGTCGCTGCCCCAAGAGGTATCTTTCGAAAGGATTTGCAGTTCACCTGTTCTGACATCCGAATAGGCAGGTGAAGTCGCAAAGCGCACCAAAGGCACTGCCGAACCATCGAAATCATAAGTTTGCCGCACTTCGATCTGCTGTCGGCTCATCAGCAATTTGAGGTCGAACGACGAGGTAAAGAACTGCAGTTGGCCGGAATACACCTCATTGTCCTGGCACTCCCAGACTCAACAGAAAGGCGGCCGACTTAAAACTGGTCTTTACGGGCATGATCGTCCTCACTCATCCGGCGGCATGCAGCCGCTCTTGCGCGACGGGACGTACCCGTCGCTTTGTACAAAAAAGCCAGCGCGATCACGTCTTGCCGAGGAAGGAGATTCGGCCCGAGACCCGCTTGGCAACCGATGACGCATCAGAAAACCCGAAGTTATTCGGGCCCAGGAATGCGCATTACGCGGAGCATGGTCATGCCAGGGAGGCGCAACTTCTTTTCAGAAGCGGATCTGCGCTTCTTTCGTTTTTCGGAAGTGGGAGACTCGGCTCGATGCCGAATCGATCGGCAATCGATCCCGCAAACAGGGCGACCAGATCGAGCAGCCGAGGATTTTCAGCCGAATCGCGTGGTGTCACGCGTCGGCTAGGGCCAAGCAGGGGCGCGATTCGATTGCCGACCGATGCGCGGATGGCGCTAAAGTCCAGCGCGCCTGCAGCAGAAAGACGTGGCGTCTTCCCTATTCGCCCCGCTCGGGTTCAACAGGCTTTACTGGCGCGCGCTCATTCGGTAGTCGCGTGGCGACATGCCGAATTCTCTCTGAAACGACGTGGAGAAATGGCTGGAATTGTTGAAACCACATGCGAACGCCACTTCAATGACACTGGTATCGACATGGCGGCGGTTCCTGAGCATGGCCGCGCTGGCCATGAGTCTGCGCTTGCGTAAATACTCGCCCGGAGAGCTTCCTTCGGCCGCGAAGATCGCATTCACGTAGCGCGCCGATAAGTTGAAATGCCGTGCGATCATCGTCACCGACAGGGCTGGCGAGCTGAAATGAGTGTCGATGTATTCCTTGATCCACCGTCGGCGGCTATCGATGACGCGACCGCTCTCGTGCTCGGTGATGTCCTGGCTGGACAATTGGCTCAATGACAGGATGCCCAGAAACGACCGCATGATGTCCGGGGCGGCGACAGGAAACCGCGTTACGCTGGAAAGCGAGACTGACGAGCGGATGAAATCGGCAATCAAGCGATCCAGCTGATACGGCAAGGCGAGCTGGCCGGTTTCGAACGGGCGCAGCTTTGGCAAGGTATCGTGCATCAGCTCGATATCGACGGCGATCGAGGTCAGCGTGTACGACTTCGGCAACAACAGCTGCCACGTGTCCCGCGAGTCTGCAACCACGACTTGATTGGACTTGACGCGCGTCAGTCCGCGATCAGCCGCAACAGCGTGCGGCTGATCGCAGAGGTAGACAATGTACTTGCACTTCCGTGCCGCTGAACCCGGCACATTCAAAGAGTGAATAGGAGCGCCACCGGCCACTTCGCCGATCGTGCAGCAATCATCAAATTGACTCTCGTGGCGAATCGCGGCACTGCTTTGCGCGCGAACATCAACCAGTAGATTGACTCGAAACGCTTCGTTGATCTTTTCGAGAACATCATCGAAATCGTGCGCGCTAGGCGGGCCGGCACTCTCGCTCGACTCTGCTGTGACCGGACGCTTCATCTCTCCCCCCTCGCGATCCTGGCTGCCTAATCCCGGCAGCTCCAAACGCTCAAGCTACCGAGGATTGGAGCTGCTCACAATTTCCTCAGCTCCATCCCCCCATTCGGCTGTGACCCCAATCGCTACCGCTCAGAACACCAGCACCGGCTTGACCACAGCACCGCTGAGCGAGGACTGTGCGGCCTCGTTGATCTGCTCGAACGGGAACTTCTGCACCAGCTTGTCGAACGGGAACTTGCCGTCCTGATACCACTTGGCCATGCGCGGGATGAACTCCTGCGGATCGGCGTCGCCTTCGACGATGTACTTCACGCCGACACCGCGCACCAGCATGCTCATCATGTTGGCCGGCACTGTCGCTTCCGGCGGCGGAACGCCGAGCAGGCCGAGCATGCCCTTGGGCAGCAGCGCTTCGACAGCGGTAGCAACGACCGCCGGAATGCCGGTGGTATCCAGCGCGTAACGCACGCCACCGCCACCCAGCTCCTTGATGCGCGCCAGCACATCGCTCTCGGCCTTGGGGTCGATCACATGCGTGGCGCCGAGTTCCAGCGCCAGCGCACGACGCTGCGCATTGGGCTCGACGACGATTACCGTGCCGGCGTCGATCGCACGAGCGCCCAGCAGCGCGCTGAGGCCGACGGCGCCGCCGCCGAAGATCGCCAGCGAATCGCCTTTCTTCAGGCCCAGCGCATTGACTGCGGCGCCGGCGCCGGTCTGGATGCCGCAGCCCAGCGGCCCCATGATTTCCAGCGGCAGCTGCTTGTCGATCACCACCGTGTTGACCTCGCGCGCCAGCGCGTAGGTGGAGAACGTGGACTGGCAGAAGAACACCGCGTTGACCGGCTCGCCGTTCTGCGTGACGGTCGCGGACGCGTCCGCCTTGCGCACGCCGGAGATGTTGCGCGGATAGAACTCGAAGCAGTACGAGGGCGCATGCTCGGCGCAGGTCGGGCACTGGCCGCAGGAATCGAAGCTCAGCACCACGTGATCGCCCGGCTTGACGCGCGTGACCTTGGCGCCGACCGCTTCGACCACACCCGAACCTTCATGGCCGAGCACCATCGGCAGCGGCACCGGGAAGTCGCCGTCGCGGCAGGCGATATCGGTGTGGCAGATGCCGCAGCCGACCACGCGCACCAGAACCTCGTCCTCGCGCGGTGCGGCGATCTCGACGTCCTCGATCACCCACGGCGTACCCGTCTTGCGCACCAGGGCGGCCTTGGCTTTGGTTGTCATCGTTCTCTCTCCTTGGTTTGTCGATAAGGTGGCTAGGGCCAACGCGGATCAGCCGGCGTCGCGCTGGCTGGCCGGGCGCTCCCAGACCAGCGGCTGCAGTTCGCCCTTGGCGATCTGATCCTGCAGCACGAATTTCTGAATCTTGCCGGATGGCGTCAGCGGGAACTGCGTCACCGAGTACCACAGCACCGGCGTCTTGTGCGCCGACAGCCGCTCGCGACAGTAGTTGTGCAGCTCCAGCACCGGCAGCTCGGCGGTAGCGTCAGCCGGCACGATCACCGCGCCCACCACCTCGCCCCACTTCTCATCCGGTACCGCAACGATGCTGACCTGCGCCACGAGCGGGTGATCGAACAGGACGTCCTCGATCTCGCGCGGATAGATGTTCATGCCGCCGCGGATGATCATGTCCTTGAGGCGGCCGGCGATGCGCAGATAGCCGCGCTCGTCCATCGTGCCCATGTCGCCGGTGCGCAGCCAGCCATCCTCGCGGATGCACTTGCTGGTCGCCTCCGGCAGGCCGAAGTAGCCGCGCATGGTCTGGTAGCCGCGCACGCAGATCTCGCCGGCCACGCCCAGCGGCTGCACCTCGCCGGTGTCGGCGTCGAGGATCGCCACCTCCGACTGCGGCAGCGGCTTGCCCAGGGTTTCGGACTGATCCTCCACCGTGTCATGGATGCTGGTCTGCGAGCAGACGCCGTTGAGCTCAGTCTGTCCGAACAGGATGCTCAGATCGCAGTTGAAGGCCTTCTTGGTCCGATGCACCAGCGCCGCCGGCACCACCGCGGCACCGGTGAGCACCGTCTTCATGCTGTCCAGCCTGCGCCTGGAAAAGTCGGGATGCTCGAGCAGCGCGAGGATCATCGTCGGCACGACCAGCGTGGCATTGGCGCGCTCGCGCTCGATCAGCTCCAGCACTTCTCCGGCATCGAATCCCGGCTGCAACACGTAGGTGCCGCGTTGCGAGAGGCAGCCCATGTGAGTCACCGCCGCACCGCCGATATGAAACATCGGCATCGCGTTGAGCCAGACGCCGCCTTCCGGGAAGCCGGCGCGCTGCGCGACGAAGCGCGAGGTATTGATGGCACCGCGGTGATGCAGGCAGGCGCCCTTGGGCACGCCGGTGGTGCCGGAGGTGTACTGCAGCTGCAGGATGTCGTCCGGCTTGATCTCCGGCAGCGCGATGCCTTCATCAACGACGGCGAAGAACGCCTCCCAGTCCTTCAGGGAGACCGCCGTACGCAGCGTCGGCTTCTGCGCACGCAGCGCCTCGACGGTGGCGCGGATATCGTTGTTGCGGAAGCTGTCGACATAGAAGATGCCGACCGCGCCGGAGCCGTCGATGATCGCCTCGACTTCCGACTGCCGGTACGCCGGATTCATCGGCACCAGAATCAGGCCCGCCAGGTGCAGGCCGTGCTGCAGCAGCACCCACTCCGGACAGTTGGGTGCCAGCACGGCGACGCGCTCGCCGCGCTGGAAATGCGTCAGCAGCACGCGGGCAATGCGCTCGGTGGTCGCCAGCAGCTCACGATAGGTCCAGCTGCGCGGCGTGCCCTCGGTCTTGGCCCCATCCACCAGCGCGCGCCGGTCCGGGACTTCCGCAGCCACCTGCCGGAGCAGCTGTCCCAAGCTCACATCCAGCAGCGGCTCGGAAGTATCGGCCGGCCAATACGAAGTCTTTATCAACTGCGTCCCTTGCATCGCTTCTTCTCCTCAAGTGTCAGATCCCGCCCGCCAGCGCCGAACCCAGGCCGCCGGCTGAGGACGGCGCCCCTTAAATCTTGTGTTCCGGCTCCACCAGCACGCGCAGCGCGTCGATCTCGTCGCGCATGGCGTTGGCGCTTGCCCGCAGCTTCGACACCAGCGGCGTCAGGCGCGCGGCATCGGACAGCGGCATCGTCGACATGCCATGGCAGATCAGGCTGGCGATGCCATCGGCGGCGGCGTCGATATCGAAATCCCCCTCACCGCGCAGATACGACCAGGTCTGGTGTTCGACCGCGCCGTAGATCATGTCGCGCACCAGCAGCGGCGAGACCCCCGAGCGGAACTTGCCGCTGGCGACCGCCTCCTCCACCACGCGCGTGATGTTGGACGTGAAACGGCGGTTGAGCTTGAACACGCGCATCGTCCGGTACTGCGGATCCGGACGCAGTTCCTGCATCACGAAGCGGCTCAGCGCCGGCTGGCTGCGGATCACCCAGAGGCTGTGGTGGATCAGGCGCCGCAGGCGTCCGGCGATGTCGTCGTTATCGCCCGCTGCGGGCTCGATGGCCAGCAGTTCCTCGAACCAGTCCTCGGCGACCTTGATCAGCAGATCGCGCTTGGTCGGGAAGTAGCGATAGATGGTCGCTTCCGAAACGCCGCAGCGGCGTGCCACCTCGATCGGCGAAAAATTCTGGTAGCCCTTCTCGGCCAGTTCCTCGCGTGCCGCCGCCTCGATTCTGGCAATGCGCTGGTTGGGCGGCAGCCGGCCGACGCTGCGCTCGTTCCTGTCACCCGCCGAATCGGCAAACTCGTTGGTCTTCATCCGCTCTTTGTTCGCTTGGGATCAGCGTCCGAGCTTATCGTGCGGTGAGCGTTTTGATCGGGATGCCGGCCAGATGGCCGGCTGGCTTGGCCGGCACGTCGCCGGCGCAGTCGCTGCATGAGGGAATCGGCCGGTTGGCGGGCACGAAGGCGGCTTCGACCTCGCGCTCGACCTGCTCGATCCGCGACAGGTCGCCGCGCTGCGATTGCGCGCCGGTGGAGGTCTCCAGCGCCAGCAGCGCCGCACCGTACGCGCCCATGATCTGCGGGTCCGGCGGAATACGCAGCGGCGCGCGCAGCACTTCGGACAGGAAGTGCACGGCGGCAGCGTTCTTGGCGACCCCACCGGTCATCACCACCGGCTCGCGCTTGCCGACCTGGCCGACCAGGCCGACCAGCCGGTAGGCGATCGCCCGATGCACGGAGGCGGCGACATCGGCGGGATCGGCGCCTTCGGCGAGCAAGGAAATGATCTCGGTCTCGGCGAAGGTCGCGCACATGGTGCTGACGTCGAGATCGCGCGTGCCGCGCATCGCCAGCGCGCCCAGTTCCTCGATGCTGCATTCCAGCGCGCGCGCCAGCACTTCGTAGAAGCGTCCGGTGCCGCTGGCGCAGCGATCATTCATCGCGAACTGGTCGACCAGACCGAATTCGTCGACGGCGATCACCTTGCTGTCCTGGCCGCCGACGTCGACGACCAGACGCACGTCCGGAAAGATTGCGGCGACGCCGCGCGCGTGGCAGGTAATTTCCGTGAAGGTGCGGCCAACGCCCGGCACCAGCCGCCGGCCGTAGCCGGTGCCGATGGTGTAGGCGAGCTGATCCTGCCTGATGCCGGCCATCGCCAGCGCCCCGTCGACGGCGCGCTGCAGGCCGGCGCGGCTGACGGCGCCCATCTGCACGATGAGCGCGCCGGCGACGTTGCCGGCAGCATCGAGCACGACCGACTTGGCCGTCGTCGAGCCCAGGTCCACGCCCATGAAGTACTGGCTCATCGCCTCACTCGCCTGCCGATCGTCCGGCGTCCGCTGCTGGCAGCGTCAAGCGGCCTGGCCGCGGGCGCGACGCACGTCGATCGTTTCGAGCATCGCTTCCAGACGGCCTTCCAGCATCTCGCCCTTGTAGAACGATTCGTCGGCGACGTCACCTTCGAACGACAGCGAGGGAATGCCCATCTCGTTCTGCATCGCCTTGGCCAGCATCTGCTGCGGGCCGGTGAAGGCACGGCAGGTGCGCGTCGAATGCATGACGATGCCGTCGATGCCGTAGAACTCGCAGTCGCGCTTGGTCCAGTACTTGATCGTGTTGAAGCCGTGATTGCTCGGGCACAGCAGGTAATGCTGCGCCAGGCCGCGCAGCGGGCGGTCGACGTCGATCAGCTGTGGCTCCTGCCAGAACGCGTTGTGCGTGTAGCGGCCGGCGACGACGGCGACCTTGTGCTCGGCGAACACGCGCGCCAGCACGCCCAGCTTGTTCCAGTTCATGATGCCGTCGAAGTAGACGCGGTAACGCTCGCCTTCGATCGCCGCCACGCCGTTCTTGACGCGATCGGCGATCTCGTCGCGGATGCGCGTGAAGTAGTCGACCAACTCCTGACTCGCCGGCAGGAAGTTGATATGGGCAACGCTGGCGATCAGATCCCAGAACGTGCCCGGCGACGGCTTGTTGCGGAACATCGCCATGCCTTCGCGGCGCACTTCCGAGGCACGCTTGATGTAGAACGCGTTCTGGCTCAGCGCGTCCCAATCGAACTTGCGGCCGGTCTGCGCTTCGAGAAACTCGATCAGCTTGTGCAGCTGCGCCTCGACGAAGTCGCTCGCCTGCTCCCACTCCTGGCCACGCAGATAGCCGGCATCGGGCTTGTTGCTCCACAGGAACGGCAGCGAGACATTGAACACCGGCGGCCGCTTGCCGAGCACGCGGTAGGTGAGCTCGTCCCATTGCTGGCCGGTGCTGCAGCCGGCATAGCAGTTGACCACCATGTCTGGCGTCGGCAAACGGCTGGCGATGTCGCGCTGTTCGTCCGCGCCGACCACCGTGCTCTGCTGCTCCTCGGCCTTCTTGGCCAGCAGCGCGGCGCCCAGGTGCGTGCGCGCATACGAGCACAGCTCGCCGACGTAACCGTATTCCTGTGCCGCCAGCTGCGCGGCGCGCTCCAGCTTCTGCGCCGAGAGGCGCGCGGCGAAGGCTTCACCGTGCGCCCACTCGATGCCGGCCGCCTGGAAGATCGGGTTCAGCGCGCCGCCGTTGTACCAGGCCAGCTGCGTGCCGCGCTCCTTGATGGTGAAGATGCGTTCCCAATAGTCGGAGACCATATGACGGCCGGCGTCGGAGGCCCGCAGACGATTGACCTTGCTCGGTTCGCGGATCGCGGTGCTCATGTTTCAGTGCTCCTGCATTTCAACGCTGGAAGGTGCCGGGGCCGCTTGCGGCCGTCCGGTCGTGGAGGATTTCTTGCGGCGAATGCGCTCCAGCATCGCCTCGATGCGGGTGCGCAGGGTCTCGACCGGAATGCCCTCGTGCTCGGTCTCGATCAGCAGGTGCGGCACGCCGTGACGATCGAGCGATTTGCGCAGTTCCGGGTAGTGGAACATGTGCGGCTCGCAGAACTTGGCCATCAGCACGATCACGCCCTCGGCGCCGCTGACGGCGACCGAGCGGTCCAGATAGCGATCCCAGTCGACGGAGGCCTGCACGCGGGTCGGACACGGAATGTTCCGGTTGCGGTCGAAGTACCACTCGCCGAGCGCGCGGCGCGGCGGCTTGTCCTCCGACACGTCGGTGGAGACGTAGCGCACGCCGAAGTAGAGATCGTCGTCGACGATGATCGCGCCGCACTCCTCGAGCAGGTCGAACAGCTCGACGCGCGGGGCGTGGCAGAAGTGGCCGGAGAGATGCAGGCGGATGCGCGCGTCGCGCGGCACCGCGTCGGGCGTTTCCGCCAGCGCCTGGCGCAGCAGCGCAGTGTGCTCGGCCTTGTCCATCACCATGCTCGACTTCACGAAGGCCTGCAGCTGGCCCGGCGTGAAGCGCGCATCGCCGTTGCGCCGCGCGTCGAACAGCGTGCGCAGCAGCCGGCGGTTTTCATTGGCGACAAGGATCGCTTCGCGCAGGGCGTCGTCGGAAACCGGGCTGCCGGTGATGCGTTCGATTTCCTCGATGAAGGAATCGACCTTCTCGCCGACCTGGCGGTGCGTCCACTCATCGTCCATCGCCGCGATCAGGTGCTCGAAGAACACCGGCTTCTCCGGACGCTCGACCCGCATCACATCGGCGGCGCCGAGCAGCTGGATGCAGTGGTCAGCATTGAGGAAGGCATCGAAATGATCGAGCTGGCCCTTGGCCGCCTGGTCGGCAAGGCTGCGCGTATAGCCGCAGTAGAACTCGGTCAGCAGGTTGTTGCCGATCGTGATCGGCTCCTGCCGGTCCTGCACCACCACCGGCAAGGCACCGCTGGCGGCGACCAGTTCAGTCGGGAAATTCATCGGCAGCACGCCGATCACCTTGCGGCCATGCTCGCGCTTCCACGCCTGGCTATAGCGCTCCGGGCACCGGGCCACATCCAGCAATGTACTGACAGCGTTGTTCGACTTCTGCGTCATATCCAGTTCTTAACCAATGATGGCCAGGCTGCGGGATACCACGGCGCATGATGGCGCCTGACCCGGTGTTGCATGACGGTGACTTCACCGTCGCCGAGACCCGCTTCGCCCTTCCGGCGGCCCGTGATTTTTGGCATTATGAAATGAGTAACACTCAGCATGCAAGTCGATCCAAATTCGTTCGGGGAATTTAATAAAGTTAAACTCAACAAAAAATATGTTGTTATTTTTCATTCGTTAAAACCGCCTTTTGGTGACATTTAAATGGCCACTCATGAACTTGACTTGAGTTGATGAGTGCATCTCACCATAATCTTCGCTGCGCGACGCCCGGCCGGCTGCTCGGACTGCGATACTCCAGGCCCCAGCCCGCCCCGGCGGCTCAGTTCATTTAACTGTTTGTTTTTTTATTTTTTTATCAGGAAACCCGGCAATGGCAGAACGTCCTGCAGTGATCGTCCGTCCCTTCTCCGAGAGCGGAGCCCTGATCGTCGGCGGCACCTCCGGCGTGGGGCTGGCAACGGCCACGCAGCTCGCCCGCAAAGGCATCCGTGACATCGCGATCGTCGGCCGCAATGCCGAGCGCGGCGAAACCGCGCGGCAGGCCGTGCTGAGCGTGGTGCCGGACGCCACGGTGCACTTCATCCAGGGCGACGCCAATCAGCTCGACCAGGCCCGCCGCATCACCGAGCAAGCCAGCGCCAAGCTGGGCAGCATCGACATCCTGGTCAACTGCACGGTGGACATGAGCCGCTACACGCCGAATCCGCTGCACCAGATTCCGGCGGAGGACATTCAGTCGATCCTGCTGTCGGTGACCTCGGCGCCGATGCTGATGAGCCGGCTGGTGCTGCCGCTGATGCGTGAACGCCAGGGCGGCGTGATTCTCAACGTCGCCTCGGACGCCGCCAAGGTGCCGACGCCGGGCGAGACCATCCTGGGCGCGGCGATGGCGGCGATCACGGTGTTCTCACGCACGCTGGCGATGGAAGCCAAGCGCTCCGGCGTGCGCGTCAATGCGCTGACGCCGTCGCTGATCGGCGGCACGCCGACCGCGCATCACGTCCAGCACGCCGGCTTCAGCGCCAAGCTGTTCGCGCAGATCGAGAGCATGGCCAGCCTCGGCGTCTGTGTGCCGGATGATCTGGCGGCGATGATCGTCTTCCTGGCCAGCCCGGAGGCGGCGCGCGTCACCGGCCAGGTCATCAGCGTCAACGGCGGCATTTCCGCGGGCTGAGGCGGCAACAAAAAACGCCCGGCGCGCTCGAGGGACGAGCGCGCCGGGCGTTTTGTTTTCTGCTTACTTGCCGCTGTTCAGCACGCCGCGGAAGAAACCCCAGATCGTGGTACCGGAGTCGATCTCCAGATTGGTGCCGCCGAGCAGCTTGGCAATCAGCGGGCGCTTGATCTCCAGACCCGGATAGACGTGCCCGGAATCCTGGATCACGTACTGCACCGACTCGCCCCCCGCCGCACAGCCGCTGCGCGTGCGCTTCTCGACGGCGCGGCCAATGCGCTGCACCACCGGCCGGCCGCACTTGTTACGGTCCGCCCAGAACGAGAACGTCGCATCCGCGGACAGCAGCGCCGGCTGCGGCTCGCCCTTGCGGTTCTTGGTGCCGGCCGCCTGGCCGAGAAACGGGATGACCGGATCCTTCATGCCGTTGATCGACAGCCACGGCAGCGCCTTGGCAGGCCGGCAATTGCTGGCAGTGTCCTGCGGCAGGTTGGAAACGACGTTGGCCGCGCCGCGCAACAGATCGGCGGCGTCGCAGGCGAAGCGCATCGTCATGAAGCCGCCGTTGGACGCGCCGACCATGAACACGGCCTTGGCGTCGCCACCGTCGCGCTGCACGGTCTGCGCGATCAAGGCTTTGAGGAAGCCGACATCGTCGGCGGTGGAAGCGGCGTCTCCGGCAATGGTGTTGCCGCGTCCGTCGTTCCAGTGCTTGTCGATGCCTTGCGGCGCGACGAGGATGAAGTTCTGGCTGGCTGCCAGCGTCGGCAGGCTGGTTTCCTTCCAGGCGTCCTCGGCGGTCTCGGTGCCGCCATGCAGCAGCACGATCACCGGCAGCGGGCCTTTGCCGCCCTTGGGCACTTGCGCCAGATACGTGCGAGTCTGGCCGCCGAACTGCAGCGTGCGCTTTTGCGCGGTCGAGGGATCGCCCTTGGCCGGCAGTTCGGCCGATTCGGCTGTCTGCTCCTGCTTCTGGGCCTGGGCTTCGGCGCGCCGCTCGGCCAGACGTTCGCGCAAGGTCTGCGCGCAGGCGGGCAGACTCAGGCCCACTGCCGCCACGGCGAGAGCCGTCAGCAAGCCGCGCCGCGCCGTGATGGACGATTTCCGCATGTTCCGCTCCCTGGGACAGATCGTGGTGATCTGCCTTGGATTGTCGCATCGCGGATGCGGTTCCGTCCGCCGCGGCTTCCTCGCAGCGCTCAGCCGAAAGCGAAGTGCTCCACCGGCAGCCTGGTCAGTGAACGGCTCGGCTTGATCATCGACGCCGCATGGCCCTTGGCTCGCGGCAGCAGGTGATCGAAGTAGAAGCGCGCGGTCGCCAGCTTGGCCTTGTAGAACTCGGGTGACTCTGCGCCGCCCTGCGCGAGCTTGCTGCCGGCGGCGGCGGCCTGGAGCGCCCAGAAATACGCCATCGTCACGTAGCCGCTATACATCAGGAAGTGATGGCTGGCGGCGCTGACGCTGTCGCGATCCTTGCGCGCGGTGAGCATGATGCGCATGGTCAGCACGTTCCATTCAGCGGCCAGCCTGGCCAGCTGCGTGGCATAGCGGCGCATCTTGGCGTTGCGCATGTGCTCGACGGCGAACTTGCCGATCAGCGCGCTGAACTCGCGCACCGCGCCACCGCGCGTCATCACCAGTACCTTGCGGCCCAGCAGATCCAGCGCCTGGATGCCGGTGGTGCCTTCGTAGAGCGTGGCGATGCGCGCATCGCGCGCGATCTGCTCCATGCCGTGTTCCTTGATGTAGCCATGGCCGCCGAACACCTGCATGCCATGATTGGCGGCTTCCAGGCCCAGCTCGGTAAGAAAGCCCTTGAGGATCGGCGTCAGGAAGCCGAGCTTGTTGTCCCAGCGCTCGTACTCTTTCTGATCGCCGGCGATGACGCCGTTGACCATGTGATCGGCGTACTGCGCGGCGAAGTAGATCATCGCCCGGCCGCCTTCGGCCACGGCCTTCTGCGTCAGCAGCATGCGGCGCACATCGGCGTGATGGATGATCGCGTCAGCGGCCTTGTCCGGCTCCTTCTTGCCGGACAGCGCGCGCATCGAGCGGCGGTCCTTGGCGTAGGCCAGCGCGCCCTGGAACGACAGCTCCGCGTGGCAAACGCCCTGGATCGCGGTGCCGATGCGTGCCGTGTTCATGAAGGTGAACATCGCCTCCAGACCCTGGTTCGGCGCGCCGATCAGCCAGCCGCGCGCTCCGTCGAAGTTGAGCACCGCTGTTGCCGACGCGCGAATGCCCATCTTGTGTTCGATCGACGCGCAGTTCACCGGATTGCGCTCGCCGAGGCTGCCATCGGCCTTCGGCAGGAATTTGGGCACGAGGAACAGCGAGATGCCGCGGGTGCCGCTCGGCGCGTCCGGCAGACGGGCGAGGACGATGTGGATGATGTTCTCGGCCAGATCGTGCTCGCCGGCGGAGATGAAGATCTTGGTGCCGGTCAGCGCGTAGGAGCCGTCGGCCAGCAACTCGGCCCTGGTCTTCACCTGCCCGAGGTCTGTGCCGCATTGCGGCTCGGTCAGACACATCGTGCCGGTCCAGCGGCCCTCGGTCAGCGGCGGCATGTACAGCGCCTTCTGCTCCTCGCTGGCGTACTGCATCACCGTGTTCATGCAGCCCAGCGACAGGCCCGGATACATCGCGAACGACCAGTTGGCGGTGCCAATCATCTCGGTCTTCACCAGGCCCAGCGAAATCGGCATGCCCTGACCGCCGTACTCGACGGGATGCGAAAGACCCTGCCAGCCACCGGCCACGTACTCGGCGTAAGCCGCCTTGAAGCCCTTGGGCGTGCGGACCTCGCCGTTGTCGAAGTGACAGCCTTCCTCATCACCGGATTGATTCAGGGGTGACAGCACCTCCTCACAGAAGCGCGCGCACTCGCCGAGGATCGCCTCGACCGTCTGTGGATCGGCGTCCTTGCCGTTGGCGAGCCGGGCGTAGTGCGCCGGGTAGTCAAAGACTTCGTTGAACAGAAAGCGGATGTCGCGCAGCGGCGCTTTGTAGGCAGGCATGGGATCGCGGCCGGAGGAGAATTTGCGGCGATTGTGGCGACGCAGCATGAGCCCGGCATTGGCCGCGGCGCCTGGGCTTGCAGCGCCGCCGCCAAGCGTGGCGCGGCGGTTTGCAGCGATGCGCGCTTGCTTGGCATCCTGCGGCGGAACACTTGTCAGAGCCCGCGCAGAACATGAGCACGCCTTCCGCCATTCCCGTGCTGCAGATCGAAGCCGCCGACGGCGCCCGCGCCGCCATCAGTGCGCACGGCGCGCACCTGACGTCGTGGATTCCGCAGGGCGGCGAGGAACAGCTGTATCTGAGTTCGCGCTCGCAGATCGGCCCCGGCCTCGCCATCCGCGGCGGCGTGCCGGTGATCTTTCCGCAGTTTGCGAGTGAGGGGCCGTTGAGCAAGCACGGCTTTGCCCGCGCGTTGACCTGGTCACAACGCGGCGCCGGCCACGACGCCGAGGGCCGCGCCTATGCGCGCTTCTCGCTCGAAGACTCGGCGACGACACGCGCCGCCTGGCCGCATGCGTTCGCCGCCGAACTGCAGGTGCTGATCGGCAGCGCGGTGCTGGAAGTGCAGCTGCGCATCGACAACACCGGCGACAGCGCGTTCTCGTTCACGGCGGCGCTGCACAGCTACCTGCGCGTAGCGGAGATCAGCCGCGCCCGCGTGCACGGGCTGGCCGGCCTGCGCTACCGCGATTCCGCCGACGGCAATCGCCTCTGCAGCCAGCGCGAGGACGCGCTGGCGATTGCCGGCGAAGTAGACCGCATCTACTTCGACGCGCCGCCCGCGATCACGCTCGCCGACGGCGAACGGACCGTGTCCGTGCAGAGCCGCGGCTTCAGCGATCTGGTGGTGTGGAACCCGGGCGAGACCAAGGCTGCGGCGCTGGCCGACCTCGATCCCGGCGGCTGGCGTCACATGCTGTGCCTGGAGGCAGCGACGATCGGCGCGCCGGTGCATGTGGCTGCCGGCGAAAGCTGGAGCGCCGCGCAGATCCTGAAAGTCCGCTGAGCCCGATTTACCAGCGCACATCGATCCGGGCGCAGGCCTTTGCTCTGGTCATCGAGTTGTCATTTCGGCAAACTCGGCCGCAAGCCCGATACAAGGGCCCCCGCTCCTGACGGATAACAACGATATGCGCGACTCGGGACAGTTTCTGGAGATCATTCATCGCGGCATGGTCAACGCCGGCCTCGATGTCAACGCCATCTACGAGCGCCTCGGCTACAACGCCGAGGACCTGCCGTTGCGCGAGATGCGCACGCCGCACGAACTGCAGGCGTACTTCTGGGAGACCGTGGAAGCCGTCACCGGCGATCCGGAAGTGGGCCTGCATCTGTGTCCGCATCTGCCGGTATTCCACGGTGAAGTGCTGGAATACCTGCTGTTCAGCAGCGCCACGCTCGCCGAGGGTCTGGAGCGCTCACTGAAGTATCTGCGCCTGCTCAGCGATGCCCTCAATGTCCGCATCGTCGACGACGAACAGGGCGCGCGTCTGCTGGTCAAGGGCACCGCCGCCGATGCGCCGCAACTGCGCCATACCGACATCGTCATGACCTACGAATGGGTGCAGTTCCTGCGCAGCGTCACCGAGCAGCAGTTCGTGCCGCTACGGGTGGCGCTGCATTGCAGCCAGCGCGCCAGCAACGCCGATTACGACAAGACCTTCGGCTGCCAGGTCAGCTTTGGCGCTACGCAGAACGAGATCTGGTTCGACCGCGCCGTGCTGCAGTACCGCTCGCCGCGCTGGGATCCGGACCTGCTCAAGCTGCATGAGGACCTGGCCGAGCGCCGCCTGTCCAAGCTGCGCCGACACGATCTGATCGAGCGCATCCAGAAACTGTTCGCACAGCGCCTGGAGCTGGACGCGCTCACCCTGGAAGACGTGGCCGCCGAGCTGGGCGTGCCGACACGGCGCCTGCGCTTTGAACTCTCGCGCGCCGGCACCAGCTTCTCCGAACTGCTGGCCGACTTCCGCTTCGCGCTCGCCAAGCGGCTGCTGGCCGGCACCGACGAGGCGATCGAGAACATCGTCTACCTGACCGGCTTCTCGGAGCCCAGCACCTTCTATCGCGCCTTCAAGCGCTGGTCGCACATGACGCCGGTGCAGTACCGAGAACGCAAGCGCGCCACCCGGCGCCCGGTGCGCGCCTCGGCGCGCTGAGGGACGAGCGGGGCGCGCAACACTGGCCCGCACGCCGGACCCCCTTCGGCTGCGCAGCCAAGGCGGGCTTTAGGAAGCAGGCTTAAGGTCTCGTCGCAGCTCCCGTTTTTGCGCAATCCGCGCATTCCCATCTGGTGCTGCTTGGGGATGTACCTTGGAGGCGATCGCAAGTTCGCCTCCCTTTTGTTGTAGCGCCTTTGTTGTAGCGCCGCGCCGGAAATGGTCCACTGATTGCGTGTAGGAGCGCATGTCAGCGAGCGTGCATCCGCGCCCATCACGGCGCCCGATCCTAGAGCGGCTACCGCGGCATGCGGGATCCTTCGCCAGCGTGATGCTGCATGTAGGCCTGATCGTACTTCTGCTGCTCGGCTTGCAGGCCCCGTCACCCACACATGCGCCCCAGGCCACGATCAGCGTGATCACCTTGGGCGCGCCCAGCGTCGAGCAGCGCGCGGCAAGCAACGCCGCTACCAGCAGCCCGCCGACCTCCCCGGCCACATCGCCCGCCGCCAACGCCACGCCGCGCCCCCGCAAGCCCAAACCCGTGAAACCCCAAGCGGTATCGCCCCCCGCGCCCAGCACTGCTGCCGCGTCGCCACCGGCCTTGGCATCCGCCGACACCTCGCCCGGGCCGGCGCCGCCCGCCACTCCGTCCGCGAGCCCGGCAGCCGCCCCCGCCGTTGCAGCCGCAGCCCCGCAAGCCGAGCCGCCCGAGGTGCCGCCGCCGATCGAATACCTGCGGCGCGTCTCGCGCATCATCTCGCTATCGCAGAAATACCCATGGACTGCGCGCCAGTATGGCCACCAGGGTGACGTCATCGTCCGCATGCACCTGAGCCGCGACGGCGCCGTCATCGCCGCCACCCTCATCCGCAGCTCCGGTCACGAATCGCTGGACGCCGAAGCCCGCGACGTGATCCTGCGCATCCGCCGCTTCCCGCCCTTCCCCGCCGATTACATTCCGCAGCAAGGGGAGTTTGATATTGATCAGCCGGTGAGTTTCAGGACTTATCTAAATTAGCCATCTGTGCCTTCCAAATACGTTGGCCGCTACACGCTACCCAGAGAGTGTCCATCCGCACATATGGAAGATGCGCAAACGCGCAGTTAATCCGACCGCGCCCGACGACATCCAAAGCTGAAACTCAACATGTCAACGCTAACGGTTCTGATCCACGCGCCTGTGAAGGCGCGACGAGCCGCCGTCGAAGTGCTTCTCACAAACGTGGCGTTTCGATCCACGCGCCTGTGAAGGCGCGACCGACAATGCCGATAATGCCAGTGCGGACGGTCTGTTTCGATCCACGCGCCTGTGAAGGCGCGACCCTGCTTTCGCAGGCCCTGGTCTGTGATGTCTCGGTTTCGATCCACGCGCCTGTGAAGGCGCGACTCGGTCCGCCCGTGAAAGTGGCGTAGTGCGCGCTGTTTCGATCCACGCGCCTGTGAAGGCGCGACGGCAGAGGCGATAGCGCTGCATCTCGACCAGGTCGTTTCGATCCACGCGCCTGTGAAGGCGCGACACGGCGGCCCGGTGACGTATCCCGGCATCGTCATCGTTTCGATCCACGCGCCTGTGAAGGCGCGACGCGCGGATGTGGCCAAGGTGGCGCGGCTGGCGAGTTTCGATCCACGCGCCTGTGAAGGCGCGACGCTCAACCGCAATGCGGCCGTGGTCGCCGTCGATGTTTCGATCCACGCGCCTGTGAAGGCGCGACATGTCTGGGTGAAGGTCATTGCCCGCAATCGGCAGTTTCGATCCACGCGCCTGTGAAGGCGCGACGGCGATGGCCGCAGCGGCGGATGCGCGTGGCGTGGTTTCGATCCACGCGCCTGTGAAGGCGCGACGCGGCGTGCGCGGCGTGCTTCGGCATGACGCTACGGTTTCGATCCACGCGCCTGTGAAGGCGCGACGGCGTACGCGCGGTCATCACGCTGCGTTCGGCGTTGGTTTCGATCCACGCGCCTGTGAAGGCGCGACATTACGATTCGATTAGCCATCGGTGCTTTCGTCCAGTTTCGATCCACGCGCCTGTGAAGGCGCGACTCAACCCAAGGTAAGCACCAATGCCCCTGCGCAAGTTTCGATCCACGCGCCTGTGAAGGCGCGACTCGGTCCGCCCGTGAAAGTGGCGTAGTGCGCGCTGTTTCGATCCACGCGCCTGTGAAGGCGCGACGGCAGAGGCGATAGCGCTGCATCTCGACCAGGTCGTTTCGATCCACGCGCCTGTGAAGGCGCGACACGGCGGCCCGGTGACGTATCCCGGCATCGTCATCGTTTCGATCCACGCGCCTGTGAAGGCGCGACGCGCGGATGTGGCCAAGGTGGCGCGGCTGGCGAGTTTCGATCCACGCGCCTGTGAAGGCGCGACGCTCAACCGCAATGCGGCCGTGGTCGCCGTCGATGTTTCGATCCACGCGCCTGTGAAGGCGCGACATGTCTGGGTGAAGGTCATTGCCCGCAATCGGCAGTTTCGATCCACGCGCCTGTGAAGGCGCGACGGCGATGGCCGCAGCGGCGGATGCGCGTGGCGTGGTTTCGATCCACGCGCCTGTGAAGGCGCGACGCGGCGTGCGCGGCGTGCTTCGGCATGACGCTACGGTTTCGATCCACGCGCCTGTGAAGGCGCGACGGCGTACGCGCGGTCATCACGCTGCGTTCGGCGTTGGTTTCGATCCACGCGCCTGTGAAGGCGCGACATTACGATTCGATTAGCCATCGGTGCTTTCGTCCAGTTTCGATCCACGCGCCTGTGAAGGCGCGACTCAACCCAAGGTAAGCACCAATGCCCCTGCGCAAGTTTCGATCCACGCGCCTGTGAAGGCGCGACCCCTGATGAAAGCCGTCACAAACTCGCGTTGCTTGTTTCGATCCACGCGCCTGTGAAGGCGCGACTGGCGATCCGCTGCCATCGTCAACGACCGCATAGTTTCGATCCACGCGCCTGTGAAGGCGCGACCTTACGGCACTGCCGGCACGACGCCGTTCGCGTCGTTTCGATCCACGCGCCTGTGAAGGCGCGACCGGCAGCTCCACCTTCCAGGCGATGCCGCTGGTGCGGTTTCGATCCACGCGCCTGTGAAGGCGCGACACTTCATTCTTGAGAGTTTTCCGGGGGGCATCCGTTTCGATCCACGCGCCTGTGAAGGCGCGACCTGAATCCCAAGGCCAGCTACCTGTCGATGATGATGTTTCGATCCACGCGCCTGTGAAGGCGCGACACAGCTTCTGCGCGCCGTCAACGTCCTGCGCGCTGTTTCGATCCACGCGCCTGTGAAGGCGCGACTGGGCGGTAGATTTGGTGTCGATCAGCAACGAGGTGTTTCGATCCACGCGCCTGTGAAGGCGCGACCCGGACTTGTGGACGAGCCAGAATTCTCCGGATGGTTTCGATCCACGCGCCTGTGAAGGCGCGACGTATTTGCTGGTGACCGTCAGCCCAGTGCTGTACACGTTTCGATCCACGCGCCTGTGAAGGCGCGACGTTCATTTGGCAGCCATCCGCCGCCAGTATCGTGTTTCGATCCACGCGCCTGTGAAGGCGCGACAGGCCGCCGCCACCGCGCACATGACGTTGATCCAGTTTCGATCCACGCGCCTGTGAAGGCGCGACACGCCGGTCGCGATGAGTGTGGGCGGCACGCGCGAGTTTCGATCCACGCGCCTGTGAAGGCGCGACTCGGATGCGTTGGTTGGTGGACATCGGGATGCCAGTTTCGATCCACGCGCCTGTGAAGGCGCGACACGCGGAGCGGATGCTGCTCGCCATCGCGCTGCAGGTTTCGATCCACGCGCCTGTGAAGGCGCGACGCGCCAGCGCGCGGAACGCGGGCGAATCGTGGAGTTTCGATCCACGCGCCTGTGAAGGCGCGACCTTCCGTGGTCCACGGGCCGTTGCGGCCGTGGAAGTTTCGATCCACGCGCCTGTGAAGGCGCGACATGAGCGCGGGTTCTGGTGGTCGCCGTCGAATCAGTTTCGATCCACCGGGCAAGCTGTCTGTCCGTTCTCGGTCGTGTGGAACTCGACCACATCGGCCACGCCGGCGATGCCCAAAGTGGCATCGGACAAGGGCAATGCTGTCACCGTTCGGACGTTGCAACGCTTCTGAGCACCCGGCGTGTCGGCGCGCTCATGCATGACCCGGCCTTCCGCCGTATGACGGTTCTCGGCCCACTGCCGCTCGGTATGAATCAGCGCGTACTGCCGCGAGCAATACAGGTAGTGCTGGAGGGCGGAGATGGGGATGAGGTCGTCGTCTTCCATCGTCCGCCCCGTGATTCTCAGAGCAGTTCGGTCACGCTGATGCCGGCCGGCAGACTGTCGCGGTCGATGCGGACCTGGTAGTCCGAGAAGCGGCGGGCAGGAGCTTCGCCCTGGCCATCCGCGCGCTGGACGCTCACCTTGTCGAACAGCACATGGGCCGGTGCATTGCCCATCGGCAGTTCATGCTTGAACACGATCAGCTTGCGCGCCGACATCTCGCCACGTGCTGCCGAGCGGTCGTGCTCGAACAGGTTGGTCAGTGCGCGCCAGAGCAGGGCCAGATCGTCTTCCGAGAAGCCGGTGCGCTCGGCCAGCTTGGCCGAGACGAAGCCGTGCACGCGGTACAAGCCGTAGGGCAGCACGTGCTTGCGGCCCATGGTGCGGTTGTCTCCACTCTGCGCTTCAGCTTCCTTCTCGGTGGTGACAGCCAAGCGCGTGATCGAGATTTCCAGCGGCAGCACGGGCTCTTCATCGCCTTGCCGACGCTGGCTGCAGACAGCTTGCCGCCCACCTCGTTGCGCCGGATTGACTCGAAGCGGATCGGTTTGAGCACCTGAATGCTGTCGATCACCCAGCGAATCGCGGGCTTCCAGTGAATCGCCTCCAGAATGCCGCGCGCGGCCGACGGCGTGATGACGTCGTAGGAAACTCGTTCAACCTTCATCTCAGGGCGCGTGAACAGCGCGCGCTCGCCTTGGATGAGGAGCTTGACTCCGTATGCCATGTATTAGGGTCCGAAATGTTGTCTCGTGACGGCTACCAGACGTTCTTCTGCGAATCGAGAAACTGCGGGTTGTCCCAATGCAACCCGAGCCGTTCGTCGTAGAGCCGTGTATTGACCAGTTGCATGAACTGCTCGCCGTACCTCTCCTCAGCAACCGGCTCGATGGCCCGCGCTTTCCACAGCGCGTCGTAGGCCCGTCCTGGCAGCTGCACCACGTAAGGCTGTAGTTGGCGAGCGATGCCGCCGCAGCCTGCGGCGTGAGGCAGGCGCTTCAGGGCTTCTATGGCGACGTCATCCCATGGAATGATCACGGGGTGCATCGCGCTGTCGATCATGCGGAACTTTGCCGCCACGGTTTCGAGAGGCAGGCTGTCGAGGTGACTGCGTTTGAGCAGTGTCATTAGCCCGTGACCGTCAAGCTCGTTGGCGCCCTTCTGCCAATACAGCTCCTGGAAATAGGCACGCACCGCCTCGGGCGACAGCAGGTCTTCGCAGTGTTGCCGCTCTACCATTCGGAAGGCCTGGGCGAATTGCAGCAGTTCCGGTGGCGGTGCCCAGTCGGGATTACTCGTAGTGAACACCAGCACTTCGCTGTCCTCATGGCAACGCCGGCCCTCGCGGTTGCAGCGGCCGGCGGCCTGGGCGATGGAATCTAGCCCGGCTTCGGCACGCAGCACGGTCGGCAGGTCGATATCGACGCCCGCTTCGATCAGTGAGGTGGAGACCAGACGGCAGGACAACCCCTCTTTCAAGCGTTGCCGGACGGTGGCCAGCACCTCGCGGCGATGCTTGGCGCACATCAGCGTGGTCAGATGATAGGCGCCGGGCTGATCGGCGATCGACTCGAACAGCGTTCTTGCATGGCGCCGGTTGTTGACGATGCACAGCACCTGCTCACGCTGCCGCAGATGTTCCGTGAGGGCTTCATCCTCCAGAGCGCCGATATGCCGGACCTTCACGCGCCGCAGCTGTCGATAGAGCGCGGGCGGGTTGGGCGCCAGTTCGCGCACGCCCTTGAGTCCGTCGAGAAAGCCTTCTTCAGCGTTGAGCGCCGGTTGCGTCGCGGTACACAGCACGATGCTGCTGCGGTAATTGAGCGCCAGTTCGTCGAGCAGGGTGACACAGGGCCGCAGCAGCTTGAGCGGCATGGTCTGCGCTTCGTCGAGAATCACGACGCCGCCTGCGATGTTGTGCAGCTTGCGGCAACGCGAGGGGCGGTCGGCGAACAGGCTCTCGAAGAACTGCACCGCGGTGGTGACGACGATGGGCGCGTCCCAGTTCTCCATGGCAAGCCGGCGTTTGTCCTTGGATTGGAAAGCCTGCTTGGCGTCTTCAACGAAGGCGCTGTGATGTTCGAGTACCGCGTCTTCACCGAGGTCGCCGAAGGCATCGCGGAATACTTGCGCGTTCTGCTCGACGATGCTGGTAAAAGGGATCACGAAGATTACGCGGCGCAACTCATGAGTGATTGCGTGATCGAGCGCGAAA
This sequence comes from uncultured Solimonas sp., assembly GCA_966252075.1. Classification (GTDB taxonomy): domain Bacteria; phylum Pseudomonadota; class Gammaproteobacteria; order Nevskiales; family Nevskiaceae; genus Solimonas. The sequence goes on from CBINNP010000003.1 coordinate 33,076, forward strand.
GCTAGTGATGCGAGCGTCTTACCGCCACCGGTTGGCACTGTCAGCGAGAACAAGCCCGGTGCTTGACCTGCTTGAGCGCGAACATGCGCCAGGATGTCGGCGCGCAGGTGATTCACAGCGGTATCGGCCTTGAAACCGCTGAGTCTTGCCTCCAGACGTTCTCGCAGTTGCAGCAGAGTGGGCGCGGCGCGCATATGCCTTGACGGTCGTCCTTCAATGCGCCGATAGAACTCGTCGGTATCCACGAAGTCGGCATCGACCAGACACGAGAACAACATGCGTGATAGCAAGGCGAGCTGAAACGCGCCGCGGTCGGGGCGCGGCTGGAATCCCTGTGGCAAGCCGACTTCTTTTTCCTTGGGCAGGCTGATCTCCTGCTGCCACTCCGGCAGCAGACGATGCTCGGGCGGACTATTCAGCCGATCCTGCAGGCAAGTGCGGCTGATGCCATTCTTGCCATTAGCGAGCCCGGCATGATGGCCCGCGATGCCGTAGGCCAGTAGAGCCCCAAGCGACTTGTAACGCTCGACCGCAACACGGGCACCCCAAGTGGCGTGATCCATCTTGGGAAATTCGCCCTTCAGACGAAGCTGAAACTCGTCGGTGTATTTACCAAGGTCATGTAACTGACCGGAAATTCGTGCGAGAGCTGACGCCCCAAACATCGAGGCATTTCGCGCTGCTGCCGCACCGACTTCTATTAGATGGGTAGACAGCAGCTGCCAATTCGATTGATCGGCGAGATCGGTCGAATGCGCGTAAAAAACCTTGTTCTTTTCAGGCATGCGAGGCGCACTGCCTAAGGCAATAATCCCGGAGCAGGTTCCTACGAGTCTCCTGCCGAACTCCCCTCATCCTCAGCACTCCGCCCCCGTGAGCCGATTTGAGTGTGATCATTCGTCCGCTTAGAAACTGTGGCATCGATCACGGATCAGAACGTGACCTTGCGATCCGCCCCCTCAATTTCCATACCGCTGCGCCGCCCGCTTTAAGCGAGACGCTACTTCGAGCCGCAACTTCACCGGCCCCAGCACCTCCACCTCCGCCCCATACCGCAGCACATCGAGAATCAGCTCCTCGTCACGGTGGTACGGCACAGATAATTCGTAGCTGCCGTCCGGCAGCCAGACGGCCTGCTGTTGCGGGTGCCACTGTTCTGCGGAGATCCAGCGCGCGCGTTCGGGGGTGAAGCGCAGGATCGCGGTGGCGGTGGGGGTGCCGGCGAAGATGCCGTAGGAGCCGCCAAGCTCGGCATCCAGGCGCGCGTCGTCGATGTCCTGGGCGGGGGCGTCGAGTATCTGGGCGCTGCGGATGCAATCGACGGCGAAGGTGCGCAGTCCGTCGGATTTGTGGCACCAGGCGTCGAGGTACCAGTTGTCGCGGTAGTGCGCAAGGCGTTGCGGCGAGATGTCCCGCGTGGTGACGGCGCCGCTACCGCGGGCCTGATAGTCGATCTGCAGCCGCTGCCGCTGCAGCACCGAGCTGGCGATCAGCGCGAAGTGTTTGCCGGGTGGCCGCGCCGCCGCGCGCAAGAGGCGGATGCGCGACGACTCGCCGGTCTGCAGGTTTTGCGATTTGAGGATCCGGTCGAGCCGCTGGCGCAGCGGCGACAGCGCGTCATCCAGCAGTCCGGGCTGGAAGCTGGACAGCAGCTGCTGCAGCGTCAGCAGGCCTTGCAGCTCCTCGGCGGAAAACCAGAAGCCGGGCAGCTCGTAAGCGGCGTCGGTGTAGCGGTAGCCGCGCGGCTCACGAGAGCTCTCGATCGGCGCGCCGAGCACGTCGCGCAGGTAGGCGATCACGCGTTTGGTGGTGGCGCGCGAGCATTCCAGCTCCCCCATCACCCGCTCGAACGGCACCGGGTAGCGCGAGCGCTTCATCAGCCGGTGCAGGCGGTAGACGTGCTCGAAGGATTTCATGGCCCGAGCGTAGCGGAATCACGGCCGCGGGAGCGGCAACCACGACACATAAAAAATCGGGGCGCCCCGTAAAGGGCGCCCCGATGGACTGCGGTACCGCTTGCTGCGAGGAGCGACGGGGCTGCTTAGAAGTCGCCCATGCCGCCCATGCCGCCCATGCCGCCGCCGGCCGGCATCGCCGGCGCGTCGTTCTTCTGCGGCAGTTCGGCGATCATCGCTTCCGTGGTCAGCAGCAGGCCGGCGACCGAGGCCGCGTTCTGCAGCGCCAGGCGGGTGACCTTGGCCGGGTCGATGATGCCCATGTCGATCATGTCGCCGTACTGGCCCGAGCCGGCGTTGTAGCCGAACGAACCCTTGCCTTCGACGATCTTGTTGAGCACGACCGACGGCTCTTCACCGGCGTTCTTGACGATCTGGCGCAGCGGCTCCTGGATGGCGCGCTTGAGGATGCCGACGCCGACCGTCTGGTCGTCGTTGGCGCCCTTGAGCTTGTCCAGCACCTTCGAGGCGCGGACCAGCATGACGCCGCCGCCGGCGACGATGCCTTCCTCGACAGCCGCACGGGTGGCGTGCAGGGCGTCTTCAACGCGCGCCTTCTTTTCCTTCATCTCGACTTCGGTCGCGGCGCCGACCTTGATCACGGCCACGCCGCCGGAGAGCTTGGCGAGACGCTCGCTGAGCTTTTCCTTGTCGTAGTCGCTGGTGGCGGCCTCGATCTGCGAGCGGATCTCGGAGATGCGCGCCTTGATCTTGTCCTTCTTGCCGATGCCGTCGATGACGGTGGTGTTTTCCTTGTCGATCTGCACCTTCTTGGCGGTGCCCAGATCGGTCAGAGCAGCCTTCTCGATCGACAGGCCCAGCTCTTCGGTGATGACCGTGCCGCCGGTGAGGATGGCGATGTCCTTGAGCATTTCCTTGCGGCGATCGCCGAAGCCCGGCGCCTTGACGGCGGCGACCTTGAGGATGCCACGCAGGTTGTTGACGACGAGGGTGGCGAGCGCTTCGCCTTCGACGTCTTCAGCAATGATCAGCAGCGGGCGGCCCGACTTGGCCACGCCTTCGAGCACCGGCAGCAGCTCGCGGATGTTGCTGATCTTCTTGTCGGTGATCAGGATCAGCGGGTTTTCCAGCTCAACCTGCTGGCTCTGCGCGTTGTTGATGAAGTACGGCGAGAGGTAGCCGCGATCGAACTGCATGCCCTCGACGACGTTCAGCTCGTTCTCCAGGCCCGAGCCGTCTTCGACGGTGATCACGCCTTCCTTGCCCACCTTGTCCATCGCATCGGCGATGATCTTGCCGATCGCTTCGTCGGCGTTGGCCGAAACGGTGCCGACCTGGGCGATCGCCTTGCGATCCTTGCAGGCCACCGAGTTCTTCTTGATCTCTTCGACGACGGCCTCGACGGCCTTGTCGATGCCGCGCTTGATGTCCATCGGGTCGATGCCGGCGGTGACCGACTTCAGGCCTTCGTTGACGATCGCCTGCGCCAGGACCGTGGCGGTGGTGGTGCCGTCACCGGCTTCGTCCGAGGTCTTGGAAGCGACTTCCTTGACCAGCTGCGCGCCCATGTTCTCGAACTTGTCCTTCAGCTCGATTTCCTTGGCGACGGAAACGCCGTCCTTGGTGACCGTCGGCGCGCCGAAGGACTTGTCCAGAACGACATTGCGGCCCTTGGGGCCCAGGGTGACCTTGACCGCGTTGGCCAGGATATTGACGCCAGCGACCATGCGCGAACGAGCGCTGTCACCAAACACGACTTCTTTGGCTGCCATGATGAAAATCCTCTTTAATTCTGAGCGTTACGATGAATTTCGGCTTACTTGCCGAAGACCGCGATGACGTCGTCTTCGCGCATGACCAGCAGGTCCTTGCCGTCGACCTTGACCTCGGAGCCCGAGTACTTGCCGAACAGGACGATGTCGCCGACCTTGACGTCGAGCGAGATGTTCTTGCCGTTGTCGTCCTTCTTGCCCGGGCCGACGGCGACGATCTTGCCGCGCACCGGCTTTTCGGAGGCGCTGTCCGGGATGATGATGCCGCCAGCCGACTTCTTCTCTTCTTCAAGACGCTCGACGATCACGCGATCGTGCAGCGGACGCAGATTTGCCATTGCTGAACTCCAATAGGTCATTAAGTGATAAAGCCTGGAAAGCGCCCCAGCCGCTTTTTGAAATGCGGCTGTTAGCACTCTCCATTAAGGGCTGCTAATTCTTGAGGACAGGCTCCCCGGTTTCAAGGGGGTCGATGAAAATAAGCTCGATTTTTGCCTAGGGCCTGTTAACGCTATGGCGATCGCTGTTACGGAGACGGTTTTGGCGCAGCGCAAGGCGCGAGGAGCGCCGTGTACTGGACGTA
>CBINNP010000004.1:0-37026 GCA_966252075.1 uncultured Solimonas sp.
GTCGGTCTGATCACGCTGGTGGGGCTGATCGCCAAGAACGGCATCCTCATCGTCGAGTTCGCCAACACGCTGCAGGAGCAGGGCCGCGACAAACTGCAGGCGCTGCGCGAGGCCTCGCTGACGCGCCTGCGGCCGGTGCTGATGACCTCGGCGGCGACGGTGTTCGGCCACCTGCCGCTGGTGTTCGTGTCCGGCCCCGGCGCTGCGGCGCGCAACAGCATCGGCATCGTGCTGGTCGCCGGCATGGTGATCGGCACCGTGTTCACGTTGTTCGTGGTGCCGGCGTTCTATGCGCTGATCGCGGCGGATCATCGGCGGCGCAATGAGGCGGCGCTGGTGCAGGCGCTGCCGGAAGGCGGCTGATCTCCCTCACCCCCAACCCCTCTCCCGCAAGCGGGAGAGGGGAGCTCTTCTTCCTTCTCCCCGCGCGCGGGGAGAAGGTGTCCTGCAGGGACGGATGAGGGGCGGCGGCTACAGCACCGACTCGAACAGCTCCAGCTGCGGATGTCCCAGGTAGATGCCTTTGGTGTCGCCGGCGTTGCGGTGGGCGAGGCGGAAGGCCTCGGAATGCGTCCAGGCCTCGAAGGCCGCGCGCGATTCCCAGATCGAGTGCGAGGCGAACAGCGTGTGCTCGTCGGTGCTCGCGCCGCGCAGCAGCTGGAAGGCCTTGAAGCCGGGCACGCCGTCGAGATGGCTGTCGCGGTTCTTCCAGACGGCGACGAAATCGTCCTCGCGGCCGAGGGCGATCCTGAAACGGTTCATGGCGACGAACATCGGGGTGGTCTCCGGCGGGCGGGACGCGGACTGTAGCGCCGATGCGGCTCGTCGCGAAGCCTTCAGGCCTTTTTCATGTACATCGCCTTGAGCATATAACTCGTCCCGTCGATCTTGCAGTCGATCTCGTGATCGCCGCCGACCAGGCGAATGTTGCGGATCTTGGTGCCGCCCTTGAGTGTGGTGGACGAGCCCTTGACCTTGAGATCCTTGATCAACACCACGGCGTCGCCGTCGGCGAGCAGATTGCCGTTTGCGTCCTTGACGATCAGCCGGTCGTCCTCGACCGCGACGGCGGATTCCGCCGGATCCCACTCGTGGCCGCAATCAGCGCAGATCAGAAGGCCGGCGTCGGGATAGGTGTTCTCCATTCGGCAGCGGGGGCATGGTGGCAATGGCTTCATTGTCGTTCCGATCGAAGTGGAGAGTGCCGTGCTGCGGTGCGGCGGCGAATGATAGGAGAAATGCTTGGTGGCGCGCCTGAAAACTCAGGCGGCCCGCGCGCTGCGGCCGAGCACGTCGAGCGCGAGCGCTTCGGCGACGCGGATGCCGTCGATGCCGGCCGACATGATGCCGCCGGCGTAGCCGGCGCCTTCACCGGCCGGATACAGGCCGCGCGTGTTGAGGCTCTGGTAGTCGTCGCCGCGGGTGATGCGCAGCGGCGAGGAGGTGCGCGTCTCGACGCCGGTGAGCACGGCGTCGGGCCGTGCGAAGCCGCGGATCTGGCGGTCGAATACCGGCAGCGCTTCGCGGATCGCGGCGATCGCGTAGTCGGGCAGCGACGGCGACAGGCTGCCGAGCCTGACGCCGGGCTTGTAGCTCGGCTCGACCTCGCCGAGCGTGGTCGAGGCCTGATCCTTGATGAAGTCGCCGACCAACTGCGCCGGGGCCAGATAGCCGCCGCCGCCGAGCGTGTAGGCGCGCGATTCGAGTGCCTCCTGCAGGGCGATGCCGGCGAGCGGGCCGTCGCCCTGGAAATCCTGCGGCGAGATGCCGACGACGATGCCGGCATTGGCGTTGCGCTCGTTGCGCGAGTACTGGCTCATGCCATTGGTGACGACCCGCTCCGGCTCCGAGGTGGCGGCGACCACGGTGCCGCCGGGGCACATGCAGAAGCTGTAAACAGCGCGGCCATTGCTGGCGTGATGGACCAGCTTGTAGTCGGCGGCGCCGAGGGCCGGATGGCCGGCGTACTTGCCGAGCCGGGCGCGGTCGATCAGCGACTGCGGATGCTCGATGCGGAAGCCGATCGAGAACGGCTTGGCGTCCATGTGGACACCGCGCGCATGCGCCATGCGGAAGGTGTCGCGCGCGCTGTGGCCGAGCGCGAGGATCGCGTGGTCGGCGCGCAGCGTCTCGCCGCCCTGCAGCTGCACGCCGCGCAGCTGGCCGTCCTCGATGAGCAGATCGCTGACCTGCTGTTCGAAGCGGACCTCGCCGCCCAGCGCCTCGATCTCCTCGCGCATGCGGCTGACCACGCCGGTCAGGCGGAAGGTGCCGATATGCGGCTTGCTGACGTAGAGGATTTCGTCCGGCGCGCCGGCGCGCACGAATTCCTGCAGCACCTTGCGGCCGTGATGCTTGGGGTCCTTGACCTGGCTGTACAGCTTGCCGTCGCTGAACAGGCCGGCGCCGCCTTCGCCGAACTGCACGTTCGACGCCGGGTCCAGCACCTGCTTGCGCCACAGGCCCCAGGTGTCCTGGGTGCGCTGGCGTACCGGCCGGCCGCGTTCGAGCACGATCGGCCGGAAGCCCATCTGCGCCAGCGTCAGCGCCGCGAACAGGCCGCAGGGACCGAAGCCGATCACCAGCGGCCGCAGGCCGAGGTCCGCCGGTGCACGGCCGACCGGCCGGTAGGTGGTATCCGGCGCCGGGCCGACGTTGCGGTCGCCCTGAAACTTGGCGAGGATCGAAGCCTCGTCGCGCAGCTCGCAGTCGATCGTGTAGATGAAGTTCAGCTCGCTGTTCTTCTTGCGCGCGTCGTAGCCGCGCTTGAACACCGTGAAGCTGAGCAGTGCGCCGTCGGGCAGGCGCAGGCGCCGGGCGATCGCCGCCGGCAGCGCCTCGGGCGGATGATCGAGCGGCAGATTGAGTTCGGTGAGGCGCAGCATGACGGGACGGCCGGACGCGTAGGACGCCGTATTGTCCCAGACCGGCGGCACGCCGTGCAGGCCGGCGATCGCCAGGCGGTGAACTCAAGGCCGCTGCACTGGACTAAATTCCATCCACCCCTCGCCAGCCCAGCTGCGGTACGCCAAGGCCAGCCTCTCATCGAGACCGACACGAATGAGCACCAGAACCGAACGCGACAGCTTTGGCCCGATCGAAGTCCCCGCCGACAAGCTGTGGGGCGCGCAGACGCAGCGCTCGCTGCAGAACTTCGACATCTCCGGCGAGCGCCAGCCGCGCGAGATCATTCGCGCGCTGGCGCAGGTCAAGCGCGCCAGCGCCGCCGTCAACCACGCGCTGGGCCTGCAGGACGAGAACAAGACGCTGGCGATCATCCAGGCCGCCGACGAGATCATCGCCGGCCGGCATCCGGACGAGTTCCCGCTGGTGGTCTGGCAGACTGGCTCCGGCACGCAGACCAACATGAACCTCAACGAGGTGATCGCCAACCGTGCCAGCGAACTGCTCGGCGGCGAGCGCGGCGACAGGCGCCTCGTGCATCCCAACGACGACGTCAACCGCAGCCAGTCGAGCAACGACGTGTTCCCGACGGCGATGCATGTCGCCGCCGTCGAGGCGCTGACCCACAAGCTGCTGCCGGCCCTAGCCACGCTGCGTGCGACGCTGGCGGCCAAGGCCGAAGCCTTCGACGACATCGTCAAGATCGGCCGCACGCACCTGCAGGACGCCACGCCGCTGACGCTGGGCCAGGAAATCTCCGGCTGGGTCGCGCAGCTCGATCACGGCGAGCGCCACGTGCGCGCGGCGCTGCCGCATCTCCACGAACTGGCGCTCGGCGGCACCGCGGTCGGCACCGGCCTCAACGCGCCCAAGGGCTATGCCGCGGCGGTGGCCGAGGAACTGGCGCGCCTCACCGGCCTGCCCTTCGTCACCGCGCCGAACAAGTTCGAGGCGCTGGCCAGCTGCGATGCGCTGGTGCACGCGCACGGCGCGCTGAAGACGCTGGCGGCCAGCCTCAACAAGATCGCCAACGACGTGCGCTGGCTGGCCAGCGGCCCGCGCAGCGGCATCGGCGAGCTCAGCATTCCGGAGAACGAGCCGGGCTCGTCGATCATGCCGGGCAAGGTCAATCCGACGCAGAGCGAGGCGCTGACCATGCTCGCCGCGCAGGTGCTCGGCAACGACGTGGCGATCAACATCGGCGGAGCGTCCGGCAACTTCGAGCTCAACGTCTTCCGGCCGATGGTCTCGCACAACTTCCTGCAGAGCGTGCGCCTGCTGGCCGACGGCATGCTCAGCTTCAACAGCCACTGCGCCGTCGGCATCGAGCCCAACCGTGCGCGCATCGACGAACTGGTGACGCGCTCGCTGATGCTGGTGACCGCGCTCAACACGCACATCGGCTACGACAAGGCCGCCTTCATCGCCAAGAAGGCGCACAAGGAAGGCACGAGCCTGCGCGAGGCCGCGATCGCTTCCGGCCACGTCACCGGCGAGCAGTTCGACCAGTGGGTGGTGCCGGGCAACATGGTCGGCCGCTGAGTCTTCCGGGCGTTCGCGACAGGACGGGCAGGGCCGGTCGCGAACCTGAGAACGGCTATCGCTGCGTTTGCCTTTTCGTCATCGGCAAAAATCGCGCGGCATACTGCCGCATCTTTTCGCGGACGGGATGCGTGTCATGCAAGGCAATACGGCGGTGGTGGCGTGCTTGAAGGAACTGCTGCGCGGTGAGCTGAGCGCGCGTGATCAGTACTTCATCCATTCACGCCGTTACGGCCATCTGGGCCTCGGCAAGCTCTACGAGCGTCTCGACCACGAGATGCAGGAAGAGACCCAGCACGCCGATGCGCTGCTCAAGCGCATCTTCTTCCTCGACGGCGAGCCGGACATGCGGCCGCTGCCGTTCACGCCGGGGCAGGACGTCGAGGACATGCTGCAGAAGGACCTGGCCACCGAATACAAGGTGCGCGGCGATCTGCAGGCGGCGATCGACCTCTGCGAGCGCGAGCGCGACTACGTCTCCCGCGACCTCCTGCTGCCGCAGCTGCGCGACACCGAGGAAGACCACGCCTACTGGCTCGAGCAGCAGCTCGGCCTGATCCGCCTGATCGGCCTGCAGAACTACCAGCAGTCGCAGATCGGCTCGATCGGCTGAGCCGGCCGCCGGAGGGTTTGAGCGGACCTTGCCGGCAGGATCGACGGACACAATCGCATCGCCGATCTCTCCTAAACTGAGGGCCGCCGCCAGCTCGGCGGCTGTCTTTTTGCGAGCGCAGATCGATGGAACTCAGCAATCTCGAAGTCCTTCCCGGCCGCACCATCGTGCGCCACCTGGGCCTGGTGCAGGGCTCGACGGTACGCAGCAAGCACGCCGGCAAGGATCTGCTGGCCGGTTTCAAGAACTTCGTCGGCGGTGAACTCAAGGCCTATACGGAGCTGCTCAACGAATCGCGCCGCGAGGCGGTGGACCGCATGGTGCAGCAGGCCAAGGCGGTCGGCGCCAACGCGGTGGTCAACATCCGCTTCTCGACCTCCAACATCGCCTCCGGCGCCGCCGAGGTGATGGCCTACGGCACCGCCGTGTTCGTGGAGTAGCGCGGTGGAACTGCTGATCCAGTTCGGCTTCTTCCTGACGCTGCTGCTCATCGGCCTGCTGTTCGGCACGCTGGCCGAGCGGCGCCACTATCGCCATCTGCAGGCGCGCGAGTCGGCCCTGCGCGAGGTGCTGGTCTTCAACGAGCGCCGCCTGCCGGCGGAGCTGCCGGTGCGCCAGGGCTGCCTGGTGATCGGTTCGGTGGTGATCGGCGAGGATTACTTCAAGCGCATCGCCGCCTCGCTCAAGAGCATCTTCGGCGGACGATTGACGGTTTACGAGTCGCTGATGGACCGCGGCCGCCGCGAGGCGGTGGTGCGGATGAAGGAAGAGGCGCAGCGGCTGGGCGCGACGATGGTGTTCAACGTGCGTTTCGAGACCTCGTCGCTGACCGAGGAGCGCGGCGGCAAGCAGGGCGCGTTCTCGGCCGAATTCATCGCCTACGGTACCGCGCTGATTCCGCCCGAGGCTCATTGACGCGATGGCATGAGCTACGAGAACCCGCAGATTCCGGACGGCATCAACGTCGGCCGCGAATCGCCGCTGCTGGAGTTCCTGCGGCTGGCCGCGGGCCTGGCGCTGCTGCTGGCGGCGCTCAGCGTGCTGCTGTACTTCGCCGGCGGCTGGCTGGCGCGCCAGCTGCCGTTCAAGTACGAGGCCCGGCTGGCCGGCGCGACCACGATGGACGCCTGGCTTGATACCGATACTGGCGACGTCAAGGGCGCGCGCGTCCGCGACGAGCTGCAGCGTCTGGCCGATCAGCTGGCGGCGAAGATGGCACTGCCGGAAGGCATGACGCCGCAGCTGCATTACTCGCTGCGCGACGAACCCAATGCCTTCGCCGGCCTCGGCGGCCACATCGCGGTGACGCGCGGCCTGTACCGGCTGATGCCGAGCGAGAACGCGCTGGCGATGGTGCTGGCACATGAGCTTGCGCATCTGCGGGCGCGCGATCCGATTGCCGCGGTCGGCGGCGGATCCAGCCTGCTGCTGGTGACCGCACTGCTGACCGGCAATGCCACTCCGCTCGGCGGCGCGGTCGCCGGTCTCGTACAGCGCGGCTACTCACGCCGTGCGGAAGCGCAGGCCGACGATACGGCGGTGGCGGCGCTGCGCCTGCGCTACGGCCACGCCGGTGGCGCCGCCGCGGTGTTCGAAGCTCTACGCGATGCGCATGCCGCGCAAGGTGGCCAGCTGCCCGGCTGGCTGTCGACACATCCGCTCGACGAGGCGCGCATCGCGCGGCTGCGCGAGGCGGCGGCGGACTGGGACGTGCAGCGGCAGCCGTTGCGGCCCTTGCCGGTGCAGCTGTAGCGCGCTTATTCCCGGACTTTCAGCGGCGTCGCGGATGACTCGCTCAGTTTCACGCCGAGCAGTTGCGCCAGCGTCGGCGCGATCTGCCGCATGTCGATCTGGCCGAGATCGCGGCCGGCGGCGATGCCGGTGCCGCGGATGAAGAACACCGAACGCAGCTCCGGGCGGTCCGGCAGATAGCCGTGCGTGCCCTTCGAAGTCGCCGGTGTCAGCAGGGCGCCGCGCAATGCCGGGCCGAAGTAGAAACCGGGCGCGAACTCGACGAGGAACTCGGCGTCCGGAAAGCCGCCGGTGGCGACGGTCTGCTTGCGGTCGAGCACGCGCGCGATGCCGTTGGCCGGATCGGCCTGCAGGGTCTTGAGCAGCTGTGCCAGGCGCTGGCGCGTCTTGCTGTCGCCGGGCTCACGCAGCATCACTGCGGCGACGCCGCCGCCCGGCCAGATCTGCGCGTCCCAGCTGTCGACTTTCGGCGCGCTGTCCGGCTGCGCCGGCTTGAGGCGGATCAGCCCGGCCTCGACCAGGCGCGTGCGCAGATTGACGGCGGTGTGCGTGGGCAGGAAGCCGTGATCGGAGACCACCGCGATCACCGCATCCGGGTCATTGGCCAGCGCCGCCGCTTCCAGCTCGCCGATCATGGCGTCGATCGCTTCGAGCACCTCGTAGACCGGCGCCACGAACGGACCCTGCTCGTGCTGCGCGCCGTCGGCGGCGATCAGGTGGATCGCCATCAGGTCCGGCCGGTGTTCGCGCAGCATCGCCACGCCGAAGCGGGTGCGCACGCGGTCCGATTCGAGATGGTCGATATAGCCCTGCACGAAGGGGCCGAGCTGCGCCTCCATCTTCTGCAGCAGCCCTTCCGGCCGGCTCAGCGCGCGCAGCAGCTTGAGGTCTTCCTCGTTGCCGGCGCGCCAGTATTCGGGCAGCAGCACGTCGATGCTGGTGTCGCCGACCGTGACCGGCCAGTTCAGCGCCGCGGTCTTCAGGCCGGCGGCCTTGGCGACACTGAACAGCGTCGGCACGCGCAGATCGGCGGCGTACCAGAACCAGCCTTCATAGTTGGCGCCGAGCGGATCGAAGGTGGTGTTGCCGACGATGCCGTGGCGCGCCGGCTCGACGCCGGTGATCAGCGTGGTGTGGCTGGGGTAGGTGATCGTCGGCGTCACGCCGGTGACGCCTTCTGCATAGGTGCCCTGCTGCAGATAGCGGCGCAGTACCGGCAGCTTGAGGCCGAGCGCCTCGGCTTCCAGCACGTAGCGCGGCTGCAGGCCGTCGATCGAGATCACCAGCAGCGGCGCGGCGATGCCGGATGCCGCATGGCCCAGTCCGATCAGCAGCGCCAGTCCGGCCGCCATCCACTTGCGCATCGCCATGCTCCCTCGTCGTCGGTCAGCACCGCACCGTAGAGCGCGGCGATGAAGGCCGCGTTGCAGCGCGGTGTCGGCGGCGCGGCGCTTCATCGCCGCGCAATCCGCGCTTCAAGCCGCAGACATCTGCCCTTCCTAGGATCGCCGCGATCCAGCTTGCCAGCCGGCAACTGCACATCCAGGGGGCTTTGCATGTGTGATGAGACCAAGGCGGCGCGCCGCGCCGCCGCGATGCTGCCGTTCGCGCTGATCCTGCCCGTGGCCTTGCATGCCGGCGGCGCAGTCGCGCAGCAGGACCTGGCGGCGGCCGAGCCGGCCGACGCGGTCGAGGAGATCGTCGTGCTCGGCGCCGGCCAGTCGCGCCAGGTGCAGGCAGTGACGGCCGCGGAGCTCGCGCAGCTGCCGGCCGGCACCAGCCCGCTGAAGGCGATCGAGAAGCTGCCGGGCGTCAACTTCCAGGCCGCCGATCCCTTCGGCAATTACGAGTGGTCGACGCGCATCACCGTGCGCGGCTTCAACCAGAACCGTCTCGGCTTCACGCTGGATGACGTGCCGCTCGGCGACATGACCTATGGCAACCACAACGGCCTGCACATCAGCCGCGCGATCGCCTCCGAGCTGATCGACCGCGTCGTGCTGTCGCAGGGCGCCGGCGCGCTGGACACCGCCTCCACCAGCAACCTCGGTGGCACCGTCGAATTCTTCTCGGCCGATCCGTCCGCGCAATTCGGCGCGAAGCTGCAGCAGACGCTCGGCAGCGACTCGACGCGGCGTACGTTCGCCCGGCTCGACAGCGGCGACTTCGGCACCGGCACGCGCGCGTATCTGTCGGTGGTCGACGGCTCCACCGAGAAGTGGAAGGGCGCCGGCGACCAGAAGCAGAAGGACATCACCTTCAAGCTCACGCAGTCGCTCGGCGCCGCGCTGCTGAAGGCCTACTACAACTATTCCGACCGCGCCGAGACGGACTATCAGGATCTGTCGAAGGACATCGTCGCGCGGCGCGGCTGGGATTGGGACAACTGGTATCCGGACTGGAACGCCGCCGTGGCCGCCGCCGACGCCTGCAACGCCTCCGGCCAGAGCGACGCGGTGGCCTGCGACGACGCCTACTGGAACGCATCCGGCCTGCGCAAGGACGATCTCGGCTACCTGTCGCTGGAACTGCCGCTCGGCGAGGCGCTGCGCTGGAAGACCACGGTCTACGCGCACCGCAACGAAGGCCAGGGCCTGTGGGGTACGCCGTACGTGCCGACGCCGGGTGGCGCGCCGCTGTCGATCCGCACCACCGAATACGACCTCGACCGCCAGGGCCTGATCAGCGCGCTGAGCTGGACGCTGCAGCACCACGAGATCGAAGGCGGCATCTGGTACGAGGGCAACGATTTCACGCAGGCACGTCGCTTCTACGGCGAGCCTTCGCGCACGGCGCCGTCGCGCTCGTTCTACAAGTTCCAGCGCGATCCGCTGCAGACGCAGTGGGAATACGACTTCGAAACCACGACCGTGGTGCTGCACCTGCAGGACACCTGGGCGCTGAGCGAGGCGCTGCGCATCAACGTCGGCCTGCGCTCGGTGCAGGCCGAGAACAAGGCCAAGACCGTCGTCGGCGATCCGAAGAACGGCAGCATCGACGCCGACACGCCGCTGCTGCCGCAGCTCGGCGTCAACTGGAAGCTCAGCGAGCAGCAGGAGCTGTTCGGCTCGGTGACGCGCAACGTCCGCACCTTCGCCAGCAGCGGCACCTCGGGGCCGTTCAGCACCACCGCCGCCGGCTTCGCGGCGATCCGCGACGACCTCGATCCGGAGACGGCGATCAACTACGAGGCCGGCCTGCGCTTCCGCGGCACCGGCTACGACGGCCTGATCGCGATCTATCACGTCGATTTCCGCGATCGTCTGCTCGGCATCACCACCGGCCCCGGCGTCGTCGGCAATCCGGCGGTGCTCAGCAATGTCGGCGGCGTCAGCAGCAACGGCGTCGAGACCGCGCTGACCTGGCGGCCGCTGCGCAACATCCGCTGGTTCGTCTCGGCCGCGTACAACGACTCGCAGTTCGACGACGACTACAGCACCGTCGACGGCAACGGCGAGCGGACCGTGGTGCCGGTCAGCGGCAAGCAGGTGCCGGACACGCCCAAGCTGCTGCTGAAGTCCGACCTCGGCTATGACGACGGCGCGTTCTTCGCGCACCTCGACATCAACTACACCGGCAAGCGCTACTACACCTATCTCAACGAGGGCGAGGTCGACGCCTACACCTTGCTCAACGCCGGCCTCGGCTACCGGCTCGGCGGTCTCGGCCCGCTGCAGCTGCTGTCGCTGCAACTCGACGCCACCAACCTCGGCGACAAGAAGTACTACAGCACCATCGACTCCAACGGCTTCGTCAACAGTGACCCCAACGGCACTGCGCAGACCCTGCTGCGCGGCGCGCCGCGGCAGTTCTTCGTGGCGCTGAAGGCGGATTTCTAGGCTTTTGGGGCGCCCCCCGGGGGCCGCCATGCTGTCGCCGGAACGGCGCCGCGTGAGCGCGCGGTGCCGTTCTGGAATAATCGCCGCATGGCGAAATCCCTGACTCTTGCGCTGGCGCAGATCGAACTGCGCGTCGGCGACGTCGACGGCAATGTCCGTCGCATCATCGACGCCGCGACGCTGGCGCGCGACCGGCACGGCGCGGCGCTGGTGGCGACGCCGGAGCTGTCGCTGATCGGTTATCCGCCGGACGATCTGCTGCTGCGCACGGCGACGCCGAAGGTGATCGCTGCCGGCGTCCGGACCCTGCTGGCCGAGGTGCGCGGCATCACGCTGGTGGTCGGCCTGCCGGAGTACACGGAAGAGCAGGGCGAGGCGATCGTCTACAACGCCGCGTACGTGATCCGCGACGGCGCGGTGATCGCGCGCACGCGCAAGCAGCTGCTGCCGAACTACGGCGTGTTCGACGAGCGCCGCCATTTCCGCACCGGCCGCGACGGCACCCTGGTGTTCGAGCAGGACGGCGTGCGCGTCGGCCTGTGCATCTGCGAGGACCTCTGGGGCCCGGCACCGGCCGCGGCGGCGCGCGCCGCCGGCGCCGAGCTGCTGCTCAACATCCAAGCCTAGCCGGTCGACATCGACAAGCACGAGCGTCGCCGCGAGGTGTTCGCCGCGCGCGTCGCCGAGACCGGCCTGCCGCTGGCCTATGTCAACTGCGTCGGCGGCCAGGACGACGTGCTGTTCGACGGCGATTCTACCGCCGTCGATCACGACGGGCGCATCAGCTGCGCCGCGCCGTTGTTCGACGAAGGCGTGCATGCGCTGCGTTTCGAGGACGGTCGCTGGCACGGTGGCAGCGTGCGGCCTGCGCAAAGCATCGAGGCGGTGGTCTATCGCGGCCTGGTGCAGTCGGTGCGCGATTACGTCAACCGCAACGGCTTTCCGGGCGCGATCATCGGCATGTCCGGCGGCATCGATTCGGCGCTGGTGGCGACCATCGCCGCCGACGCGCTGGGGCCCGAGCGCGTCTGGGGCGTGTCGCTGCCGTCGCGCTACACCGCCGACATGTCCAACGACGATGCGCGCATCGAGGCCGAGCGGCTCGGCATCCGCTACTTGCTGCTGCCGATCGAGCCGGCCTTCGAAGCCTTCGGCGCCACGCTCGCCGACACCTTCGCCGGCAAGCCGGTCGACCTGACCGAAGAGAACATCCAGTCGCGCTGTCGCGGCGTGCTGCTGATGGCGCTGTCGAACAAGTTCGGCCAGGTGGTGCTGACCACCGGCAACAAGAGCGAGATGGCGGTCGGCTACTCGACCTTGTACGGCGACATGTGCGGCGGCTTTGCGCCGATCAAGGACGTCTACAAGACCCTGGTCTACAGGCTCTCGGTCTACCGCAACACGCTGGCGCCGGCCGATGCGCCGGTGATCCCGGAGCGCGTCATCACGCGGCCGCCGAGCGCCGAACTCAGGCCCGACCAGAAGGATTCCGATTCGCTGCCGCCGTACGAGATCCTCGATCCAGTGCTGGAGCTGTACGTCGAGAACCAGCTGTCGATTCCGGAGATCGTCGCGCGCGGTTACGACGAGGCGGTGGTGCGCCGCGTCGCCAATCTGGTGCGCCGCTCCGAGTACAAGCGCCGCCAGGCGCCGCCGGGGCCCAAGGTCACGCGCTGCGCGTTCGGGCGCGAGCGGCGTTATCCGCTGACGGCGTTTTACGGCGACATCTGAGCGCTGCTGCCCTCACCCCAACCCCTCTCCCGCAAGCGGGAGAGGGGTTGGGGGAATGAGCCGTATCGCTCCCCTCTCCCGCTTGCGGGAGAGGGGTTGGGGTGAGGGACTTCTACCGCCTCACCCGCCGCAGATCGATCTCCACCCGCCGCGCGCCGCGCTCCTCCGGGTGGTAGCGGACCTTGAAGCCGAGCTGCCGCGCCAGCGCCAGCATAGGCCCGCTTTCGTCGAGTTACCTCAATTCGGACTGTCCTTCGGTCTAGCCGCGTAGACAACGTCAGGCGCTATCCGCAAAAACCAGTGTCGTGCAAATGTATCCGAGCGATCGGGTCAAGCGGTCGATATCTTTGCCTTCAAGTTCTCCGACGAAGTGCGAGCAGTACAAAACCACCATCTTTGTCAGTACATCGACGACATCCGGCGTCACTCCGGTGCGTCCTTTTCCATTGGCCTTGACCTGTGTCAGCGACACCCTGGATTGATAGCACAGGGAGTCGATCATTTTCCGGTAGAGCATCGCCACGGTCGGATCATGTGGGGCCATATGGTTGATGGCGGCAAATACAGCCTGGTGCTTTTTGAACGTCCGCACCATCTCGACGACGGCTTTCCGCATGTTTCTCGGATCGGAATGTAGTGCGTCCGCATAGAAGGGGCCGGTGCTTCTGGCGATCTCTTCGGTCACTACGCCCATCAAGCGGGCGACCAGCTCCCCCTTGTCCCGAAAGTGCTTGTAGAAGGTGCCGCGCGTCATGCCGGCTTCTTCCATGAGCTGCTCGACCGTGATGGCGCTGAAGTGGAAACCCTTCGATAAAAAACCTTCCATCGCGGTCAGCAAGCGCATTTCTATCGAGGGGCGCACAGCGTTCTTGGCGCGGGTGACTCGGGTTGGCCGTTTTTCTGGCTGGAGCATATGAAGGCTGGAGGAGGGTGCTTGGTAATGATACTGCGCACAGGTCGGTGGCAAGGCGCTTCGCGGTGAGGCGGATAATTTTGGATATATCGTGTAGACGATTTTGGATACATTATGTATCCTTAAAAAATCGAAGGAAAACCCTCTTTCGAAAATAATCGAGCCGCACAAGCGGCCAGCGAACTGAGCGAGGAGAGCGCAGCAATGACAGGCAAGAAATTGCCGCCTTAGGCGGTCATCACTTCAGGGTGTTCAAGGTGTCAGGCCCGCCCGTCCAATCGGGTGTGGCGAACCGGCTCGGCCCCATCAAGGCGAGCCTGAAGTGAACGAGTTGTTGACGGCGTATCGCGCCGACCGACGGGAGGAGAAGCTGTGAAAGCACATATAAAAGCAAAAGCAGTTTTGGCTGCAGCGCTGGCCATGATGTCGATGACGGGGGGAGCGCAAGAAACGGAGACGGTCGATACAGCCATTACAGAGGGCCTCGATGCTTCTGGCGTGGCCGATGATGCGCAGGACATAGCAGATGGAGATCAAGACCAAGCCGCGGCGGACGCCGGGCGGCCCGCGCCATTGGCGACGATCCCGCTCTCCGTGCAAGCCGATCCGTTGCCGGATCCATCCACTCCTGGCGGCCGAAGCCGGTTCATCGAAGAAGTTGTGGTGACGGCGCAGAAGCGGGAGGAGAATTTGCAGGATGTACCCATCTCCGTAACCGCATTCAGCGCCGAGCTGCTGGACGCCAAAGGCGTGTTGAACGCCCAGGATCTGCCGCTGGTGACGCCAGGATTGACACTGTCGACTTCGGTGAACTTTCTGACGGTGTTCATTCGCGGTATCGGTTCCGACGCCTTTCTGGTCGCAGACCCGAGCGTGGCCAACTATGTTGACGGTATCTACATGCCGTTTTCCAATGGGGCGATCCAGGACTTCGGTGCGATCGACCGGATCGAGGTTTTGAAGGGACCGCAAGGCACCTTGTTCGGACGCAACGCTGTCGGCGGTGCCATCAACGTCATCACCAAGGCGCCCTCGCTGTCCGAAACGGAAATTTCGTTTCAGTCGGCCTACAGCCGATATGAGACGACGTCGAACCGGCTGCACGTCAGCGTTCCATTGATTTCGGAGCACCTGGCGCTCAGCGCATCCGGGATATACAACGAGGGCAACAACTACATTGACGGCCTCGCTAACGGGCAACCGCTGCAGAAGGACCGAACCAATGGTGGCCGCGTCAAGCTCAGATGGGCTCCCGCGGAGTGGCTTGACTTGACGCTTGCACATCTGGATCTCGAAACCAGGGGTGCTGGAAGCGACTATGCACCTAACGCGCGTCCAAGCGTACTGGGGCGGGCCCTGCTGATTCAGCCGCAGGATCCCTATGCCGGCAGCTCAAACGAAGACATCTTCTTCAGGAGCCGCAATAAGACGACGTACGGTCAGCTCAATCTCTTTCCAGGCGCGGTTGACGTCCGAGTCCTCGGCGGGCATCAGGATGTCAAGTCGTACTCCAACTATGACTTCGACGGCTCGCCGTTGCCCTTGCTGTTCTTCCAGATAGAACCCGGCGCGGCCAAGGTGGATAGCGCGGAAGTGCAGATTCTGTCGAACAGCGACACCTGGGCGGCTTCACGCCTGTCGTGGATCGTCGGTGCTTATTACTTTCATTCGATTGCCGGGTTCTCGAAAGCGTTCGCTCGTGCAGCGGAAACCGATCTGGATGCCGGCCGGGTGCTCGGTGTGCAACTGCCAGCCAATTTGGTCGAGGCCGTCAAGGACGCGCTGGACGGGGCGCCCGTTCCCAGCGGCTTGGTGGATCTAGTCGGTACGCTGGAAACCAATTCGGATTCGTTGTTTGCACAAGCAACACTGCACGTGACGGACTGGATGGCTGTGACCGCAGGCGGACGCTATCAGGAAGACGAAAGATTCATCATCGAGTCGAGCGCCGGCCTGCGTACCTTCAACGGCACGGTCGTGCACACACAGAAGTACAGCGCGGAGACCAACTCGCGCTGGCGCGACAAGCACAGCAGCTTCAAGCCAAAGGTTTCTCTGGACTTCCGTCCCGGCTCATGGCTGGGACAGGATGCTTTGCTCTATGTGTCTTGGCAGCAGGCGATCAAAGGCTCGGCCTACAACGTCGTCAACATCATTGATCCGCCTGACTACGTGAAGGCAGAGGAACTGGAAGCCTACGAAGTTGGCCTAAAGACACGGCTGCTTGGTGGTCTTGTCTCGCTGAATGCGGCGGCTTTTCACTACGACCTGAAGAACCCTCAGGTGCAATTCCTGTCCGTTCTGAAAGGTGGCGTTGTGGCCTTCGAGAACGCTGGAAGCGCCCGTGTGCGCGGGTTCGAATTCGATACCGTGATGCAGTTGTTTCCCTCGCTTACTGATGGTCTGGTGCTTACCGCAGCCGCGACATTCCTGGATCCGGTGTACACGGATTACGAGAACGGTAGCGGCTTCGACCCAGTCACGGGAATTCTGCGCAACGGTTTCGATTTCACAGGAAATCAGATCGTCCGCTCGCCGAAATTTTCCGGTACAACGACCTTGTCGCAGACATTTTTCATGGATAGCGGCTCGTTCGAGATCGCAGCCGACTACTTCTACACCAGCAAGATTCACTATCTTGCGCAGAACAGCGATTTCGGCGCTCAGGACCCCTACGGCGTCATCGGCGCGCGCGTCAGCTATCTGTACGCGCCGTGGAATGCACGGGTCACCGTGTTCGGCAAGAACATCGGCAATGAGCGCTACTCAAATTCGATCTTCACAACGGACTTCGGTCGCAACGAGGCCCGGGCACCGTTGGCGATCTACGGTATTCGCCTGAACTGGGATTTCTGAAAAACATGAGCCGAGCATCATTCGAATCGCGCGTCCTTGAGGAACTGAGGCCCGCCCTACAGTTCTACGAGAGCGCCTTTCTTGGCGTGCATGTGTTCACGCCAGACAATCTGCCGGCGGTTCGCAAACATCTGCACCCGATGTTTCATGCGGCATCGACGCCGCCAAGGGATGGCAAGACGGCTATCGAGATCGTGGACATAGAAGGAGTCGACGGCGGCATCCTGCAATTGCGGATTTATCGGCCTGAAGAGATAGGAAAGTCCGCTCCTTGCCTGTACTGGATCCATGGCGGCGGCATGGTGATGTGCCAGGCGTACTACGACGATGCCGAATGCTGCGCCTATGCGGAGCGTGCGCGCTGTGTCGTCGTATCTGTCGACTACCGACTGGCGCCTGAGTATCCATATCCTGCGGGCGTTGAAGACTGTTATACGGGGCTGAGATGGCTGGCCGCCAATGCCGAGAGTTTGTCGATCGATCCGGCGCGTATTGCCGTGGGTGGTCGAAGCGGCGGCGGCGGCCTGGCGGCGGCAACCGCACTAATGGCGCGGGATCGCGCCGGTCCGGCGCTCTGCTTCCAGCTTCTGATTTATCCCATGCTGGATGATCGGAATCAGACGGTGTCTGCGCGGGAATTCGCAGATATCCCGACTTGGGGCGGGCGATTGAACGCGTCCGCGTGGCGGGCAGTACTGGGTGAGATGGCCGGGAGCCCCGAAACTCCGGCGCATGCGGCGCCCGCCAGGGCGGACGATTTGAGTCGGCTTCCGCCTGCTCTTATTCAAGTCGGCGATCTGGAGGTCTTTCGAGACGAGAATATTGATTACGCGCAACGCCTGGTTCAGGCCGGCGTGCCCTGCGAACTGCATCTGTACGCAGGCCACTATCACGGCAGTGACATGTTCAATCCTCTGGCCTCAAGCAGTGTGCGGATGAGTTCGGAGCGCTACGGCGTGCTGCGTCGAGTGTTCGAGAGCTGAGAGCTGTCCTTTACCCGCCGCGCGATTCTCTTCCCGTTCGGCGGGACTTCTTTTGGGCGTTCTGCGGCGATATCTGAGGGCTTACCCTCACCCCCACCCCTCTCCCGCAAGCGGGAGAGGGGGACGATACGGCTCATTCCTTCAAGCCCCTCTCCTGCTTGCGGGCGAGGGCGTTTGGACACGCTGCGGAGTGACATTTAGTCACTCCGCAGCGTGTCCAAACGCGGGTGAGGGGCTTCTGCCGCCACCACTCGCCGCAGATCGATCTCCACCCGCCGCGCGCCGCGCTCCTCCGGGTGGTAGCGCACCTTGAAGCCGAGCCGCCGCGCCAGCGCCAGCATCGACTCGTTCTCGTCGAGCACGTCGCCGTAGACGATGTGCAGGCCGCGGCTGCGCGCGTAGTTGAGCAGCTCGTCCATCAGCCGGCGGCCGAGGCCGTGGCCAGTGTGGTGGTGGTCGACGAGGATCGCGAATTCGGCGCGGTCGCCGTAGGGCTCCAGCACCAGATGCGCCATCGCGCAGAAGCGCGCTTCGGCGTCGTCGGTCTCGACCGCCAGCACCAGCTCGCGGTCGTAGTCGATCTGCGTCATGCGCGCCGCCATCTCGTGCGAGAAGTGGCGGATCATCGTGAAGAAGCGCAGGCGCAGGTCTTCCGGGCGCAGGCTTTCGAGCAGCTTGATCAGCGCCGGCTCGTCCTCCGGCAGGATCGGCCGCACGCGGTAGCGGCTGCCGTCGCGCAGCACGATGGGACGGCGCAGCTGTTCCGGATACGGCGGCAGGATCAGGCGCAGCGCGGCCGGCGGCGGGTTGGCGTCGAGTTCGATCTCGGCGGCGGCGTCGCGGCGCAGCACGCCCTGCGGGTCCGGCCGCAGGCTGACGCGCAGCGCCGACACCGCCGGCTGGTCGAGTGCCAGCTGCGCCAGCGCCAGCAGCTCGCGCGCCAGCGCGGCCTGGATCGGCGGCGTCAGCGAGATCTGCATGGCCTCGATCATCCGCTGTACCAGCAGCGGGTCGAGCGGCGGGAAGGCGATGGCGGTGGCCGAGTGCAGCAGGGTGCCGTAGGTGGTGACGTCGAGATAGCTGCCCAGTTCGTGGTGGCGGCGGATGCGCAGCTCGAAGCGTCCGCCGATCGCCGTGCCGCCGAGCGGCGCGATACCGTAGTCGTCGAGCACGCGATGCACGGCGTCCTGGCTCAGCGCGCGATCGTCGCCGGCCAGCGCCGCCAGCAACTCCAGATGGGCGTCGCCCTGATGGAAGTCGCGCCGCTCGCGGTGCGGCGGTGTCTGCATCAGCAGCTCGCGCGTGCGCTGGTGCAGCCAGCGATAGTGGATGGCGCGCGCCGCGCGGTCGGCGGTGCCGAAGGTATTGAGGCCGGCCTCGCCGGCACGGCGCATCGCCGGCACCGCGGTCTCCAGCCCGAGCCAGATCGTCACCAGCCGCGGCCCGAGCTGCGCGGCGACCAGGGCCTCGACATACGGCGCGTGTGCGGCTTCCAGCGAGGGGCTGTGCATCAGCAGCAGGTAGTCGAGGCTGTCCCGCGCCAGCAGCAGGCGGCAGACCTCGGCCAGTGTCGCCGGCTCCAGCGAGCCGATGTCGAGCGCGCCTTCCAGCCGCCGCGCGCGCGTCGCCAGCGTGTGCACCGCGGCAAAGGTTTCGTCGTCGCAGGGCCACAGGCCCAGGCCGTGCTGCAGCACCGCGTCGACGCCCAGCGCGCACATGCCGGCGCCGTTGCCGAGCGTCAGCACGCGAGCCTCGCGGCGCTCCGGCAGTCGCGCCATCGCCGCCAGCGCGTCGAACAGGCCGTCGAGGGTCGCGCATTCGACCAGACCCGCGCGCGCGAACGCCGCGCTGCGCACCGGGTCCGGGCCGGACAGACCCTCGCGGCCGCCGACGCGGCTCTGCAGGACCACCACCGGCTTGAGGCGCGCGCAGGCGCGTGCTGCCGAAATGAACTTGCGGCCGCCGCGGATGCGGCCGACCTGCAGGATCACCGCGCGGGTCGCCGGGTCCAGCGCCGCCGCGTCGAGGCAGTCGGCGAGATCGACGTCGGCTTCGGCGCCGGTGCTGATCGCCCATGACAGGCCGATGCCGCGGCCGATCGCCCAGTCCACCGCGGCGGCGGCGATCGAGCCGGACTGCGTGATCAGCGCGATGCCGCCGCGCTGCGGCACCCGCGCGAAGGCGCCGGCGGTGAGTCCGCCGGACTGGAAGAAACCGGCGCTGCGCGGGCCGATGAAACGCAGCTGATGCGGGCGTGCCGCCTGCAGCAGCGCGGGCGGCACCGGTGTGTCGTGTGCCCAGACGATGCCGCGGCAGCCGTTGCGCGCCAGCGTGTCGATCAGCGCGGCGTCGAGCAGCGCGGGGGCGAAAACGACGGCGAGGCGGTCGTCGTCCGGCTCGGCGGCGAGCGCCTGCATCTCGGCATCGGTGTCGGCCTGCTGCAGCGCGCCGGCGCTGCGTTGCAGCTGCGCGTGCAGGCTGCGCTCGGCCGGCGTCAGCGGTGCGCCGATCAGCAGCGCGCGGCGGCTGCCGAGCAGGCGGGCGAGGTTCTGGGCGCTCATCGTCGCGGCTCAGGCGCCGATGAAAGGCCGCACGAACGACTCCACCGAGCTGGCCAGCGCATAGGTGTCGTAGCCGCCTTCGAGCATGGCGATCACGCGTTCCTCGCAATGCTCGGCGGCGAAGTCGCGGATCTGCTTGCCCACCCAGTAGTAGTCGTCGTCACTCAGGCGCAGGCCGGCCAGCGGATCGCGCATGTGCGCGTCGAAGCCGGCCGAGACGAACAGCATCTGCGGATCGAACTCGGCGAGCGCCGGCAGCCATTGCTCGCTGATCGCGGCGCGGAATTCGGCGCTGCCGGCGCCTTCGGCCAGCGGCACGTCGATCAGCCCCGGCGCATCCGGATCGCCGGCCCAGTCCGGATACAGCGGGTACTGGTAGGTCGAGCACAGCAGCACACGCGGCTCGGCGCGGAAGATGTCGGCGGTGCCGTTGCCGTAGTGGACGTCGAAGTCGAGGATCGCCACGCGCGGGATGCCGCGCGCCAGCGCCTCGGCGGCGGCGACCGCGATGTTGTTGAAGAAGCAGAAGCCCATCGCACGGTGGCGTTCGGCATGGTGGCCGGGCGGGCGCACATTGCAGAACACGAAGCCGGCCTGCTTCTGCAGCACCAGGTCCACCGCGGCGATGCCGGCGCCGGCGGCGTGCAGCGCCGCCTGCGCGGTGTAGGCGTTCATCGAGGTGTCGGGGTCGATGCGCACCAGCCCCTCGGCCGGCCGCGTGCGCAGCACCGCTTCGACATGGTCTGCCTCGTGCACGCGCAGCAGCGCCTCGACCGAGGCTTCCGGCGCCTCGAAGCGTTGCAGGAACAGATCGACGCCGGTGATGCGCATGCGGTCCTCGATCGCCCACAGCCGCTCCGGCGACTCCGGGTGGCCGGGGTCCATCTGGTGACGGGCGCAGATCGGGTGGGAAATCCAGTACGAGGTCAGCACGCGGGCTCCAGCGGCTTCAGCGATCGGCAGCCTAAGGGGGCAGGCCATGATGGCCTTTGACCGGCATCAATAAAAGCGCCTTGCGGTGTGCACGCACTGCGCCGAGCATGGCATTCGGATTGTCGCGCGGGGCGCCGATGCGGATCGCGATCTTCAGCAGCAAGCCTTACGACCGCCGTTTCCTCGGCGCCGCCAACGCCGGGCACGGCCATGAATTGCTGTTCCTGGAGCCGCGGCTGACGGCGGCGACGGCGCCGCTGGCGGGCGACGCGGCCGCGGTCTGCGGTTTCGTCAACGATCAGTTCGATGCCGAGGTGCTTGGCCTGCTGGCGGCGCAGGGCACGCGGCTGATCGCGCTGCGCTCGGCGGGCTTCAACCACGTCGATCTGGTCGCCGCCGCGCGCTTGCAGCTGTGCGTGGTGCGGGTGCCGGCCTACTCGCCGCATGCGGTCGCCGAGCACGCGCTGGCGCTGATCCTGGCGCTCAACCGCCGCATCGTCCGTGCCCACAACCGTGTCCGCGACGGCAACTTCGCGCTCGACGGCCTGGTCGGCTTCGATCTCTGCGGCAAGACCGTCGGCGTGGTCGGCACCGGCGCGATCGGCAGCGTGTTCGCGCGGATCATGCACGGCCTGGGCTGCCGCGTGCTGGCCTGCGATCCGCAGCCGGCGGCGGCGCTCGACGGCGTCGTCGATTACGTGGAGATGGATGAGCTGCTGCAGCGCGCCGACATCGTCTCGCTGCATTGCCCGCTGACGCCGGCGACGCGGCACCTGATCGACTCAGCGTCGCTGGCGCGGATGCGTGCGGGCGTGATGCTGATCAATACCAGCCGCGGCGGACTGGTCGACACCCGCGCAGTGATCCAGGCGCTCAAGCGCGGTCAGCTCGGCTACCTGGGACTGGACGTCTACGAGGAGGAGCAGCAGCTGTTCTTCGAGGACCTGTCCGGCGGCGTGATCCAGGACGACGTCTTCACGCGGCTGCTGACTTTTCCCAACGTGCTGATCACCGGGCATCAGGGCTTCTTTACCGCGGAGGCGCTGCGCGCGATCGCCGAGACCACGCTGTGCAACGTCAGCAGCTTCGAATCCGGCATGGGGCCGATGCACCGTGTCGACCTCGGCGGCGTGCCCTGACACGGCGGCGCGCGCTGAACGTGCCGGGCTTCACAGCCCGCGCGCGCCCCAGCTCTTGAGTGCGGCGACCCAGTCGTCGAGCTTGTCGCTGTCGCCGACCTTGCCGATCAGCGTGGTGCGCACAGGGCCGATGCCGGTGAAGCGCAGGATGCTGCGGACCATGCCGCGCACGCCGTGGGCGAAGAAGAACAGCCGGTACCAGAACGCCGGCATGCCCATGGTCACCACCACGTGCGCGGAACGGCCCCTGAGGCGCTTGCCGCCGCCGCGGCCTTCGTCGATCGCAAAGCCAGGGCGCAGCACCTGTTCGAAGAAGGCCTTCAGCGCCGCCGGCATGCTGCCGAGCCACAGCGGATGGACGATCAGCAGCTGGTTGCACCAGCTGATCGCCTCCTGCGCCTGGCGCACCGCGTCCGGCAGCGCCGCGCTGCGCCATTGCGCCTGGCTCTGCAGCGGCGCGATGCCGAGATCGGCGATGCGCAGCAGGCAGACCTCGTGGCCGGCTTCGCGGGCGCCGTCGGCATAGGCCTGCGCCAGCGCATGCACCAACCGCGTCGGATCGGGGTCCGGGTGGCCGTCGATGATGGTGATGCGCCGGTTCATGCGGTTCCCCGTGGTCAAGGGCAATAGCTTCGGCGATGGCGGGCGTGCCGGCCTTGACGGCGGTCAAGCCGGCGCCAGGCATGCAAACGCCCCGTCGCGGCGGCCGCGACGGGGCGTTGTGGACCTCAAGCCGTATCCGGCTCGGAAGGCTCAGCCTGGCGTGTTGGTCGAGCTCGGTTCCTGCGGCGCGTCGGGCGCCGGGTCCGGGATTGGCGCCGACGGCGGCGCCAGCGGCGGCGGGACGTCGCTGGCCGGGGTGGCGGCCGGCTTGGCGGTCGGCTGGTCGGCCGGCTGCACGGTGGCGCCCACCTTGGCCGGGTCGGTGTAGGCGGTCAGCAGCTTGCGCGCGTCGTCGGCCTGGCCGTCGAGCTTGAGCTCGCGGTAGGACTTTTCGAGCTGGCGCAGTGCGTCCAGCGTCGCCGGTGCGCCCGGGAACTGCGAGACGATCTGTTCGGCGCGCTTGCTGGCGGCGACATAGGCGCCGCGGCTCATGTAGAAATCGACCACGGACAGCTCGTGCGCGGCGATGCGGTTGCGCAGATCGATCATCCGCTGGCGCGCGTCGCCGAGGTACTTGCTGCTCGGGTACTTCTGGATCAGCAGGGCGAAGTCGTCGAACGAGCGGCGCAGGTTGGTGACATCGCGCTTGCTGACGTCGACGCCGAACAGGGCCTCGAAGCCCTTGTCGCGGTCGAAGTTGACCATGCCCTTGAGGTACTGGACGTAGTCGGCGTTGGGGTGGCGCGGGTAGTCGCGCAGGAAGTGATCCGCGGCGCTGATCGCGTCCTCGGGGTTGTAGCTGCGGTACTCGGCGTAGACACGCTCCAGCTCGCCCTGGATCGCGTAATCGGTGAACGGGAAGCGCGTCTTGAGCGTGTTGTAGCGCGTCACGGCGCCGCCGAACTCGCCAGAATCGAGCGCTTCGCGCGCAGCCCGGTACAATTCCGCCGCCAGCGCGCGCTGCTCGGCCGGCGCCATCTGCGATGCCTTGAGTAATTCCTTGGCTTCCTTCTCGGACTTGGAAGCGCAGGCCGAAAGGCCGGCGATGAGCAGCACCGCGGCGACGATCTTGAGTTTCATGAAGTTTTAAGCACCCTACGAGTTTCGCGAGTATAGCCTGATGACATCCGAGCAGCCGGACGTAGATGACCTTGCCTTGAGCGCGGAGGTTCCGGAGCGCCTGGCCGGGGCGCGGCTGGACGCCGCCTGCGCCAAGCTGTTCGACGCCTATTCGCGGGCGCGGCTGCAGCAGTGGATCGACGCCGGGCGGGTCCGCGTCAACGGCGTCACCGCGGTGCGCGGCCGTGATCCGGTCGAGGCCGGCGACCGCGTCGAGGTCGACGCCGAGCCGGAGCTCGACACCCGCGTGCAGGCCCAGGACATCGGCCTGCAGATCGTCCATGCCGATGCCTCGATCGCCATCATCAACAAGCCGGCCGGCCTGACCGTGCACCCCGGCGCCGGCCAGCGCGACCAGACGCTGCAGAACGCCCTGCTGCATCATTTCCCGCAGACCGCGGCGGTGCCGCGCGCCGGCATCGTCCACCGTCTCGACAAGGACACCTCGGGCCTGCTGGTGGTGGCGCTGACGCTGAGCGCGCACAACAAGCTGGTGGCGGAGCTGAGCCGCCGCGAGTTCGGCCGCGAGTACGACGCCATCGTCCAGGGCACCTTCATCGCCGGCGGCACCATCGAGGCGCCGATCGGCCGCCATCCGCGCGAGCGCCTGAAGATGGCCGTGATCGACGACGGTCGCCCGGCCGTCACGCACTACCGCGTGCAGGAGCGCTTTGCCCAGCATGCGCACCTGCGCGTGCGCCTGGAGACCGGCCGTACCCACCAGATCCGCGTCCATCTGGCGCATCTGCGCAAGCCCATCGTCGGCGATTTCCTCTACGGCGGACCGATGCGCGGCTCCGGCCTGCCAGTGGAGTTGCGCGAGACGCTGAAGACCTTCCCGCGGCAGGCGCTGCACGCGCGCGATCTGGAGGTCACGCACCCCCGGACCGGCAAGCGCATGCAATGGGTCGCCGAACCGCCTGAGGACATGCAGAAGCTGCTGCGCATGCTGCGCGCGCACGCCGCGGCGGAAGAAGCCAGGCAGTGATCGGCTGGCTCGCCGCCGACTGGCCGGCGCCGCCGGGTGTCCGCGCCGGGCAGACGCTGCGCAGCGGCGGCCTGCTCGGCGGCATGTCCGACGGTGTCCATGCCGCGCTCAATCTGGGCAGCAATACCCGCGATGACCCGGCCGCCGTGGCGGCCAATCGCGCGCTGCTGCGCGAGGCGCGGCAGCTGCCGTGCGAGCCGGCCTGGCTGCGCCAGGTGCACGGCACCACGGTCGTCGACGCCGCCACGGTCGCCGAAGGCAGCGCCCCGGCCGCCGACGCCGCGCAGACCGATCAGGCCGGCGTGGTCTGCGCGGTGCTGACCGCGGATTGCCTGCCGGTGCTGTTCTGTAGCGATGACGGCCGCTGGATCGGCGCCGCCCACGCCGGCTGGCGCGGGCTCGCCAATGGCGTGCTGGAGGCGACGCTGCGGCAGGCGCCGCTGCCGCCGCAGCGGCTGCTGGCCTGGCTCGGCGCGGCGATCGGCCCGGTGCATTTCGAAGTCGGCCCCGAAGTGCGGGAGGCGTTCATGGCCGTCGATGCGGCGGCCGCCGACGCCTTCACGCGCGGCCGCGGCGATCGATGGCAGGCCGATCTCTACCATCTGGCGCGGCAGCGGCTGGCGCGCGCCGGCCTCAGCCGCGTCCACGGCGGCGGCCTGTGCACCTATGCCGACGCCGCGCGCTTCTACTCGTTCCGTCGCGAACCGGAGACGGGCAGGATGGCGAGTCTGGTCTGGCGCGAGCCCTCACCCCAACCCCTCTCCCGCAAGCGGGAGAGGGGCTAGATCGCGATGCGTAGGGAGTTCCCCTCTCCCGCTTGCGGGAGAGGGGTCAGGGGTGAGGGTGCGTCAGCCAGCGCGCCGAGCCGAACACCAGCGCCATCGCCGCATAGCCCCAGACGTACGGCCAGGCCGGATGCAGGCTCAGCACGGCGTCGCCGTAAGCGTACTGGTAGCCGTGCATCAGGCCGGTGGCGGTCAGCAGGGCGGCGATGCCGCACCAGATCGCCGCGCCGCTGAACTGCCGCTCGATCACCGCGACGGTTGCCGCCGACAGGATCATCGCCGTGAACACCACGCCTTGTTCCAGCGCGAAGGCGCCGGCGATTGCACAGCGCGGCGACGACGAGGCCGGACAGCGCCGAATAGCCGCTGCGTGCGCCCAGCCGTCGAGATCGCCGCGGACGAATGCGCGCATCAGCGGGCCCTAGAACGACACGCCGGCCGGCTGCGTCACGCGCAGCACCGATTCGTCGCCGGTCTGCTGCTTCCAGGCATGGCGGATCGCCTCGATGTCCTCGCGCGTCTGCGGGCTGTCCTCATGCAGCAGCACCAGCAGCTTGGAGCGCAGCCGCTCCGGCACTTTCTGCGTCGGTCCCTGCCACTGGCCGTAAAGGTCGATCACGCTGAGTCCGCCGCGGAAGCGCGGCGTCACCTCGCGGTCGAGAAACTCGCGCCACTGCGCCTCGCTCACACCCTCGTGTGGTGCGTTGGCCGGGCCGGTGCCGAAGTACAGCTCGGTGCGCAGCCAGTGCGGCGCATGGGCGGGATGCACCGCAACAGCGGGCTGCAAGACCTGCTCGGTGGCGGTGGTGGTGGCGGCGTTGCTGGCCGCCGCCGTCGCTGGCCGTGGCCTGCCGCCGTCGGCGCAGGCGCCCAGCAGCAAGGTCAGAAGCAGCAGCGGCAGAAGCTTGTTCATGGAGCGGATCGTCAAGGAGCGGAGGGCTAGATGCACTGATGCGATTTATATGCCGCCGTCGATGACAGCGGTGGTGGCGCGGCGAATGCTTCCATCCTTATGCGCCCGCGCGGCCGGGCTTTCGGGCGTGCGCAGCTTTGCCCGGCAGACCGGGTATGGCTGCGCGCGGGCGATAGTGGCGTGCTCGATGCATTCCTACACTGCGACGGCATCACGGTCGAGCTGACTGCGAATGCTCATGGACTGCAGCACGACATTTGCCGGATCTCGCGATGTACGCGCCCACGCCCAGCCGGTATCGTGTCGCGGGGATCGACAACGACGCGTCGGAAGTGTTGCGGCTTGCGGATGAGCGCGCGCCTTCACGTTCATGAAACGCGCGGGGGAAGGAATGAAAAACGCTTCAATGTGGATGGCGGCGCTGCTGGCGGCCGGTGCCAGCCTGCTCGCGCATGCGCAGGATGGCGAGGTGCCGGCGCCACCGGTCCGGCCGATGCCGGCCGAGATCATGCCGCTGACGCCGAAGTCTCTGCTGCTCGATATCGACCGCGCCGGATCGCGCTATATCGCCGTCGGCGAGCGCGGCGCGATCATCGCCTCGCGCGATGGTGCGCAATGGGCGCAGCTGCCGGTGCCGGTGCGCTCGGCGTTCACCAGCGTCAGCTTCGTCGATGCCGAACACGGCTGGGCCGCCGGCCATGACGCCGCGATCGTGCGCAGCGAGGATGGCGGCCGCAGCTGGCAGCTGCAGAACTTCCAGCCGGAGCTGAACAAGCCGGTGCTCGACCTGCTGGCGCTCGACACGCAGCGGGCGATCGCCGTCGGCGGCTACGGCCTGATGCTGAGGACGCAGGACGGCGGCGCGCACTGGCAGCAGGTCGAACTCGCCGCGGCCAATCCCGACGAGATGCATCTCAACGCCATCGCCCGGCTCGGCAATGGCGATCTGTTCATCGCCGGCGAGCAGGGCTTGCTGCTGCTGTCGGGCGACGGCGGCGCCAGCTGGAAGAAGCAGAACACGCCCTACGAGGGCTCGTTCTTCGGCGTGCTGCCGCGCGGCGACAAGGGCGCGCTGATCTTCGGCCTGCGCGGCAACATCTACCTCAGCGACGACGTGCGCGCCGGCAGCTGGCGCAAGATCGAGTCCGGCACCGTCGCCTCGATGTTCGGCGGCACCGCCACGGCCGAAGGCGGCGAGGTGCTGGTGGGGCTCAACGGCGTGGTGCTCAAAATTACCGCGGGCGGTGCCGTACAGCAGCTGCGCGCGCCGGCGGGCACGCCGCTGTCGGCGGCGATCGTCGATCCGCGTGCCGGCCTGATCGCCGTCGGCGAATCCGGCGTGCAGCGCATCGCGCTCGAAACTCCATAAGCGGCATTGACCTCATGAGCGAAGAAGAAGCCGGTCTGAGCCGCACCCAGCGCATCCTGCGCGCGATCGAACCGCTGATCTATGCGCGCCGCGCCTTGACGATGGCGGTGCTTGTCCTCATCACCGTGCTGCTGTTCTGGCAGATGCTGCAGATCCGCCGCGACGCCGGGTTCGACAAGTCGATCCCGCTCGGCCACGAGTACATGAAGGTGCTCAAGCAGTACATGAGCGAATTCGGCGGCGCCAATACCGTGCTGGTGGCGCTGATCAACAAGCCCGGCGCCGACGGCAGCCGCCGCGACATCTACAACGAGAAGTTCCTCGGCTCGCTGAAGGCGGCGACCGACGAAGTGTTCTTCCTGCCCGGCATCGACCGCTCGCGGGTGTCGTCGATCTTCACGCCGGACGTGCGCTACATCGAGGTGGTGGAAGGCGGCTTCGCCGGCGGCAACGTGATTCCGGCCGATTACCAGCCGACGCCGCAGTATTTCGACATCGTCCGCGCCAACGTCGGCAAGGGCGGCCACGTCGGCCGCTACGTCACGCGCAGCCAGAACGGCGCGATGATCTACTCCGAGCTGCTGGAGGTCGATCCGGTCTGCGGCGGCAAGCTCGATTACGAGAAGGTCGCGCGAGGTCTGGAGGACAAGCTGCGCGGCCGTTTCTCCAGCCCCAAGAAGTATCTCTACAAGCTCAAGTCGGCGCATGGCGAACATGCCGCCGGCAGCGTCGTGCAGGAAGGCTTCTCCGCGCCGGGCTGGACGCTGGCGCTGCAGCGCTTCCCGCTCGGCAAGGCTGCCGGCTGCGATGCGAAGCCGGAGACGGTGCGCGGCACCGATATCCAGGTCGAGGTCGTCGACAATCCACAGTACAACCCGGATATCGACGTCCACATCATCGGCTTCGCCAAGGTCGTCGGCGATGTCATCGACGCCACCATGCAGGTGGTGTTCTTCTTCCTCGTCACGCTGGTGCTGACCTTGCTGCTGCTGTGGCTCTACCTCGGCAGCTTCAAGCTGGCGCTGCTGCCGCTGGTCTGTTCGATCACCGCCGTGATCTGGGAGTTCGGCCTGCTGCGCCTGCTCGGCAAGGGGCTCGATCCGTTCGCGATCCTGGTGCCGTTCCTGATCCTCGCGGTGTCGGTCAGCCACGGCGTGCAGTACGCCAACGCCTGGGTCGGCGAGATCACCATCAACCACCGCAACCGCTTCGAGGCCTCGCTGGAAACCTGGCGACGCCTGGCGGTGTACGGAACGATGGCGATCATGACCGACGTGGTCGGCTTCGCGCTGATCGGCCTGATCCCGATCGACATCATTCGCGAGATGGCGCTCAACGCCACGCTCGGCATGATCGCGATCATCGTCACCAACAAGCTGATGATGCCGATCCTGCTGACCTGGGTGGACATCGGCGATCCGGACCTGTTCCAGCAGAAGCAGGACTGGCGCGACAAGGCCTTCGAGCCGCTGTGGCAGCGCCTGGCCGGCATCGTCCAGCCC
Organism: uncultured Solimonas sp.; assembly: GCA_966252075.1. Classification (GTDB taxonomy): domain Bacteria; phylum Pseudomonadota; class Gammaproteobacteria; order Nevskiales; family Nevskiaceae; genus Solimonas. Next base: position 29,046 of record CBINNP010000004.1, read on the forward strand.
AGGGTCGCGGTGACGGCGATCCTGCTCGGTGCCGCGCTGTTCGGCTGGAGCCTGTGGAAAGGCGAGGCGCTGCAGGTCGGCGACAGCCAGGCCGGGGTGCCGGAGCTGCTGCCGCACTCGCGCTTCAACCAGGACATGGCGGCGATCAATGCCAACTTCGCGGTCGGCACCGACATCTTCAAGGTGATCGCCGAGATGGACCCGGAAGCCTGCGTCCGCCACGAGATGATGGAGCAGATCGACCGCTTCGACACCCTGATGGAGAACACGCCCGGCGTGCAGTCGGTGCTGTCGCTGCCGTGGGCGGCCAAGCAGGTCAACGCGGCCTTCTCCGAAGGCATGCCCAAGTTCCGCGTGCTGCCGCGCAACCAGTACGCGCTGGTACAGGCGACCACGCCGATCCCGGCGTCGAGCGGCCTGCTCAGCCCGGATTGTTCGGCACTGGCGATCTTCGTGTTCACGCAGGACCACACCGCGGCGACGCTCAAGCGCATCGTCGACCGCACCAATGACTTCAACGCCAGTAACGCCGCCGAGTACTTCGCGGTGCACCCGGAAGTCGACGCCAAGTACTGCGAGGCCAAGACCGCGGCGCGCCGCGCGGTCGGCGAGGCGCGCGCCGCGCTCGACCGCGCGCGCGAGAAGCTGCGCAAGCGCGAGCCCGGCATCAGCGACGACGCCGTCGCCGCCGACAAGGGCGTGGCCAAGCGCGCCACCGCCTACGACGAGGCCAAGGCCCGGCTCAAGGACATGAACAAGGCCTGCCCGGTCAACTTCGCGCTGGCCTCCGGCAATGTCGGCGTGATGGCGGCCACCAACGAGGAAGTGCACCGGCTGGAGAAGCCGATCCTGTTCATCGTCTACTTCGGCATCGCCATCTGCGTGTTCCTGTCGTTCTTCGAGGTGAAGTCGATCATCGCGATCATGCTGCCGCTGGCGCTGGTCTCGTTCATGGCCTACGCGGTGATGGCGATTCTCGGCATCGGCATGAAGGTGGCGACGCTGCCGGTGGTGGCACTGGCCGCCGGCATCGGTGTCGACTACGGCATCTATGTCTACGCCACGCTCGCCGACGCCACCGCCGGCGGCTACACGCTGCGCGAGGCCTATCTGAAGACGCTGAAGCTGACCGGCAAGGCGGTGGTGTTCACCGGCATCACGCTGGGCCTGGGCGTCGCCACCTGGCTGTTCTCGGGCCTGCAGTTCCAGCGCGACATGGGCAAGCTCCTGGTGTTCATGTTCACCGCCAACATGTTCGGCGCGATCCTGCTGCTGCCGGCGATCGCCTCGTTCCTGCTCAAGCCGAGGGAACTGGCGCCGGGCGAGGAGCCGGTGTTCAAGCCGCGCCACTGACGATGCGCGCGAGGCCGGCGCCGCCGCGACGAACGGCCGTGGCGCCGGGTGCTGGCGGAAGCGCACACGGCGATTTCGCACGGGACAAGCCAACGGGGCTGCGGCGATAATGCGCGGGCCGCGCGACCTCCGGGTCCGCGCGGCTTTCGTTTTTTCGGGTGCCAGTTTCGGGGAATCACAGGAATGCTTCGACCCGTAGGGAGTTGGCGGCTCGGTCGCGTCGTGCTGAGCGCTGCGTTGATGCTGCCGCTGATCGCGCTGGCGCAGCAGGCGGTGCCGCCGCCGCTCGTCGATCTGCCGGCGCCGAACGATGGCCCCGCCGACCTGCTGACGATCTGCAACGACGCCCTGCAGTTCAACCCGACCTATGCCGCGGTGCGCGCGCAGTTCGAGGCGGCCAAGGAGCTCAAGCCGCTGGCGCGCGGCAAGCTGCTGCCGCAGCTGGGCGTGCGCGGCCAGCTCGATTGGGTGCACCAGAGCATCGAAGGCACCTACTACGGCATCATCGATATCAATGCCTCGGACACCTTCACGCGCACGCTGTACGGCGCGCAGCTGACGCAGGCGCTGTACCGGCCGGATCTGTTCCTCGGTCTCGACAAGGCCGAACTGCAGCAGAAGCAGGCGTTCTTCGCTCTCGACGCCGCGCAGGAAGCGCTGCTGGTCGGCGTCGCCGAAGCCTATTTCGCCTTGCTGGCGGCGCGTGACGCGCAGGTCTTCGCCAAGGCACGCAAGGACACGCTGTACCAGCAGCTCGACTACATCCAGTCGCGCACTCAGGCCGGTCTGGCCACCGAGGCCGACCAGAAGGCCGGGCAGGCGGCCTACGAGCTGGCGTTTGCCGATGCCGCGGCCGCAGACAGCGCGCTGCGCGCGGCGCAGATCACGCTGGAATCGATCACCGGCCGCGCCTACGGTGAGCTCAAGGTGCTGCCGCCGACGATCGCGCTGGCGTCGCCGCAGCCGGCCGTCGAGAGCGTCTGGGTGGAGCGCGCGCGCGACGAGAACTCTGCGGTGCTGGCGGCGCGCGCCAACGTCGAGGTCGCCCGCGTCGACCGCCGCCTCGCGCAGCGCAGCCGTTATCCCAAGCTCGACATCAACGGCACCGCGTACTCGCTCGACAACGGCGGCGGCATCACCGGCGATCGCAAGGAAGAGGACGCCTACATCGGCCTGCAGCTCAACGTGCCGATCTACAGCGGCGGCCAGGTGTCGGCGGCGATCCGCGCCGCCGAGCAGCTGGAAACCAAGGCGGAGGCCGAGGCCGAGGCGGCCACCACCAAGGCCGTGCGCGACACGCGCATCGCCTTCCTCAACACCTCCGCCGGCCTGCAGCGCGTGCTGGCGTTGCGCCGCGCGGTCGAGGCGGCGGTCGACGCCGAAGCCACCGCGCGTACCGGCATGGAAGTCGGCACGCGCACCAACGGCGACGTGCTCGACGCCATCGAGAAGCGCTACCAGGCCGAAGCCAACTTCGCCGCCGCGCGCTACAAGTTCCTGGTCAACACCCTGCAGCTCAAGCAGCTGTCGGGCAATCTGCTGACCGCCGACCTGGCGCTGATCAACCGTCTGCTGCAACCGGCGCCGCAGGTGGCCAGTCCGCTGGCGCCGAAGGCCGAGCCCGCCAGCGACGAGCAGGCGATCGGGCCGAAGGCGCGTTGATGCGGGCTTTCCCTCACCCCAACCCCTCTCCCGCAAGCGGGAGAGGGGCTTTCCCGCTCCCCTCTCCCGCTTGCGGGAGAGGGGTTGGGGGTGAGGGCCCGTGATCCGCCCCTACCGCCAGCTCATCGTCGCCCGCGTCGGCGAGCTCAGCGCAGGCCAGCATCTGCTGTTCGCCGATGCCGGCGACGCGCCCGGCCTGCGCCTGGACGCCGACGACTGGCAGCTGGCGCAGCTGTTCGACGGCGAACGATCCGCGGTGGAGCGTCTCAAGGCTGCGCACGCGGCGGGCCTGGCAGTCGGCGCGGCGCGGCTCGAAGGCCTGGCTGACCGGCTGACGCGCGCCGGCCTGCTGCGCCGCGGTGCGCGCGAGCCGCTGCCGGTGCCGGCGCAGTCGATCGACGAGGAGCGGCAGCTGGGCTGGACCGACGGCGGCCTCGGACGCGCCGGCCGCAGCATGGCCGCCGGCGCGCTGCCGCCATCGTCGATGCCCGGTTCGCGCGTCAGCCCCGGCCTGCTCGGCGGATTGGCCGGCCTGATCGGCCGCCGCGGTCGCGCCAACCGCATCAGCCTGCCGCTGGCGCCCGGTTTCTTCGTTGCCCTGGGCGCGCCGTTCGCGGCGCCGATGGCAACGACGGCGCGGCTGTACCTGCTGCTGTTCACGGCGCTGGGGCTCGGCATCGCCTTCTTTGAGCACCGCTACGCGGCACTGCCGGGGCTCAAGCCGCTGCTGCTGCCGTATCCCTTCGTGCTGACGGCGATCGGGGCCGGCTATCTGATCAACCTGCTGTCGATGTCGGCGCGCGCTGCGGCGATCGTGCGCTGGACGCCGGTGACGCCGAAGCTCGGCATCCGCTTTGGCCTGCTCGGCATCCCGCATCTGTTCGTCGATACCGGCGGCGGCGCCGAACTGGCGGATCGCGCCGCGCGGCTGCGCATCATCGGCGCGCCGCTGGCGGCGACGCTGCTGCTGTTCGTGCTGGCCGTGGTCTACTGGTTCATGAGTCACGCCGGCGGTGCACCGCTGGCCGGTCCGGCGGTGGTGGTGATGGCGCTCTGCGCCAGCTCGCTGTTCATCCGCGCCAATCCGGCGGTGCGGCGCGACGGCTATTACCTGTTGCTCAATCTGTTCAAGGTCGGCGACGTGCGCGAGGCGGCGATGCTCGCGGTGTTCGGCGGCAAGCGGCGGCCCTGGGCAACGGCGCGCCGCGACGTGCCGATGAAGTGGCTGAAGTGGTATGCGGCGCTGGTGGTGGTGTTCTATGTCACGTTCATCGCGCTGGTCATGGCATTCACCGGCAGCTGGCTGGTCGAGCGTCTGCGTGGTTTCGGTTTCCTGTTCATTGCGGTGGTGATGGGGGCGTTCATGTACAAGCAGCGGACCGACTCGGTACCGAGTCGCAGCAATCTCGGCTGGACCTATTCGTGGTGGCCGTTCTCGGTGAAGACCACGTGGATCGCGCTGACCGTGCTGCTGATCGGCCTGATCCCGTATCCCTACGAGCCGGCCGGCGATCTGGTCGTGCTGCCACGCGCGCAGGCCGATGTCCGCGCGCTGGTCGCCGGCGATGTCCGCGAGGTACTGGTCAAGGAAGGCGACGAGGTCAAGGCCGGGCAGGTGATCGTGCGCCTGGCCGACGGTGCCTACGCCGCCAAGCTGGCCGCCGACGAGGCGCAACTGGCCTCGCTCAAGGCCGATCTGGCACTGGCCGGCAAGGGCGGCAAGCCGGCCGAGATCGAAGTGGCGCGGCAGGCCGTGGCGACCGCCAAGACCAAGGCGGAGTTCTCCAGGATCAACGCCCAGCGTCTGGCCCAGGCTTACCAGCGCAAGGCCGTCACCTCGCAGGAGTACGACCGCGCGCGTGGCCAGGCCGAGGTCGACGCGCAGATGCTGCGCGAGGCGCAGCAGCAGCTGGCGCTGGTCTCCAGCCCGGCCGCCAGTGACCGCATCGAGTCGCTGAAGGCCGACATCCAGCGCGCCGAGGCGCAGCTCAAGTTCAGCCGCCAGCAGCTGTCGTATACCGAGGTCAGCTCGCCGATCGACGGCCGCATCGTCTCCGGCACCCTGCAGTTCGCGCGCGGCAACTACCTGGCGATCGGCGAGCGCGTCGCCGTGGTCGAGGACGCCGGCGAGAAGCTGGCCGAGATCAAGATCCCCGAGGCTTCGATCGGCGCGGTGGCGGTCGGCAAGCGCGCCGCGGCCAAGTCCTGGGCGTATCCCTGGACCTCGTTCCCTGGCACCGTGCACGCGATCGCGCCGGCGGCCGAGGACAGCCCCTACGGCAAGATCATCCGCGTGCAGATGCGCGTCGACGATCCGCGCGATCAGCTGCGCTCCGGCATGACCGGCAGCGCCAAGATCGACGGCGGCCTGTCGCTGGCCGGCATCGTCTTCACCAAGGCGCTGGTGCGCTTCGTGTTCGTTGAGGTCTGGTCCTGGCTGCCGTGACACGCTCGTCGCGCAGCGACGCCACCGCCCCTCTCCCGCAAGGCGGGAGAGGGGGGAACCGTTTGCGGAGCAAACGGTGGGGTGAGGGCGCGCCGCAGGCGCGTGCGCGGTCTGCCGCCGCTCCTCATCCGCCCTTCGGGCGTGGTTGGCTTAACTCGTGCTGCCACTGGCAGCACTCGCCGGAGCCAACCACTCTCCCCGCAGGCGGGGAGAAGGGAAAAGCGTCAGCGATCGCACCATGAGCCATATCGTGCGCCCCCTCCACGAAGCCGATTTCCGCCTCACCTGCGACAACGGTTTCGGCGATGGCTGGAACCATTACGCGCACAGCATGGCCTGGTTCCGCGGCCGGCTTTACGTCGGCACCACGCGCGCGACGATGGCGATGAACAAGTACAACATCCCGCGGCCGCCGATCCGGCCGTGGCCGGTCGATTGCCCGGATGATGTCTACGAAGTGCCGCGCCAGGCCGAGATCTGGGAATACACGCCGGAGACCGACAGCTGGCTGCGCGTCTACCAGGCGCCGCTGGTGAAAGGGCGCAACGGCCGCATGGTGCCGCGCTACATCGGCCTGCGCGGCATCACCGTGTTCCAGGGGCCGCAGGATCCGGCGCCGTGCCTGTACGTATCGACCTGGGCGCCGATGCTGGCCGAGCCGCCGGACATCCTGCGCAGCGAGAACGGCCGTGACTTCGGCAATGTGCCGCGGCCTCCGTGGGCGCCGACGGTGCGCTCGTTCCGCACGCTGCAGATCTTCAAGGGCCGCGTGCACACCACGCCGACGCATGCCGCGGTCGGCGTCGGCCGCGCGCAGGACGCGATGGGCTCGGAGGCGACGATCTACGCCTGCGACGATCTCAGCACCGGCCAGTGGCTGCCGGCCAATCCGGAAGGTTTCGGCCGCCGCGCCAACGCGACGATCTTCGAGATGGCGGTGTTCGACGACCACCTCTACGCCGTCACCGTCAATCCGCTCGACGGCCTGGAGCTGTGGAAGACGCCGGGCGGCGATCTGCCCTACCAATGGACGCGCGTGCTGACGCGCGGCGCCGGCCGCGGCGCGCTCAACGAGACCGGCGGCTGTCTCTGCGAATTCAACGGCGCGCTGTATGTCGGCACCGGCATCGCCAACGGCGGCTATCACCGCGCCGTCAACGTCGGCCCGGCCGCCGCCGAACTGCTGCGCGTCTGGCCGGACGATTCCTGGGACCTGCTGATGGGCGAGTCGCGGCTGTCCGACGAGGGCGTGCGCTACCCGCTATCCGGCTACGCGCCGGGCTTCGATTCGCTGTTCAACGGCTACCTGTGGCGCATGGGCGTGCACGAGGGCCATCTCTACGTCGGCACCTTCAACTGGGCCAACATGCTGCCGTACCTGCCCACGCACACCTGGCCGGAAGACGTGCTGGCGATGGTGCATCGCTGGGGCGAGGAGAACATCCTGCGCCGCTTCGCCGGTGCCGAGCTGTGGCGCAGCGCCGACGGCCTGCGCTGGGCGCCGGTGACGCGCAGCGGCTTCGGCAACAAGTACAACTGGGGCGTGCGCAACCTCGTATCGACGCCGCACGGCCTGTTCGTCGGCACCGCCAATCCGTTCGGGCCGACGGTGGCGCAGCGCATCGACCGCGAGCGCTGGCAGTACGTGCCCAACGCGCGTGGCGGCTGCGAGGTGCTGCTCGGCGTGCCGGGCTCCGGTGCGGCGGCGGCCGGCACATGAGCGCGGCGCCGATCTTCATTCTCGCCGCGCCGTTCTCCGGTGCCGCGGCGCTGGCGGCGCGGCTGGACGCGCATCCGCAGCTCTGCGCGATCAGCGAGACCAGCCTGTTCGTCGCCGACACGGTGGCCGAGCTGCTGGAGATCTTCGAGCTGGGGCAGGGCGGTCACGGCGACGGCCTGCTGCGCGCGATCGCACAGCTCGAATCCGGCGAGCAGAACGAAACGACGATCGATGAGGCCGCGCGCTGGCTGGCCGAGCGCGCGCACTGGCGCTGCAGCGCGGTGCTGCAGCATCTGATCGAGCGCGCCGCGCCGCGGCGGCTGGTGATGCCGGATACCGATGCGGTGCTGCGCCCGGACGACCTGTGCCGGCTGGCGCGCGACTTTGCGCAGGCCGAGGTGATCCAGCTGCTGCGCCATCCGTGGACGCAGGGCGCGCTGTTCGCGCGCTGGCTCGACGATCGCCTGTTCGTGCCGGCTGATTTCCGCGATCACGCGCAGCAGCCGGCGCCGATCGACCCGCAGCTGGCCTGGCTGCGCATCCAGCGCAACATCGCGCAGTGGCTGCAGCCGGCGTTCGGCGCGCGCCTGCGCATCTGCCGTGATGAAGACCTGCGGAGCGACGAAGCCTTGCGCGCCTTGTGCACGGGCCTGCGACTCGATGCTGCGGCGCTGACGTCGCAAGCGATCGAAGACTGGCCATTCGCTGGCTACGGTCCGCGTAATGCGCCCTATGGTGTCGAAGCCGAGCTGGTCGAGGACACACCACCGCTACCTGACTGGCTGCAGATGCCACGGCTG
>CBINNP010000005.1:0-34958 GCA_966252075.1 uncultured Solimonas sp.
CGCTGCGCCAGCACGGCGGTCAGCGCCGAGCACATCGAGCCGGCCGAGGCACCGCTGACGACGCACAGTTTCACGTCGTGGCGTGGCACCACGCTGCCCCGGGCCTTCTCCTCGTACCAGCGGTCCAGCGCCTCGAACAGCACGTCCAGCACGCCGGCGGTGTAGGCGCCGGCGGAAACCGCGCCGGCCATCGACAGGCCGATCCGAAACGTTGCCATGGCAAACCCCCTCCTCGACTGTCCCCCGACAGATGAAGCACACGCTAGCGCGTGACTGGAGGCGCCGATGTGACGCAGTTCTGCTGTGTCAGGTGCTTGCGAGGGCGCGTGTGCGCGAGATCATCAGCGCCATCACTGCGGCGATCAGGCCGGTGGTGCCGGCGAACACGAAGGCCAGCAGGTAGTCGCCCTGGGTCTGTCGCAGCCAGCCGCCGAGATAGGCGGCCGTGGCGGCGCCGATCTGGTGGCCGGCGGCGATCCAGCCGAACACGATCGGCGCAATGCGCTCGCCGAAGGCATCGGTGGTCAGGCGCAGCGTCGGCGGCACGGTGGCGATCCAGTCCAGGCCGTAGAACACCGCGAAGATCGACAGGCTGTACAGCGAGAAATCCGAATACGGCAGGTAGATCAGCGAGACGCCGCGGATCGCGTAGTAGGCGAACAGCAGCTTGCGGGGGTCGTAGCGGTCGGTCAGCCAGCCGGACAGCGTGGTGCCGACGAGATCGAACACGCCCATCGCTGCCAGCAGACCGGCGGCCTGCACCTCGCCGATGCCGCGGTCACCGCACATGGCGATCAGGTGCGTGCCGACCAGGCCGTTGGTGGTGAGCCCGCAGACGAAGAAGGTGGCGAACAGATACCAGAACGCCGGCACGCGCGTCGCCTGCGCCAGGCTGCCGAACGTCGCGGCGAGCAGGCCCTGCTGCGGCATCGGCGGCGCGGGCGGCGCTGCCGGGTCGGCGCCGTACGGCAGCACACCGGCAGCCTGCGGGCTCTCCGGCAGCAGCCACCACACCAGAGGGATCACCAGCGCGGTGGCGATGGCGATGGTCCACACCACCGGCCTCCAGCCGCCGTGCTCGACCAGCGCCGCCAGCAGCGGCAGGAACACCAGCGTGCCGGTGGCGGTGCTGGCGGTGAGGATGCCCATGACCAGGCCGCGATGGCTGACGAACCAGCGGTTGGCGATCGTCGCGCCCAGCACCACGGCAACGCAGCCGGTGCCGATGCCGGACATCAGCCCCCAGGTCGCCATCAGCTGCCACGGCGCCGTCATGAACGCGCTGAGCGCGGCGGATGCCGACAGCAGCGCCAGCGCGCAGAGCATCGTGCGGCGCACGCCGAAGCGATTCATCAGCGCGGCGGCGAACGGGCCGGTCATGCCGTAGAGGAAGATGCCGAGCGCCGCCGCCGCCGAGATCGTGTCGCGGCTCCAGCCGAAGCTCCTCTCCAGTGGCAGGATCAGTACGCCGGGCACCGCCCGCACGCCGGCGCTGACCAGCAGCGCGACGAAGGTGACGGCGACGACGATCAGCGCCAGGCGGCGCGTGGAAGAAGGGCCAGCGGACATGCGCGCATTTTAGGCGCAGTAACCGGCCACCGCCGCGATCGTCGCCGCGTCATCGCGCGCGGCGATAATGCCCGTCATGAGCGCCACTCCCATCGCCACTCCTGTCGCCGGTCCGTCCGACAACTCCACGGCTGCGCACGGCCGGATCATCCGCTCCAGCTTCCAGCCGCACCCGTGGCTGCGCGGCCCGCATGCGCAGACCATCGTGCCGACCCTGCTGCGGCGCCTGCCGCCGCTCGATCTGCAGATCGAAACGCTGGAACTGCCGGATGGCGACTTCGTGCGGCTGGGCTGGTGCGGCCGCGAGCAGCCGGGGCAGCGTGTCGCGGTTCTTGTGCACGGCCTCACCGGCGGGTTCCAGTCGAAATACCTGCGTGGCCTTGCGCAACTGCTGGTGGCGCGCGACTGGCGCGTGGTGATGATCGAGCTGCGCGGCGGCGGCGCCACACCCAACCGCCTGCCGCGCAACTATCACCACGGCGATACGCAGGACATCCGCCACCTCTGGCGCCTGCTCAAGCAGCGCGATCCGCAGGCGCGGCTGGCCGCGGTCGGCTGGTCGCTGGGCGCCAATGTCGTGCTCAAGGCGATGGGCGAGGAGGGCGACGACGCGCCTGTCGAAGCCGCCGCCGCCGTCAGCGCGCCGTTCATGCTGGAGCCCTGCGCGGACAAGCTGCGCACCGGGTTTGCCCGCGTCTACCAGGGCCGCTTGCTGCGCGATCTCAATGCGATGGCCTCGCGCAAGTTTGCCGCCGCCGCGCCGCCGCAAGGCGTCGATCTGCGCGCCGCGCAACAGGCGCAGGACTTCTTCGCCTTCGACGACGCCTACACGGCGCCGCTGCATGGCTTCGCCGACGGCCGCGATTACTACGCGCGCAGTTCCTGCGGACCGTTCCTCAAATCGATCGCGCGGCCGACGCTGGTCATCAACGCTGTCGACGATCCGTTCATGGCGCGCGCGATCCTGCCGGTGGAGCAGGACCTGGCACCGTCGGTGACGCTGGAGCTGACACGCCGCGGCGGCCATGTCGGCTTCGTCGCTGCGGGCCGCTTCGGCCGCTTCGTCTGGTGGCTCGACACGCGGCTGGCGGATTGGCTCGATGCGGCGATGCCGCGCCAGCGTTGACCCGCGGTGATCGCGCCTACGCGCGCAACAGCGCGTCCAGCGCGCTTGCCGGCGCACGCAGCGCTTGCGTGAACAAATCGCTGGCCGCCGTCGGTTCCGGGTTGATCTCCACCATCGTCAGCCCGCGCTGCGCGGCGCGCTCGATGAAGCCGGCGGCCGGATAGACCACCGCCGAGGTGCCGACTGACACGAACAGCGTGGCAGCGTCGATCAGCGAGGCGGCGCGCTCGAATACGACGCCATCCACCATGTCCTCGAACCAGGTGATGTCGGGGCGCAGCCAGCCATCGCAGTGCTCGCAACGGCGGCGACGATAAGTCCCGGCCTCCCGGTCTTCGCGGACACCATGCAGCCCGCAGCGCTGCCGCCACAAGGAGCCGTGCAGTTCGGCCGTCACACGGACACCGGCTCGCTGCAGCAGGCCGTCGATGTTCTGCGTGATCACCTGCAGGGCAGGGTGCGCACGCTGCCACTGCGCCAGCGCCGCGTGGCCGGCGTGCGGCGCGCAGGACAGCGCCTTGCCGCGGCGGATTTCGTGGAACTCCAGCACGCGCTCCGGCGCGCGGTCAAAGGCGCGCTGGCAGGCGTAGTCCTCATAGTGGTACTGCCACCAGATGCCGCCGCGGCCGCGATACGTCGGCATGCCGGATTCCGCCGACATGCCGGCGCCGATGAAGAACACCACGGACGCGTGGTCGCTCAGGCGGATCGGTTCAGGCATCGATACAAACTCCTGGTATCACCGCACGATACTGCCTGCGACCTGCCCATGCGGTCGAGCGCATGGCGAAGCTCGCGGCTGACGCGCCGGCGCCCCGGCGATACAGTGCGCGGATCAAACGGGGGGGTTGTGTCGATGCGCGGATGGATCGGTCTGGTTTTGCTGTGCGCGATGCTGGCCGCCTGCGGTGGCAAGAACGATCGCGATACCACCGACGATCCGCCGGGCTGGCTGCACACCGGGCCGGTCAAGCTGAAGATCGACGGGCAGACACGCACCGTGCAGCGCCTGCTCAACCCGGACGGTTCGGTCTGGATGGGCCGCGGTGCCAACCTGCACGACACGCGCAACTGCGACACCTGCAGCTACACACCGCTGGAACTCCGTGACGGCACCGGCTTGCACCGGCAGGCCGATGCCGTGAAGCAGCGCGCCGATGAACTGATCGGCTGGGGCGCCAACTACATCCATCTGGTGATGGACAGCTACGCCGTCGCCAATGGCCGCGTGCAGTACCAGAACGTCGTCAACGATCCGCTCTACCTCAACGCCATTCGCGAGATCGTCGGCTACATCACCGCCAGGCAGGTCTACGTGCTGCTGTACCTGCATGACGATCCCTGCCTCGGCGAGACGCCGGGCTCGACGCCGCAGGCGCCGCGCCACATCGGCGCGCCGGGCCCGGACTGCGATGCGGTGTGGGAAACGCTGGCCACGGTATTCCGCAAGAACCCTTACGTGCATTACGGCCTCGCCGCCGAGCCGACTTCGCCGGCCGATGGCACGCCCAACGACTGCACCTCGCTGGATCTCTGCAGCGATCGCGAAGTGCGCGATGCCTTCGACGCGCGCGTCGCGGCGATCCGCGCGGTCGAATCGCGCGTCAGCTCGGAACTGCCGCGGCACATCATCGCCGTGCAGGGCACACACGGTTATGGCCGCAGCCTGGATGTCTATCTCACGCACCCGATCACGGCCGGCGGCGGCGAGAACATCATCTACGAGACGCATCCGTACAACCCGCAAGCGGATTTCGATGCGCTGGTGTTCGGGCCGGCGGCACAGTTGCCGGTGGTGATCGGCGAGTTCGGCCCGGTGGTGCCGCCGCTGGGGACGATGGGCGAGGCTGACATCCAAGTGCTGATCGAGCGTGCCGAGCAGCAGCAGATCCCGTATCTGGCGTGGAGCTTCCATCCGCACTGCACGCCGAACCTGCTGGTCGACTACCGCCTCGACGCCGGTGCGCCGACGATCCCCAGCGACAGCGCGCCGGGCTCCGGCTATGAGCTGTGCTTCGCGCCGGCGCGGCAGGGCTTCACGCCGATGCCGCTGACGCCGGCGCCTTTCGATCTCGACACCGAACGCGGCCTCAACTGGGGCGAGCTGCTGTACTGCCGCTGGCAGCCGCAGGCGGCGATCTGCACGCCTTAGCCGGCGCCCCCTCTCCTTGATCTCGCATGCGGCGTTTTCAGAGCCGCGTTCGCGCGCGCTTGCTTTTCGGACGAGGACAGCGCTCGTCGATATTGCAAAGCTGATGCCTATAAAATAAAGTGGCATATCAGAAATGCGATATAGGCATTATAAAAAAAGCCGTCGCATGCCGATTCGCGCGAACTGCGCAGCTTTTGAGGAGGCTTTTAGATGGGTGCTCAAGACGACAAGGCGACGGGTTCTTCCGTGGTGTCGAACAAGAAGCGGTTGAAGGACTTCTTCGTCATCTCGGCCGACTGCCATGTCAACGAGCCGAATGACCTGTGGGCTGCACGGGTTCCGGAGAAGTTCAAGGATCGTCTGCCTGGCGTGAAGGTCGACGAACAGGGACGCAAGTGGTTCGTTGCCGAGGGCATTCGTCCTTCGCGTATCCGTGAGGCGCCGCGCGATTCACAAGTCTCGATAGACGAATTCAAGGCGGAAGCGGAGCGCACAGGCGAGCGTCGTGAGCTGGACAAGACGTTGGGAGCGATGTTTCAGCGCCAGGGCGGGTATGGTCCCGAGCGCTACGATGACATGGACTACGACGGGATCGATGCCGAGATCGTATTTCCCAACAAGGGGCTCACGAACTGGCAATCACCGGATCCGGAACACAACGTCGTCATGTGCCGTGCATGGACCGACTGGGCGCATGAAACCTTTGGCCAGTCCAAACGCAGCTACCCGGCCGCGTGCATCGCTCCGGGCGACATCGGGACGGCAGTGAAGGAGGTCGAGCGCGTGGCCAAGCTTGGCTTCCGCTCGGTGATGATGCCGCCACTGGTGCGGGGCACCGGCTACAACATGCCGGAGTTCGATCCGCTATGGGCCGCACTCAGCGACGCCGGGCTCCCGGTTTGCTTCCATGCAGGAACCGGCAAGGATCCGCGCACGGCGAGCGGCAACGGCGGTGCCATCATCAACTACGTCGTTCATGCCATGAACACGGTTCTCGAGCCGGTCGTCCAGTTGTGTTCGTCCGGCGTTTTCGACCGCTTCCCGAAGCTGAAGTTCGCGACCATCGAAGCGGGCGCGGGCTGGATTCCGTATGCCTTGTGGGCAATGGACTTCGGTTCCGAAGCGCACGCTTTCTGGGTGTCGCCGAAGCTCAAGTACAAGCCTAGCGAATATTTCCGCATGCACGGCCATGCGAGCTTCGAGACGGACCCCATCGGCATTGAAACGCGCAAGTGGACCGGGGTCGACACGCTGCTGTGGGGAAATGACTACCCGCATCTGGAAGGCTGCTGGCCGCGCTCCCAGGAAACCATCGACAGCTGGTCGGCGGACCTGACGCGCGACGAACTCAAGCAGGTGCTCGGCCTGAATTCCGCGCGCCTCTTCAATATTGAGGTTCCGGCGCAGTATCGCTGAAGGTTGCATTGCGGGGCCGGCACTGGCCGGCCCCCTTCACGGGAAGGGTCAGTGCGGAGCTCTCGCTCAAGTTATTGACACAATCTTCATTATGGGGCTAGCATCGTTTCATGCTGATCAAGCATGGCCAGCATCCCGTCAATGAATGGCGAGGAATAAAAGTTCGAAGGCGAGATCCGGACAGCGGATGTCGACCTGAACATCGAGGAGAAGTTGATGGCGACTCAAACGGCTCGTGCGCCTGCAAAGCACATCGCGTTTCGTTACTTCACGCCGGCGAAGCGCCGCGCGACGCAGTACGAGGAAGTGACGCTGCATATCCAGTGGGCGCCGCAGAACTATGCGACGCAGGGATACTTCAACCGCGACGTTCACAACAATCCTTCGTGGTATCCGGAATCCACCAAGCTCAAAGCGAGCGACTGGTGGGTTTATCGGGACCCTTGTGAAGAATGGTATCGGCCGTTTGTCGATCGTCAGGCGGCCATTGGGCTGGCGATCGAGCAGGCGATCGCCGGGGCCAAGCGCTCGTCGATGTACCGCCATATCGCGCCGGTCTGGGCGAAGTTCCTGGCGGAGCATTACGCGCTGTATCGCTATCCCGACTATGGCCTGTTTATGTGTCAGTGCCACGTGCAGCGCGACGCGCTGTCCGACGTGGTTTCGGCGCCGACGGTCTTCCAGGCGCTGGAGAAGGATCGCCACGCGCAGGACGTCGCGCTGTACGGCATGGAGCTGGAGACGCTGCTGCCGGGCTATTCGGACGAAGCGGCGATGCAGCGATGGATGGAGGCGCCGGAATGGCAGCCGACACGGCGCATCGTCGAGCAGTTGCTTGCCTGCCGTGATTGGGGCGAGATCCATCTGGTGATCAATCTGGTCGTCGAACCGCTGATCTCCACGCTGCTGAGTCGCGAACTGGTGCTGCGTTACGCGCCGCATTACGGCGACTCGGTCACTCCGGTGATCGAGCAGGGCGTGGAAGCCGACCGCGAGATGCGTCAGGCGAGCGTGAAGGCAATGGTGGCGTTCCTGCTGGCGCAGGATCCATCCAATGCCGAAACGATCAATCGCTGGCTGGAACAGTGGGCGCCGCAGGCCGTTGCCGCCATCGATGCGTTCGCGCCGGTCTTCATCGATCTGGATCAGGACTCCGATGCGCACCAGGCCGTCCGTACGCGCCTGCTGGGTGAATGGGCCGTGCTGCTGAAGGAACTGCAGTTGCAGACACCGGGCAGCGTTGACTGTCCGGTGCTGGAAGAAGGAGCCCAGGCATGAGTCAGGGGATGAACGATGCGACCCGTGCGATCTGGAAGGAATCGCACAAGGTCACTGCCAAGTTGATCAACGGCGCCGATGCGGAGGCGATCGTGACGGTAATGCTGACCGCCAATCCCGATCTGGTCGTCAAGGACTTCGGCTCCTATCTCGCGCTGGAGAACGAAAGGGAACTGGTGTTCCGCCTGGCCGACATCGGCGAGGAACTGGGGCGCAAATTTGAGGTGCCGGACTTCCTCACCGTCCTGGCCAGTTACAGCGGCCAGGTCGATGTCCAGGACGATGCCGTTTCAATCACTGAATTCGCCAGCAGCTGACGCTGACGCAGCCGAGCAAGGAGAAACACATGGCACTGCAAATCACCAAGGCCTACGACCGCGTCAAGGCGATCGACTGGATGCCCAGCTACATCAGCACCGACGAGAAGTACCTCGAACAGAGCCGATTCTTCGTCAAGGATCTCAAGCCGCTCGATCCCTTCAAGACCTTCATCCGTGAATATTTCAAGATGGAGCAGGAGAAGGAGAACCGGCACTACTCGGTGCTGGAGGCATCCTCCCGCCTGCACCAGGGCCAAGCAGAAGCACGCTGGATGGAGGGCATGAAGTTCGGCCTGTCCAACTTTGCGTTCATCGAATATGCGGCGGGCCGGCAGATGGGACGCATGGCGCGCTCGGTGGCTCCGGTCGAACTGCGCCAAGGCTACATGATGCAGATGATCGACGAGATGCGGCATGCGCAGCTCGAGCTTAACAATCTGCGGCACAACATGCGCACTTGGCGCGATCCTGCCGGCTACGACATTGCCCTCAAGGGCGCAGGCAACAACGTCGGCTCCGGCATGTTCCGGGCGATGATGGAGGACTGCACGACCTGCGATCCGATCGAGACGGCGATCAGCCTGCAGGTCTTCCTGGAGACCGCGTATTCCAACGTGTTCTTCGTCGGCCTGTCATCGGCAGCGGTGGCACAGGGCGACCATACGCTGGCGTCGACCTTCCTCACCATTCAGTCTGACGAGGCTCGCCACATGGCCAACGGCTGGGCGACGCTGGTGACGGTGCTTCAGGATGATCGCAACGTGCCGCTGGTGCAGGAGGTTCTCGACAAGTGGTCGTGGCGATCCCACGTCAGCTTTGGTCTCGGCAACGCGCTGTTCCAAGACTATTTCACCAAGAATCGCACCGAGTCGGCCAAGGAGGCCTCGCTGCGCTGGGTGTACGACGAGTTCTACGGCGGCTTCTACCAGAAGCTTGAGCGCTACGGCATCAAGGCCCCGCCGCGCCTTGACGAACAGATGGCGGAGATGGATGACCTCTCGCACGCCGCTGCGGTCTACATCTTCGGCGCCTGGCCGTTCTTCTATCACCGCGCCGATCCGATGACGGCCGCGGATATGGAATGGTTTGAGAGGAAGTATCCGGGCTGGTACAGCCGCTACGGCTGGTTCTGGGAGGCCTACAACAAGTGCAAGGACCCGACCGACAAGAACATCATCCTGGCGCAGCTCGGTGGCCTACCCAACTTCTGTGAAGTCTGCCAGCGGCCGCTGATCTTCCCGACGCCGACGGCGCATACCGGCCGGTCGTTCATGCATGGCGGCAAAGCGCATATCGCCTGCTCGCCCGGCTGCCAAGAGATCTACATCAGGGATCCAAAGCATTATCAGACCGACAAGGGATTCTACGATCTCTACCACGACAAGGAGCTTTCGGAAGTCGTCGATCACATGGGCTATATCCGTGACGACGGTGAGACGCTGATCGGCCAGCCGGAGATCGACGGCAAACGGATGTGGACGCGCGAAGATCTTCGCCGCTGCGATTTCGTAATCAAGCGCCCGGAACCGCCGCCGTTCGTAGAAACCCCCGTGGTCGAAACCCCGGCAGGTGGGATCCATTGAGCTACACGGTCACACTGCAGCCCTTCGGCGTCAGTTTCGACTGCGCCGAAGGGGAGACCATCCTGGGTGCGGCGCTGCGCAACGGTGTCGCGCTGCGGTATGGCTGCAAGCACGGCAACTGCGGCAGCTGCAAGGCGCAGATCACCGAAGGTGAAGTCGATCAGGCGACGGCCTCTGAGGTTGCGCTGATGCAGTTCGAGCGCGATCAAGGCCTGTCGTTGCTGTGCGCGGCCATTCCGGAGGAAGACATCGTCATCGAGCTGTCCGATGACTACACCGAGGAAGAACTCAGCTCGGCGCCGCCGATCGGTGACTACGAAGCCAGCATCAGTGCAATCAAGTCGCTGACGCACGACATCGTGCAGCTGGAGCTCAAGCTCCGACAGCCGGACTTCATGCGCTTCAACGCGGGGCAGTACGTCGAGATCAATGTGCCCGGCACCGAGGCGTGGCGCGCATTCTCGATGGCAAACTCGCCGAGCGATTCCGATCGCGTCGTGCTGATGGTCAAGCTGATTGCGGGCGGTGCGGTCTCCAGCTACCTGCGAGATCGGGCGCAGCCCGGTGATCCCATCAACGTGCGGGGTCCCTATGGCCAGTTCTCGGTCGCCCCGGGCAGCGCGCCGATCATCATGATCGCCGGCGGCTCCGGCATGGCCCCGATCATGTCGATGCTCAGCTGGCTGGCCGAGCAGCAGACGACTCGCCCCATACGCTTCTATTTCGGCGCCCGTGCCGTCCGCGATCTGTTCCTGGTCGACGAGCTGGCCGAACTGGCGCAGCGGCTACCGGACTTCCAGTACATTCCGGCGCTGTCGGCGCTGGAGCCAGGCGACGAATGGAACGGCGAGCGCGGGCTGATCACCGAGGTGCTGCAGCGCCAGGGGGGTAGCCTTCGTGGGTCGGAGGCCTATCTCTGTGGTCCGCCGCCGATGATCGATGCCGCGGTCGAGGTTCTCAAGGCCAAGGGCATGTTCTCGACCAGGATTCGTTTCGACAAGTTCGTCAGTACGGCGGGGTAGTCCCGCCGTACTCCACGCGCGAAGTCCCAGCCCTTGGCCTGGAGACGCATGTCGCCGAGCTTGCGGGGCATCCTGCTGATCATCCTGTCGGGCATCTGCTTCAGCGTCATGACTGCAGTGTCCAAGCATCTCGGCGCCCGGCTCGGCATTTTTGAAGTCGCCTTCTTTCGGTCGGCGTTCGGCTGGCTGTTCGTCTGGCCGTTTGTTGCCAGGGCAGGGCTACAGGCACTGAAGACAAGCCATCCGCTTGCACATGTGACGCGCGGAATTGCCAGCGGTTGCAGCGTGCTGGCGATTTTCTACAGCGTCATGCACCTGCCGCTGGCGGAGGCCTCTGCCTACGGCTTCACCCGCAATCTCTTCATCGTCGTGCTGGCCGCCATCTTCCTGCGCGAGCCGATTCGACGCGATCGCACCGCGGTCGCATTGCTGGGATTCATCGGGGTGCTGCTGATGCTGAGGCCGCAAGCCGGGCTGACGCTGGCTGCGGGCGTTGCCTTGTTTGGCGCGCTGATGGCGGCCTTTGTGATCATCATCGTCAAGCGGCTGATGCGATCGGAGCAACCGATCACCGTCATGTTCTATTTCGGGCTCGCCACGACGCTCATCACGGGTGTGCCCGCGCTGGCTCGCTGGGTTCAGCCCAGCTTGGATGAACTGCTGTTACTGCTGCTGGCGGGAGCGCTGGGAAGCGCGGGGCAGACCGTGATGATCATGGCGTATCGCGACGCCGACGCAACCGTGCTGGCGCCGTTCGACTATCTGCAACTGGTGTTTGCGGCGCTGCTCGGGTACGCGATG
The DNA here is from genome assembly GCA_966252075.1 of uncultured Solimonas sp. Lineage (GTDB taxonomy): Bacteria > Pseudomonadota > Gammaproteobacteria > Nevskiales > Nevskiaceae > Solimonas. The sequence goes on from CBINNP010000005.1 coordinate 11,268, forward strand.
TTCTTCGAAGTGCCGACGGTGTGGGCGATCACCGGTGCCGCGCTGATCGTGCTGGCCAATCTCTACAACACGCGTGGCGATGCGCGCCGTTGATCCAGCTGGCTGTCCGTGATTTTCGCGGCTATGCGTATTTCAGCGGAAAGCGCTTGACAAAGTGGTCTTTACGAAGCTTAATTCGTAATTAGTATTTTAGAAATATCAAATCGGCATTTCATGGATCGCTCGGATCGATGATGAAGCCGCAGCGGGAGGAGAAGAAGATGAGCCAGTCGACAGAGCTTTCTTACGAAAAGCTGATCGAGATGGGGCACGATCCGAAGCAGTCGGTTCGTTTTCCCGACAAGTCGGTCATCGTTCGGTGCGCGCACATTCCCTGGACGCCGTGGGCGCTGAAGGGCTCCTGGTTCAAGCTGTTGTACGTGAACCGGGCGATCGGTATGACCGTGGCGCTGATCCGCATCGAAAAAGGCACGCAGACGGAAAAGCACTTTCACTTCGGCGAGGCGCACGCCTACGTCCTCAAAGGGGCGTTCGGGTACGAGCATGGCTTGGCCTACGAAGGCGACCTGCTGGTCGAAGGCGGCGGCATTGCACATGAGCCACGCATTGGCGAGGAGTCCGACCTGATCACGTTCACGATCTTCTTCGGCGGACTCGGCGGCGTGAATCCGGACGGCACCGTCAATGGCTGCATGAGTTGCGATGCGATGTATGAAATGGCGAAGGCCAATGGCGCGGTCGACCATATCGAGCCGCCGCCGGAGTCGCGGCAGCACTGATTTATTGGCGCCCTGCGGCTCACTATCGCATATGACTTTCTCTCTCTCTCCGGTCTGATTGTGAAGTGCAGGGCTGCCATTTTTCTTCGTGACTGATCGCGCCGTCGCCGTTGCCGCGATCAGAGGCAGGAAGGCCGGGCTTTGAAGGGGTCCGGAGCTTGACCCAATGCGGCGGGGCAAAGGTGGCGCCCGTTCCATCTTTGTTCCGCCGCGGCGGGATTTTCTCAAAGCGGCCGCGCAATGCGGCCGGTGCTCATACAGCCTGCCGCTCCGGGTTGCGCGATAGGCGATCAAGCAAGGAGCCGCAAGCGTGATCGGTCCGAACGACGTCGATTTCCATCACGGTGCCGATGCGGATTACCGCTGGGCGGAGACCAACATATTCAGCGTGCTGCTGCCGCAAGAGCGCTTGATGGCATGCATCTACACGGTGTCCAGGCCGGTGCTGGGGGTGATGTCGGCGGACGTCGTCTTCTATGGTTCGCTGGCCAGCCGGCGGGCGGAGTGCTTGTATATCGACTGTCAGCAACACCTTCCGGCGCCGACGAGGCTGTCGGACTACCAGACCGCCAACGGTCTCTCGGTCCGCGCGACGCGGCCGCCGCGCGACTACCGGATCGACTACGTCGGTTACGACGATACCGAACTGCATGTCGATTTCCGTGGCCTGATGGAGCCTTTCGATATCCACGATCCTGAGCACAGTCCGCGCGCTGCGCTCGACGCGCGTGCGCGCGACGCTGGATCCGGCTTCGGCGCCGCCTACGGCGGACACTTCGATCTGACCGGCCACATCACCGGCACGCTGCGGTTGCGCGGGCGGGAATACGAGGTCGACTGCGTCGAGACGATGGACCACAGCTGGGGGCCGCGCGTCGAGATCGGAATGCCGTCGATGGGGTGGATGCACGCCCACTTCGGGACCGACTTCGCGATTCATTGGATCAATAGCTGGGATATGGATGCGCCGGCAGGTGAGCAGCACAGGCTTGCGCACGGCTATGTGATGGACCGCGACCGGGTCTACGGCCTGACCGATCTCAGGATGAGCGTCATCCATGTCGACAGCACGCTCGTCGGCGTCGACGTCACTGTCACGGACAAGCGAGGGAATCGCTACGTCCTGCATGGCAGCGCGCAGATTGGCGCGCCCTGGGTCTGCTATGCCAGCCTCTGGGTCTATGCGGCGATGATGCGCTGGCAACTAAGCGATGGCCGCATTGGCTACGGCATGGCGCAGGAGACGCAATCCCTGCAGGCATTGACGCGGCGTCATGGCCGGCGCTGGGCCGATGCGGTCGGGCAGTTCAGCACATGAGCGCGGCGTCGCTCGCGATCGGCGACAAGGACAGGCCCTCGCCGGAGTGGATCGCATCGCTGCGGCGCCGGTTCCCGGTCGAGCGGGAAATTGACCACATCCTGACGCGCAAGCTGGAACGGCGCGCCGGCCCCGCATATGCGCCGCTCGGTTTGCAGACGCTGGTTGATGGTGTGCGCAAACTGCTGAGCCAGAACGTCGCCGGTGATTTCGAGATACGCACGCCCCGCTGGCTGTCAGGTGGCGCATCGAAGTTGCAGATGGCGTTTGATCTCGACTGGAATCGCCACGGTAAGGGCCGTCGCGTCGATGCGGTGGTGCTGCGGATGGATCCGGCCGAGTCGATCGTCTGCTCAAGCCGGCTGCGCGAGTTCGAACTGATTCGCGCATTTGCCGATGTGATTCCGGTGCCGCCGGTCTATTGCGCGGACCCCGAAGGTGAGCACCTGCCATACCCGGCGATTCTTTACGGCTTCGTCCCTGGCGTCGCGAAGCCTTCTGCAGCGGTACCGCGAGTGTCCGGAATCGGCACCAACCTCGGTGCCGAACTGCGCGCACAACTGGCGCCTCAGTTCATCGAGCACCTGGGTCGAGTCCATACGCGTCCTTATACGGGGGCGGGCCTGAGCGCGTTCGATGTGCCCGGCACGCCGACACAAGGTTCGGAGTGGGTGGTGAACTGGTGGGAGCGCGTGTGGGAGGAGGATGGCGATGAGGAGCAGCCGCTGCTGCGGTATGCAGCGGCGTGGCTGCGGGCCAACCTGCCGGCGACGGACCGCCTGTCGATCGTCCATGCCGACTTTCGTGTCGGCAATTTTCTGTTTGACGAGACCAGCGCCCGCATCACCGCCTGGCTGGATTGGGAACTCGGCCGCATCGGCGACCGGCATCAGGATCTGGCCTGGACCAGCAGCCCAGCGTTCAGCCATTACGCCGAAGACGGCAAGACCTACCTGCTCGGCGGGCTGCTGCCGGAGTCGGAATTCTTCGACGCCTACGAGCGCGCGTCCGGACTGCCCGTCAACCGGCGCACGTTGCAGTGGTACCGCATCTTCAATGCGTACTGGTTTGCCGTCATCGTGCTGGGCGCGGGCTACAGGGCCGCACGCAACGGCAAGACCCATCAGGATGTGCTGGTCGCCTGGCTGGTGGGGCTGGGGCCGATGCTGCTGGCCGAATTGCGCGGCCTCCTGGAGCGTGCCTGATGCAACTGCGTGCCGATATTCAACTGCGCAGCATGATCAAGTCGCTGCGCGACGTTGTGATTCCAGCTGTCGATATGGCCAACAAGCCGGCACTGGAGCAGGCGCAGCTGGTACTGGCGACACTTGAGCTCATGGAAGCGCGGCTGCCGTTGCAGTACCGCTTCGACTGCGACGAGCTGGAGCGGCTGGTCGGCTTCACCAGGCGCCTGCAGCAGATACTGGAGCGCCATCCGGCCAGGCCGCTCGAAGCGGAGGTGGTCGTCGCCGAAGCCGTGCTGAAGGCTGCCCGGCAGACCGATCCCGACACCGTCCTGGCGTGTGCCCGGCGCCTGCGCGCCGGTCTTAGCGAGGCCTTGCAGGCGGCGTTTCCAGATGCAGCGGTGCCGACGCGCGCGAAGCTGCGGGGCTGGGTCCTGGAACTCTCAGGCGAGCAATTGCTGCGCGACCGGGCCTGGCTGATTGCCCAGGCATGGGAGCCAAGCCCGGAGAGCATACCGCCCGTGGACAGCCTGTTGCGCTGACGCCGTCAGAGACGCTGTGGCGGCGACTTTATGTCTTGAAGACACGATTTGCTATAGGAACCTCGGGTCCGTTGGCTGATAATGGCCATCCATGAAAAAGCGCCCGCGCGTTCCGAAAGAGCTCGAAAAAGTCAGCACATCATCGACGCGGCCGCGGGCCAGACGGCTGGCGCCCGAGGAGCGGCGTGCGCAGATCGTGCAGTCGGCGATCCGAGTGTTTGCGCGGCGCGGCATCGGCCATACCAATCATTCAGAAGTGGCAGCGGAGGCCGGCATCTCGCTGCCGGCCATCTTCGTGTACTTCCCCACGCATGAAGGCTTGGCCGTCTGCGTGCTGGAAGAGGTGTCGCGCTTCCTGCTCAACGATGTCATCCGGCCTTTGCACCGCTTGCCGATGCCCGTCGTCGGCATCGTCGAGAAAACGTACATGGCCTTTCTCGATGCGATCGATCGCCGTGCCGATCATGTACGGATATGGTTGGACTGGAGCACGGCGGTACGCGATTCGACGTGGCCGGGTTATCTGGCGTTCCATGAGGCAGTGTGCGCGGTCTTCCGTCAGTCGATCGAGCGTGGCAAGGCGCAGGGCGAGCTACGCGGTGATCTCGATACGCACGCCACTGCACTGGTGCTGGTCGCCATCGGCCACATGATCGTGCAGATGAGGTTGGTGAAGACCCCTCGCGAAACCATCATCAGTACCTTGAATACGCTCGTCGAGCGCTATCTGGGCAGCGTGTTGCCGCCCTCCAGAACGCCGAATACCGCCGCCAAGGCGGTGTCCAGGAAATCGGCGGCCAGGGTCTGACGCCTGGCTGCGACGCCTGCGTCAGGCTTCGCCTTTGAAGCCAAGGCGTAGCGATAGTGTCGCCGCTTCGCCGCGCAGCGCGGTCTGGAGCGCGCCTTCATAGCCTTCGCCGATGCGCGCTCGCGGCGCCACGGCGGTCAGCGCGAATATGATGCGGCCGCGATGGTCGAAGACCGGAGCGCCGATCGCAGCGATGTCGGCGCCGAAGCGCTCCGGAACCGAATGCGCCAGCCCATGCTCCCGGACCTTTGCCAGTCGGGTCTCGATCTGCTCGATGCTCGGGACGCTCGACATGCCAGCTTCCTGCAGCATCTTCAACTCGGCCTGGATGTGGTGGCAGGTCATTTCCCGCGGAAGATAAGCGGAAAAGGTCAGGCCGCTGGCTGAGAAAATCGGCGAGACCACCAGGCCCGTGTGCAGATCCTGCGTCACGGCATTGCGGCTCGGTTCCCAGTTGATGACGGTCGCTCCGCGATTTCCCCAGACCGACAGGCCGATCATCGCATCCAGCCGCTGCCCTAGTTCGGGCAGCGCGGCGTTGGCGATCTTCACGGCCTCGGCATGCTGTAGGCCACTGCTCGGCTTATCGACCGAGAACGAACCGAGGTCGTAAGCGTGCGCGAGCATGTAGCGGCCGCCACCGAAGGCGAGCGGCTTGCGTTCGCGCAACTCGATATTCTCCACATGGCCGATGAAAACGGCATGATCACCGCCCGGATAGGTCGCCACCTTGCGGCATTCCAGATAGGCCGTGCAGCCATCGATCAGCGGCAACTTGCCGATGCCTTCACGCACCGCCACGCCGGCGAACTTGTCTTCGCCGGCTTTGGCGAAACGCTGTGAGACATGTGCCTGGTCTTCGGCAAGGATGTTGATGACGAACCGTTCGGAGTCACGAAAGGCGGGAAAGCTGCGTGCGGTCAGTGCCTGGCTCCAGAGGATCAGCGGCGGTTCCAGCGATACCGAGCTGAATGAGTTTGCTGTCACGCCCAGCGGCTTGCCGTCGCCGTCGAGCGTTGTGACGATCGTGACCCCTGTTACGAAGGAGCCCAGGACGTTGCGCAACTCCCGCTGATCAAAAGAGGCCATCCGATTGTCTCCTCGGTTTTATCGATAGCCGGGGTGGCGATGCGATACGATTTGTCGTCGGCGCGCCCCCGGAAGCGCAATGCCGACATTAATAAAATGATATATCAGATATGTCGGTGAAATCTACCGACGAGTTGTCGCTGGCGGTTTGAAATGAGAGGGATGCCAGAATGAGAAAAGGGAAGCAGGGCGGGCGCAGTGAGCTTGCCAGCATCGCGACTAGAAATGTCATTGATTCGAGAAGGCTTTTTTACTTCTATCATGTGGCCCGCATGCGCAGCTTCAGCGCTGCCGAGGCCATCGTCGATATCGCGCAGCCGGCCATTAGCCGGCAGATCCAGCAACTCGAAGCCGACCTCGGGGTGCAATTGCTGGAAAGAAACGGGCGCGGCGTTTCGCTCACACAGTTTGGCGAGGTGCTGTACCGCAAGGCGACGGTGATCCTCGACGAGATGTCGGCGACTCTGGAAGAGATCGAGAATGCCCGCCGCCGGCCGGTCGGGCAGATCAGCATCGCGGCCTCCGCCGGCATCATGGCCAACTACATGCCGGACATCATCCGGCGGTTCATCTCTTCTTTTCCGGAGATTGGCCTGACCGCGATACAGGCGTCGACCGGCGAGGTTTACGATCACCTTGCCAGCGGGCAGGTCGACGTGGCGATCATTTTGCATGCGCCCAATACGCACAAGCTGATACTGCAGAAACTGGCGGTAGAGCCGCTGTTCCTTGTTGCCTCACGCAACCATCCGATCGCAGGCGAGGAATACGTTACTCGCGAGATGCTGGCGGATCTGGACATGGTCTTGCCCTCATCGCCGCACGGTATGCGGGGCGTGATCGACCAGTACTGCAGGGAAGGCGGGATTGAGCTCAATCCGAAGCTGCATGTCGACAGCGTTTCGCTGATCAAGGCCGTCGTACAGCAAGGGCGGTTCTGTGGCCTGCTGCCGAAGCTCAACTGCGACACGGATCTGGATTTGACGCAGTTCGTGGCGCTTCCCCTGAAGCCGGTGCTGGCTCGTACCTTGTATGTGGCGAGCCTGCGCGATCGTGCCGAGATGCCGTTCGTCAAGGCGCTCATTCGCGACGTCGTGGCGGCATTCAAAGAAACGACGATTAGGGCGGCGGTGCCGGCCCAGGTGGTGGGGGCCGCAAAAAAGAAGGGACGTCCCGCTGCCTGAGTGCGGACCGTCCCGAGGGGACATGCTGTCAATTAGTCGCGTAAAGGCCCAAAGAACTCACGTAGTTCGTCGACGAGCAGCGCCGGCTGTTCCGCGGGGATGAAATGGCCACCGTGCGGAAAGCGACGATAGCGCCGCACGGCATAGGTCTTCTCGATCCACTGTCGTGGCCAGTGCAGGACCTCGTTCTCGAAAATAGCGATGCCGCTGGGGGCCTCGATACGCGGTGAGCGATCGTGCGAGGGCCTCCATGGGTTGTGCGCGCACTCGTAGTAGTAGCGCGCCGCGGTTCCACCGGATTGTGTAACCCAGTAGATCATCATGGTTGTCAGCAGATCATCCTTGCTGAAGACCTTCTCCACATCGCCTCCACAGTCACTCCAGGTACGACGCTTTTCGAGGATCCACGCGCACTGTGCCACCGGGGAATCGTTCAAGCCGTAGGCCAGCGACTGCGGCTTGGTGGCCTGTATCGCCGAGTAGCCGCTTTCCGCAGCGAAGAAGAGCGCGTTCTTCTCCGCCCAGCCCTTCTCGTCCTCGCCGAACTCGCCGGCTTCCGGCAAGGGGCAAAAGAACAGGTCGAGCGGCAGAGGCAGATTGGTGTGGATGCCGTACAGCTTGTCCGCATACTTGTGGCCGAGTTGCGAGGTGATCAGTGCACCCCAGTCGGCGCCGTAGGCGGAGAAGCGCGGATAGCCAAGCCGCTCCATCAACTGCACCCAGAGATCGGCCGTGCGCCAGAAGTTGATGCCCGGCACGGTCAGCGGCGTGGAGAACCCGAAACCCGGCAGCGACGGCACGACGACGTCGAAGGCGTTGGCGGGGTCGCCGCCGTAAGCCGCCGGATCGGTCAGCGGGCCGATCATCCGGTGGAAATCCCAGAAGGTCCATGGCCAGCCATGACTCAGGATCAGCGGCATGGGATTGGGGCCCTTCCCGCGGACATGGATGAAGTGAACCGGGATGCCTTCCAGCTCGGTCCGGAAGTGCGGGAAGCGGTTGATCTCCCGCTCCTGTGCGCGCCAGTCGTAGCTGTTCTTCCAGTAGTCGATCAGCTCACGCAGATAGGCGCCGTTGGTGCCGTACTGCCAGGCATCGTTGGCGAAGTCGTCGGGCAGGCGCGCCTTGTTCAGGCGCTCCTGCAGGTCCGCCAGCACCGCATCCGGTACGTCGATCTTGAATTCCTTGATGGCCGTCATCGCATCACTCCTCACTCGGCTGGCGTCGTTCAGCGGGACTTCTCGACGGCGCGGATCGCTTCCTCGGCGGAGATCTCCTTGCCGTGCTCGTCGATGTTGTGCACATCGAAGACGGTGTCCGCGACGTCGAACAGGATGCAGGGCTCCTTGGAGACGCAGCGGAACTTGTGATGCGACTTGGCCGGCAGCAGCATGTAGGAACCAGCCTTGAGTTCCACTTCCGGCTGTCCCGCGACTTGTGCCTTGGCGACACCCTGCAGGATCAGCATTTCCTCGTTTGCGGTATGCCAGTGCAGCGTGGCTGCGCAACCACCATCCATCTGCACCATCAGACTGGACGGCCCCTTGGAAGGATCGCCGCGCATGCCGACCATCTTCGTGCATGCCGGCAGCGACGGAATCGCCGCGAACTTGGCTTGCGAGTAGTGCTCCAGCACCACGGGCTTCGGAGGCGCGTCGGCAGCGATGCCGGAACTGGCATTGAGGCCGCAGCCGGCGCCAAGCAGGGCAGTGACCAGTAGTGCGTACTTCATCGAGGGCTCCTTGATTCTTATGGGTCGGTACAAGTGGGGATAACGATCAGAATCTGACGCTGACATCGGCACCGAAGGTGCGTGGCATGCCGCGGATCAGAGCATCTTCGCCAAAGCCGCTACGCAGATCGAGGCCTTGCACGAAGTACTCGCGATTCGACAGGTTCTTGCCCCAGGCACTGAAGACGATCTGTCCGGCGCGGAAGCTCGTGCGTGCGTTGAGCAGCGTGAAGCCGTCCTGAGACTGGTTGCCGTTGCCGATCGGGTCGCCGATGAAGCTGGGATCGTCATTGAATGGCGAGAAATACTGCCTGCTCGTGTAGGTGGCATCGAAGTGCAATGTGGCCGTGCCCTGGGCGTTCTCGAAGAAGTCCCAATCAAGGCCGGCCGAACTCGTGACTTTCGGGGCATTGGAGAACTCGTTGCCACTGAGGTCGACGCCGTTGAGTTCAAGGTCGTCGAACTTGGTGTCGAGCAAGCCCAGCGAGAGGTTGGTGCGCAACTTTTCGGTGGCGACCCAGTTCAACTCGATCTCGCCACCGAAGACCTTGGCCGGGCCGCCACTTTCGAGCACGCTGGTGATGGCGACCACGCGCTGGATCTGCTGATTGTCGTACTTGTAATAGAACATCGCGGCATTGATCTGCACGCGATTGTTGGCAAGGCGGGACTTCACACCGATTTCATACGCATCGACCGTTTCCGGATCGACCACCGCCAGCAGATCGCGGCCGTTGTCGCCGCGATCGCTGAGATCGATGTTGCCGTTGATCGCTGGTGCACGATAGCCGCGGCTGAAGCTGGTGTAGACCATCTTATTGTCGGCGAACTTGTAATCGACGATCGCGCGGCCGGTAATTTTGCTGGTGGTGTCCTTGACCGCGCGGTGGGCCGAAGGATCGAACGGCGTCGGGTTGCCCGCCAGGCAACCTGCATCCGGAACGGTGTTGCAGACCGGCGTGCCGTTGGGCGCATCGAGCAGCCACGAGCGCGAGCGGAAATCCAGCTCATCGTGCGTATAGCGGCCGCCCAGCGTGAACGTGACCGTATCGGTGATTTTGTATGCGGCTTCCGCGTAGCCTGCATATGAGTCACGTGTCTGTTCGGTGCGCAGATCGGTGTAAAGGCCGGCACTGTACAGGTTGAAGATCTTGTGGATGTTGACGGTGTCAGTGCCGAAATAGATGCCACCGATCAACTGCAGTCTGCCGCCGTCGTTGAAGCTCAGGCGAAGGTCCTGATTGAACTGGTCGTAGTCAGCGCCCCAGTCGACGGTCATCAGCGGGGCCGCGCTGCCATCGACATCCTGCGGATAGAGTGCGTCTCCGCCGTCATAAGATGTCACCGAGACCAGATCGAGGGCGTCGCTGAGGCGGATGCTCGCATTGAGCTGGCTGCCGTAGGTCTCGGTCTCGTAAAGACGGGCGTAATCCGCCTCGCTTTCGTAGAAGCGCAGCCCGTCGCGCGTGGCGCCGCCATTGTTGGCATTGCCGCTGCCGCTGGGGTTGGTCGGATCGGCAGGGTCGTGGTAGCCGATGAAGTAGGGCGCGTAGGGGCCGTCCTTCATCCTCGAGTAGTAGTTCTTCCAGTTGAGATCGACGCCGCTAGTCGGCTTCGCACGGAAGCTCAGGCGGCTGGAGAAATCGTTCTGGCTGGACAGATCACGCTGGCCGGGAACCTTGTTCGGAATGGCTCCGTCGGCGCGCACCCAGCTGACGGCGCCGCGCACACCATACTGGTCCGGCACGAAGCCGTAGTCGAAGACGCCCTGCATTTCTCGACGATTGAAGTAGCCGAGTCCGGCTTTCAGCGAGCCGCTGGGAGCGGCATCCAAGGTGGGCTTGTTGGTGATGAAGTTGATGGCGCCGCCGGTGGTGTTGCGCCCGTAGAGCGTGCCCTGAGGACCCTTGACGACCTCAATGCGCTCCATGTCGAGCATCTGCGCGCCGTGTGCGAAGCGTGCGCCGACATAGTTCTCGTCGACGTAGATGCCGACCGGCGATGCCTGGTTTGCACTGAATTCATTGGCCACGCCGATGCCGCGTATCGTGAAGTTCGGCTGCGATTCGCCGAAGAACGAGCTGATCTGCAGGTTCGGAACCTTTGATGCCAGATCGGTGCTCTTGAATACGCCGAGGTTCAGCATCTCCTCGCCGGCAATGGCCGACACCGCCAGCGGCACGTCCTGCAGCTTCTGCGCGCGCTTCTGCGCAGTGACGATGATTTCCTCGATGCCTACCGATGCTTGCGCGCCGCTGTCGTCGACGGATTCACCTGCGTCCTGCGCGGCGGCGGGACTGTTGCCGCTGGCGGCGGGCTGGGCTGGAGACTGGTCTTCCGGCGCATCGGCTTGCTGCGCGCCGACGGTCGCCGTGAAAAGCCCCAGGAGCTTGGCGCTGCAGGCCAGAGAAAGCTGGCGCGAGATCTTTCGCATGTTCTGATTTCTCCTCTGGTTTGCGACGGTCTTGTGCGCGTCGTCAGATCTATTAGTATCATGCCATATTGGCATCACACAAATATCAATATAGTATGGAACGCATCGCGCGGCCTGCGACCGGCATGCAGGCGATAGAAACCGATAAAGGCGCCCCAGAATGTCTTTCAGTTCCCACGCTGCTGTGTCCCTGCCAGGCAAGTCGTCCGCACCGCTCGGCCTGCTGGACGGCGTGCGCGTGCTGGACCTGACGACCTCGATCGCCGGTCCGTATGCCACTCAGCTGTTGGCCGATCTGGGCGCCACGGTCATCAAGGTCGAGAAGCCGCGGGTGGGCGATGACTGCCGCGCTTGGGGGCCGCCGTTTCTCGACGGCGAATCGCTCTGGTATCTGAGCGTCAACCGCAACAAGCACAGCGTCACGCTCGACTTCTCGACGCCGCAGGGTTACGCCCTGCTCGGCAAGCTGGTGGCGCAAGTCGATGTAGTGGTCAACAACCTGGTGCCGCGCGCGCAGGCCAAGCTCAAGGTCGACTATGGAAGCCTGCGTCAGCTGCGAAGCGATCTGGTCCATGTCTCGATCACCGGCTTCGGACTCAGCGGCGCGCGTGCCGACATGGCTTGCTACGACCTCATCGCCGAAGGCTATTCCGGCGTGATGGATCTGACCGGCGAACCGGAATCGCCGCCGCAGAAGGTGGGCACGCCTGCGGCGGACATGCTGGCCGGACATGACGCGGCGCTGGCGGTCGCCGCGGCGCTGTTCCGTCGCGCGCGCGATGGTCACGGCTGCCAGATCGACATCTCGATGGTCGAGAGCATGACGCGGTTTCTGTCGCCGCGAATCCTGCCGTACCTGGGCTCAGGTGAAGTGCCGCGTCGTTCGGGCGGCCGCGATAGCGTGATCGCGATCTACCAGGTCTTCGATACCGCCGATCTACCGATGACGCTGGGCCTCGGCAACGACGCCATCTGGGAGCGCTTCTGGACCGCAGTGGGCGAGCCGCAGCATGCGGCCGATCCGGCGCACCGCAGCAACCGCGATCGCCGCGAGCACCGCGCCGCGATCGTTGCCGAGATCTCCCGCGTACTGAAGCAGCAGCCCCGCGCGCACTGGCTTGAAGTGCTGGCGCGGGCCCGCGTGCCGGCGGGGCCGATCAATCGTGTCGACGAAGTTGCCCAGGACGCGGAACTGCAGGCGCGCGGGTTCCTGTACGCGTTCGAACGCAATGGCGTTCGGGTTCCGCAGGTCGGTCTCGGCATCCAGTTCGACGGTCGCTCGGAAGCCTGTGCCAAGCCGCCGCCGCGGCTGGGGGAGGACAACGCCGCGATCTATCGCGACTGGCTGGGCCTGGTCCCGGCCGAGATCGCGCAACTGCAAGAAAACAAGATCATCTGAAGAGGAGCTGGAGCCATATGGCTTTCGAAGAAATCCTGTACCGCGAAGAAGGCCCGATCGGCTTCGTTACGCTCAATCGGCCGAACGACGGCAACATGTTCACGCCGCGGATGTGCCATGAAATCCGCGATTGCATCGACAACATCCGCCGCGAGACCCGCACGCGCGTCATCGTGCTGACCGGCGCCGGCGACCGCTTCTTCTGCATCGGCGGGCGCAAGGAAGGCATGGAGGACACGAAGCTTTACGCCGGCGTGCTGCCGACGCTGGAAATGTACGAGGCTATCGACAAGCTGCAGAAGCCGGTGATCGCGTCGGTCAATGGCTTCGCGGTGGGTGGCGGCAACGTATTGCAGATGGTCTGCGACCTGACGATTGCCAAGCAGTCCGCGACGTTCCGCCAGGTCGGGCCGATGATGGGCAGCTTCGATGCCGGCTACGGCACCTGGTATCTGGAAGACCTGGTCGGCAAGAAGCGCGCGAAGGACATCTGGTATCGCAATCCGAAGATGAGCGCCGAGTACGCGCAGGACATCGGCCTCATCAACAAGGTGGTGCCGGATGCGCAGCTCGCCGAGGAGACCCGCAAGTACGCACTGGAGGTCGCTGATCGCGGTGCCTTTGCACTGGCGTCGCTGAAGTCGGCATTCAATGCCCGTCACGGTGGCGTCAGCGGTCTGTCGCGGATGGCGCATGACCTGCTGCTGCGCACGTATCTCGAATCCGAGGAGCACGAGGAACTGGCGAAGTCGTTCGCCGAAAAGCGTGCGCCCGACGCCAGCAAGTTCGGCCACTGAAGGCCGGCGCGGAGGAGACGATGGGAAAGCTGCTGACACTGCACGATCCGCAGACGACGTTGCACTACTACGAAACCGGTGTGTGGACCGCGGACACGCTCTACGGCCTGCTCGACCGTCATGCGCGTGAGCGCGCCGACGCGCCGGCACTGCGCGATCCGCGGCGGCAACTGAGCTGGGCACAGCTGCGCGACGAGGTCGATGCGGTGGCGGCGGCGCTGCATGCCGCCGGCCTGCGCCGTGGCGAGCGTGTCGCGGTCTGGCTGCCGAATCGCGTCGAGGCGGTGATCGTTTTCCTTGCCTGTGCGCGCAATGGTTACGTCTGCAATCCCTCGTTGCACCAGAACTACACGGTTGAGGAAATCCTGGTTCTGCTCGAACGCATCCAGTGCAAAGCGCTGTTCGCACAGATCGGCTACGGCGCCGATGCCGACCGCCATGACATCTTCGCGCGTGCGCAGCAGCTGTCCGGCATCCGTCGCGTGTACTCGCTGCGGCACCCGCTGCATCCGGGAGCGCCGGCGCCAGGTTGCGAGGAGTTCCCGCGCGCCGGCGTGGCGCGCGTGCTGCTACCGGCTTCTTCGGATCCGGACAAAGTCGTCTATCTGGCGTTCACGTCCGGAACGACGGGTTTGCCCAAGGGCGTGATGCACAGCGACAACACCCTGCTCGCCAATGCCCGCGCGATGGTCGAGGACTGGGGCCACGACAGTTCGACCGTGCTGCTCAGTCTGAGCCCCTACAGCCATCACATCGCCACCGTGGCGATGGATCAGATCCTGGTCTGCGGCGGCCAGCTGGTGATGAGTGATCCGACGGCCGGTATCGCCATGCTCGACTGGATCGAGCAGAGCGGTGCCACCTACGTGATGGGCGTGCCGACGCATGCCATCGACCTGCTGTCGGTCGTGCGCCAGCGCGGCTTGAAGTCGCTCGGCAAGGTGAAGATTTTCTACATGGCCGGCGCGCCGATTCCGTCGGAAGTCGCCAACCGCATGCTGGCGCTCGGCGTCACGCCGCAGAACGTTTACGGCATGACCGAGAACGGCTCGCACCAGTACACGTTGCCTGGCGATGACGTGCAGACCATCACCAGCACCTGCGGCCGCGCCTGCAGAGCCTACGAGATCAAGCTGTGGAGTCAGGACAATGCCGATGTCGAGGCGGCTGCGGGCGAGGTCGGCGAGATCGGCGGCCGCGGCGGCTGCCTGACGCTCGGCTATTTCAACAACCAGACGGCCACCGAGAATTCGTTCAACGCCCACGGCTGGTTCATGAGCGGCGATCTCGGCCGCTTCGATGACCACGGCAATCTCCAGGTCGTCGGCCGTGCCAAGGATCTGATCATCCGCGGCGGCCACAACATCCACCCGGCGCGGATCGAGGATCTGGCGCATCGCCATGCCGGCATCGTCAAGGCCGCGGCGTTCGGGGTGGCGGACGAGCGGCTGGGTGAAAAGGTCTGCCTGGCGATCATCGCCGCCGATCAGGCGCCCGCCGCCGCCGATGTGCTGGCGCATCTGGACGCGATGGGCTTGTCCAAGTTCGACATGCCCGAGTACTTCGTCGTCCTCGACGCATTTCCGCTGACTGCCAGCGGCAAGATCCTCAAGCGCGAACTGTCGGCCTGGGTCAAGGCGGGCCGGATCGTGCCGGCACCGGTGCGCTGGAACGCCGCCAAGGCCGCAGCGGGAGCGCAGGCATGAGCCTGAGCCTGCGTTATCAGGACCGCTGCGCGGTGCTGACGCTTGATCGTCCGCAAGCCCTCAACGCGCTGAGCTTCTCGCTGATCCGCGAGATCGGCGCGGCGCTCGATGAGGTGGCTGTGTCCGCGGCGCGCGCGCTGATCGTCATCGGCGCCGGCGACAAGGCGTTCTGTGCCGGTGCCGACATCAAGGAACTGCAGGATCGGCCGCTGATCGAGCAGAAGCGCGGTGCCGAACTCGGGCAGGCGGTGTTCGCCAAGATCGATCGCCTGCCGATGGCCTCGATCGCGATGATCAACGGTTACGCCTTCGGCGGCGGTCTGGAACTCGCGCTGGCCTGCAATTTCCGCCTCGCCGCGGCGAATGCGGCGATGGGCCTGCCGGAAATCAAGCTGGGTCTGATTCCCGGCTACGGCGGCACGCAGCGGCTGCCGCGGCTGATCGGTGAGTCGCGCGCGCTGGAACTGGTACTGACCGGTCGCACCGTCAAGGCCGAGGAAGCGCTGCGCATCGGGCTGGTCAACCGCATCGTCGAGGCGCCGCTGCTCGACGCCGCGCTCGCCTTCGCCGCCGAGTTCGGCGCCCATGGCCTGCTCGCGCAGCAGTTCGCACGCGAGGCCGTGCAGCGTGCGGCGACGACGACGCTCGACGGCGGCCTGCGCATCGAGGCCGACTTGTCGACGCTGGCCTACCGCACCGCCGATGCCGAAGAAGGCATGCGCGCCTTCGTCGAGAAGCGCAAGCCGCAGTTCAGCGATCGCTGAGCGAACCCCGATATCGAGTATCAGAGGAAGCACGAGTTCATGAGCGACAAGGGTGGAATCATCGTCACCGGTGCCAGCCGCGGCATCGGCGCGGCGATCGCCGAACATCTCGCCGCCGCCGGTTACACGGTCGGTTGCGTTTCGCGGTCCGGTGATCTGCCCAAGCGCCCGGAGGCGCCGCCGGCGTTGCGCGTACGCTGGCTGCCGCTGCAGGCGGACGTCACCGATGCCGCGCAACTCAGAGCCGCATTCGATGTTTTTGCCGCACGCGTCGGCCGTGTCGCGGGCTTGGTCAACAACGCCGGCCTGCACATCGATACCGTTGCCGAATCGGTATCGCTTGCCGACTGGCAGCGTGTGCAGGACACCAACACGCTGTCGGTACTGTTGGCCAGTCAGGCGGCCTATCCGCATCTGGCGGCGGCGCGCGGTGCGCTGCTGGTCAACATCGGCTCGTTCTTCGACAAGCTCGGCGTCAAGCGCAATCTGGCGTACTGCGCTTCGAAGGCGGCGGTGGCGGCGATGACCCGCGTGCTGGCGGTCGAATGGGCCGGCAAGAACATCCGCGCGCTGAACGTCGCGCCCGGCTACATCGTCACCGATCTCAATCGTGAGCAGATGAGCGCCGGTCCGCTGCGCGCGTATCTGGAAAAGCGCATCCCCGGCCGCGAGCCGGGTACGGCCGACGATGTCGGCAAGCTGGTCGCCGCCCTTTACGCCAGCGACATCGGTTTTCTCAGCGGCGAGACGATCTACATCGACGGCGCACAAGGGATCGCGCACTGATGGCGACGATTCTCGAAAGACTGGACGCGCGCATCGGTCTGGACGACACCGAGCAGATGCTGCTCGACAACGTGCGCCAGATCGCCAGCGAGGTGATCGCTCGCAACGCCGAGCACGTCGATCGCAGCGGCGATTTTCCGTGGGACAACGTCCGTGCGCTCAACGAGCTGGGGCTCAACGGCGTCTTCATTCCAGAGAAATACGGCGGCTCGCCGCTGTCGTACCGCTGCTATCTGGCCTGCGTGCGCGAGATCTCCAAGGCCTGCGCGTCCACCGGCATCATCTGGGCGACCAACTTCCACGCCATCAAGCCGCTGGTCGAGTTCGGCAACGCCGAGCAGAAAGCGCGGCTGCTGCCGCGCATCGCCGCCGGCGGACTGGCGTCGCTGGCGATCACCGAGCCGGGTGCCGGCTCCGACGCCACCGGCATGAAGACGCGCTTTCGCGAGGACGGCGATCACATCGTCGTCGACGGCGGCAAGACCTTCATCACCAGCGGCGATGTGGCCGACCTGTACCTGCTGTTCGGCAAGTGGGACGGCATCGACGATCCCAAGAAGGCGATCTCGGTACTGATTCTGGAGAAGGGCACGCCGGGCCTGTCCATCGTGCGCACCGAGGACAAGCTCGGCACGCGCGGCTCCAGCACGGCGACGATCGCCTTCGATCAATGCCGGGTGCCACGCGCCAATCTGATCGGCCAGCCCGGCGACGGTCTGCCGATCCTGTTCGCGTCGCTCAACAAATCGCGGCCGAGCATCGCCGCGCACGCGCTCGGCATCGCCCGCGCGGCGTTCGAGGACGCCAGCGATTACATCAACCAGCGGCGTCAGTCGGGCCGCAAGATCATCGAGTTCCAGGGCATCCAGTTCCTGCTCGCCGATCTGGCCGCCGAACTGCTGCTGTGCGAATCCTTCCTGTGGACGCTGGCCGGCGAGATCGACGCGGGACTCAAGGACTATGGCGTCGAAGCCTCGATCCTCAAGCTGCGCGCCACCGATCTGGCGATGCGCCTCACCACCGACGCGGTGCAGATGCTCGGCGGTTACGGCTACTGCAAGGACTATCGCGTCGAGCGCCTGATGCGCGACGCCAAGATCACGCAGATCTGGGAAGGCACCAACCAGATCCACCGCCAGCTGATCGGCCGCAGCTTCCTGCAGAAATGAGAGATCCACGCCAATGACTGACATCAAGACCGTCGGCGTCGCCGGCGCCGGCACCATGGGCGCCGGCATCGCCATCGTCGCCGCGCGCGCCGGCTTCGCCACTCGCGTCTACGACACCCGGCAGAGCGCGCTCGACAACGCGCGCCAGCAGACCGAGAGTTTCCTGCGCAAGTCGGTCGAGCGCGGCAAGCTCAAGCCCGAGCAGTTCGAGCGGACGATGGCGAGCTGGCAGGGCACGACGCGCCTCGAAGAACTTGCCGACTGCGACGTGGTGATCGAGGCAGTGTTCGAGGACCTCAAGGTCAAGCACGAGCTGTTCTCGGCGCTCGACAAGGTTTGCCCGCCGGCCACGCTGTTCGCGTCCAACACCTCGACGATCTCGATCACCGAGATCGCCGGTGGTTCCGGGCGCGCCGACCGCTTCGTCGGCATGCACTTCTGCCTGCCGGCGCAGCTGATGAAGCTGGTCGAGATGTCGCCGGGGCTCAACACCAGCGACGAAACCTGGCAGCGCGGCTGGGCTTTCTGCGAGGCGCTGGGCCAGCTGCCGGTCAAGACGCAGGACACGCCGGGCTTCATCCTCAATTACTTCCTGATCCCGTACAACAACGACGCGATCCGCCTGGTCGAGCAGGGCGTCGCCGAAGCTTCCGATATCGACAAGGCGATCAAGACCGCGCTCGGCTATCCGATGGGGCCGCTGGAGCTGCTGGATCTGGTCGGCATGGACACGCAGCGGCTGCTCTGCGATGCGATGTACGGACTCACCTATGAGCCGCGGGCCAGCTGCCCGCCGCTGGTCAGGCGGATGATCGCCGCCGGCCATCTCGGCAAGAAGACCGGACGCGGCTTCCACCGCTACGGCGACAGCAAGATGTTCGGAGCCTGAGCATGAGCAGTTATCGTATCCAGCGTGCCGGCGACAGCCGTTCGTTTCCGGGCGCGCATCCCTTTCTCGACCAGGCCCGCGCCGATGGCGCCGGCCTGGTGCTGATCGGCAGCGACGCCGGTGCGGCCTATGGCGAGCTCGCCGCCGCTTCCGGCGCGGCTGATTTCGTCGCCATCGAACTCGGCAGCGAATGCCTGGGCGTGCACGCCGGAGACGCTGCTGACGAACGCCGCGACAACCTCGTCGGCTTTGCGCGCTTCCGTCTGGGTAGCGCCGAGCCGAGCCGGCTGATCGAACTGGTGCGCCTGCCGTGGACCCGCGACGACGCGCTGGCCGCGGCCAGGGCAGCGTTCGAGGCCGCCGATCTGGTCGTCGCCGTCTGCAACGATTTTCCGGGCCGTATCGTCGATCGCCTGGTGCGGCCCTACTACAACGCTGTGCTGCGCCGTCACGACGAGAAGCTGGCGAGCGCGGAAGAGATCGACAAGACGCTGCGGCTGAGCCTGGGCTATCCGGAAGGTCCGCTTGCGCTGCTGGAGCGCACCGGGCTGGCGGCGCACTACGAGGTGACGCAGGCGCTGTACCTCGCACTCGGTGACGCCGCCTACGCGCCGGCGCGGCGCGCGCAGATCGCGCATCAGCGGGCGGGCCTGCGTTGATGCCCGGCTCCGCACATCAGCCGCTGAGCGGTATCCGCGTGCTGGATTTCAGCACGCTGGTGCCGGGCCCGCTATGCACGCTGATGCTGGCCGAGGCCGGCGCCGAGGTCATCAAGATCGAGCGGCCCGATGGCGGCGACACCATGCGCTCCTACGTGCCGCGCTTCGGCGACGAGGCGGTCAACTTCGCCATTCTCAATCGCGGCAAGCGTTCGCTGGTCCTCGATCTCGGCACGGCCGAGGGCCGAGCGCGTGCGCGCGATCTGGTGCGCGAGGCCGACGTCGTCGTCGAGCAGTTTCGCCCGGGCGTGATGGACAAGCTGGGGCTCGGCTACGAGCAGCTGCGCGAGATCAAGCCGGACCTGATCTACTGCTCGATCACCGGCTATGGACAGCAGGGCCCGCTGTCGCGCGTCGCCGCGCACGATCTCAACTTCGCCGCCGAGGCCGGATTGCTCGCGCAGACAGCGGACGCGCACGGCAACCCGCAACTGCCGCAGGCGCTGATCGGCGACATTGCCGGCGGTGCCTATCCGGCGACGATCAACATCCTGCTGGCCTTGCGCCATCGCGACACCGGCGGTGGCGGCTGCAGGCTCGACATCGCGATGGCCGACAGCCTGTTCACGACGATGTACTGGGGTCTGGGCAACGGCTACGCGGTCGGCCAGTGGCCGCGGCCGGGCAGCGATCTGGTCACCGGCGGCACGCCGCGCTACCAGATCTACCGGACGCGTGATGATCGTTTCCTCGCCGTTGCGCCGCTCGAGGACAAGTTCTGGAAGCAGTTCCTCGACGCGATCGGTGCGCCGGAGCTGCTCGACGACAGCCGCGATCCGCAAGGCGTCCGCGCGCGCGTCGCCGCCATCCTGAGGACGCGTGACGCGGCCGATTGGGAGCAGCGCCTGGCCGGTATCGACAGCTGCGTCAACCGCGTGCGCACGCTCGATGAGGCGGTGCGGAACGCGCATTTCGTCGGACGCGATCTGTTTGCCTGGCGTGTCGAAGATGCTGCCGGTCGTTCGATGCCGGCACTGCCGGTGCCGGTCGCCAGCGTGTTCCGCCGTCCGGTGCAGCAGGCGCTGCGCTTTCCGCAGCTCAACGAGGCCGCTGCCGACTTCGGCGGCGGTGCGGCATGAGAGCCGTGCGCGTCAACGCCTTCGGGCCTCCGCAGGCGCATGGCGTCGAGGACTGCGCAACGCCGTCATATGGCGACGGCGAGGTGCTGATCGAGGTGCATGCGGCCGGCGTCAATTTTCCGGACTTGCTGCTGATGGCCGGCGAGTACCAGAAGCTGCCGCCGCTGCCGTTCGTGCCGGGGACCGATGCCGCGGGGGTGATCCGCGCGATCGGCGCGGGCGTGGGCAAGCTGCGCGTCGGCGATCGCGTGCTCGCGCACCTCGATCACGGCGCTTACGCGAGCGCAGCGGTGGCGCCGGCCGGCTGGGTGCACCGCTTGCCGGACGGCATGACCTTCGTCGATGCCGCGGCGATGGGGCTGGTCTACCAGACCGCCTATTTCGCGCTGATGCAGCGCGGTGCCTACCGTCCGGGTGAGACGGTGCTGATCACCGGCGCCGGCGGCGGCGTGGGGCTGGCCGCGGTGCAGATCGCCAAGAGCCAGCGTGCCGTCGTCGTCGCCGCTGTCTCCAGGCCGGAGCAGGGCGACGCCGTGCGCGCCGCCGGCGCCGATCACGTCGTCGTGCTTGCCCCGGAGGGATTGCGCGAGCGTCTGCGCGAACAGGTGCTGGACGCCACGCGGGGCCACGGTGCCGACATCGTGCTCGACATGGTCGGCGGCGAGGTTTTCGATGCCGCCCTGCGCGCGGTGGCCTGGTCGGGGCGTGTGGTCGTGGTCGGTTTCGCCGGCGGTCGCATCCCGCAGGTCAAGGCCAACTACCTGCTGGTCAAGAACATCGCCGTGATGGGGTTGCAGTGGACCGATTACCGCGCACGCCAGCCCGAGCGTGTCGATGTCGTGCAGCGGCATCTGTTCGATCTGCACGGCGCCGGCAAGCTGCGTCCGCAGATCGACGCCGTGCTGCCGCTGGACCGGTTCGCCGAGGCACTGGCGCGTATCCGTGAGGGCCGCAAGACCGGCAAGCTGGTGCTCGACACGCGGCCCGCTTCTTCTCCTTCATCTTCTTCGGGACACTGAACATGCGCAGGGCAGCCATTCTGGGCACCGCCGCCGTGCCGGTCCGCAAATACCAACGCAAGGCCAACGAGGCGATCCAGGTCGTCGAGCACGAGATGATCGCGCGCCTGGTGGTCGAGGCGATGCAGGACGCGCAAGTCGAGAAGCGCGAGGTCAACGCGATCGTCTGCGCCCATCCGCGCCCCTATACCAAGCAGAAGTACTTCAGCACGTTCATGGCGCATTACCTGCGCCTGCCATGCTCCGGCGTGGTGATGGAGACGATGGGCAACGGCATGACCGCGGCACTGGCTTTCGACAAGGCCTGCGACGAAGTGGTGCTGGGACGCGCCGATGTCGCGCTGGCTTTCGGCGTCAACATGGAGATGTCCGTCACCTCCGCCGAGCACATGAAGGACAGTGTGCGCGCGACTGGTGACGTCGATTTCCATTCACCGAATGGCCTGATCCCGATCTCCTGGTACGCGATGGACGCGATGCGCTACATGCACGAGTACGGTGCCACGCGCGCGCAGCTCGCCAGCGTCGCCGTCAAGAACCGTGCGCACGCCGAACTCAATCCTCTGGCGCAGTACCGCACACCGATCACGATCGAGGACGTGCTCGCGCAGCGGCCGATCGTCGAGCCGCTGGGACTCTACGAGGTGCCGCCGCGCAGCGACGGCGCGGCCTGTCTGGTGATCGTTTCCGAGGATCGCGCCAGGGCATCCGGCCTGCCGTACGTGCTGGTTCGCGGCCGCGGCTTCTTTCACGAGGGTGCGCACCAGATCAGCGAAGTGCCCAACGACATGATCCGCTTCATCGCCGCTGAAACCGCAGGAAAGCTCGCGTTTGGCGACGCCGGTATCGGCCCGGCCGATCTCGATCTGGCCGAGCTCTACGCGCCGTGCACGATCGTCGAGGTGCTGGTCAGCGAGGCGCTGGGGCTGGTGCCGCGCGGGCAGGGCGCCGCCGCGGCCGTGGCAGGCGAGACGCGCCTGGGCGGCCGCATTCCGGTGTCGACCTCGGGCGGCCTGACCTCGCGCGGGCATCCGCCGTACGCGACGCCGCTGTACGGCATGGTCGAGCTGGCGGAGCAGCTGCGTGGACGTGCCGGAACGCGCCAGGTCAAGGATGCCGAGCTGGGACTTTCGAGCAACGAGCTCGGCAACTACAACGCGGCACTGGTGCATGTGCTGGAGGCCAAGCGATGAGCCGGATCGCAGAGATGCAGAAGATCGACGTCGCGCGCGCGCGCAGCTATCCGCCGCGCGTCACCGAGTTCACCCAGCCGTTCTGGGAAGCGCTGGCGGACGGACGCCTGCAGACCACGCAGTGCGTGGCCTGCGGCGAGCGCTCGTTTCCGCCCAAGCCGATCTGCCCGCACTGCTGGCATGGCGAGGTGCGCTGGACGCAGATCGCGCCGGACGGCCGGCTCTATTCATGGACCCGCATTCACGCCGGCCCGGAAATGTTCGCGGCCGAACTGCCGTATGAGGTCGGCATCGTCGATCTCGATGCCGGCCTGCGGCTGGCGGTGCGTCTGGTCACGACGCCGGGCTGCGAGTTCAAGCCGGACATGCCGGTGCGGCTGGTCGTGCTGCGCTTCCAGGACGGGCCGCTGCTGGCGGCCGCGCCGCGCTGAGGGCGTACGCCGATGCTCGCCAGCGCTGCCTTCCGCGACGGGGCCGACAGTGCCGCGACGAGATTGATGTGCCCGCTGTGTACCTACGAGCAGCAAAGGGTGCTGGGCTGTTCGCGCAGCGACGCGGCGATGCTGGTGCTGGATATCGAAAGTGCTTGCGGTTGCCGCTGGCAGCTGCAACTGGAATACGTCGACATGCGCACGCAGGCGACGGTGCGGATCGTGCAGGCTTGCCTGCAGCCGGCGGGTATGCGGCAACTGGACGACGTGGCGGAAGCGGCAAGATTGCTCGACGAACATGAGTTATGACGCCGTGGCTACCCGATGTGGAAGCTGCGCATAGAGATGCACCAAGCTGCAGCGGCGCCGCTCGAACGGACGCCGGCGATACGAAAGAACGATACGAGGGAGGAGCGATGAGCCAGATTTACGACTACGTCATCATCGGCGGAGGTTCGGCCGGCTGTGTGCTGGCCAACAAGCTGTCGGCGGATCCGCGCAATCAGGTGCTGCTGATCGAGGCCGGCCCCGATGACAAGCACCCGATGATTCATATCCCCAAGGGCTTCGCGAAAATCCTCGGGTCCAAGAAGCACATGTGGTACTACGACGTGAAGCCCGGTTCCGGTGCCAAGACCACCGGCGAGTCGTGGATTCGCGGCCGCGTGCT
>CBINNP010000006.1:0-34760 GCA_966252075.1 uncultured Solimonas sp.
GGGCAAGAGCGGCGCGTTCTGGTCCTGCTCGCGCTACCCGGACTGCAAGGGCACGCTGCCGATCGAGTCCCCGACGGGCCGGCGCAGCGCACCGCGCAAGCGGCGCGCTGCCTCCAAGGCGTCCTGATCCTCGCTTCCCCCTGCCGCGCCGGCCACTTCACTGGCGGCGAGGCAAACGTCCCGCACCGCGCGGGACTCCAAAGCGCGCGTCTCCTTCTGCAACGGTGTGCGCGCCCCGTCTGCCCGCCATCGGGCGACGGGGCGAGAAGGTCATTGCTCCACGAATCGCGCCCGCCGCCATTCCCTTGATCGGTGTGCCTTGCCTCGGTCACGAGGGGCTTCCTGACGCCTTGCCGCCGCGCGAGCCGTGAGGAGGCCCCTTGGGCCGAGGGTATTCCGTGCCGGTGCCCGCCGGCGGAACAACGGGCTCCCTTTGTGTGTGGATGCACGCCAGAGGTTTCCGGCCCCAGCCACGAAACGGGCCGGGTGCGATTGCTGACGCAGCGAACGGCTTTGACGACGGCCCGCGCTGACGCAGCCCACAGGTGGTTTTCCTTCCTCTCCAGCCGAAGGCCCGCGTGGCCTTCGGCGCCCTGCTCCTTGCCTTGTCCCGTGACGCGGGCCTGCCCTAAAGCGGGCCGTCCGCGATTCGGTTTTCCCTGCGACGGCAGCCATGCTTCGCGCCCATCCTCACGCCATGCGTTGCTGACAGTCGTCAGCGGCATGCCCTGGCAGTCCCGGTCTTCAAGACTGCAACGCGGTTCGCCGCGTTGACCGATCCAGTCCGCTTCGCATCGCCCACCGCGGACGCTCGCCGGCCTGGCGACGATGCACTTTTCTCAACCACCCGAGGGGAACTCCATCCTCTACGGGATGTGTGCTCCTCGACCAACCAAGGAGCACGGCATGTCTGAACCTTCTGCATCTTCCTCTGCAACCGCAGTGCGCAGTGGTGCGCTGGCGCTGTCCTGGACCGGCAAGCGTTTGCCGCTACAGGTGCTGCGCAGCGCGGCCGGCCACTACATCGGCACGCAAGACGACGAAGGCCCGGTATCGCGGGAGTCCGTCGAGTATTTCCCGACCCACCTCGCAGCACAGCGCGCCCTGGATACCCATGCCTGGACACAGCGCGCTCACCCCTGATTCCCACCCTTCAAGGAGTTCTCTCATGAATCTGTCTTTACCCGAAGACGTGCTCGATCAGATGGCGCTGGAACAGGCGCACTTCGACGCTGCACCGCAGGCCTTCTTCGAGGCCTGGAAGCGCGGCGCGCAGATCGCCGGCCACGAGTGGTTCGGCGACGGCACACGCGAAGGTCTGCAGCGTGCCACCACCAAGTGGGACCTGCGGCCCAACATGCTGATGCTCAACGACGCCTTGGGCGTGCTGAGCAGCGGTCAACGCATGTTCCTGTCCGCGATGGTGAGCTTCTACAACTCCCGCGAGGGCGGCGCGATGCTCAAGCGTTGCGGCTTCGAGGGGCTGTCCGACTTCGGCGGCCTCGATCTGGAACGGCGCCAGGTCATCGCCGACCTCACGCTGCACTACAACGGCTGGTGAGCCGCGCCTGGCAACCCACCGTCTTTTCATCCCACCCCACGAGGGACATGCGTCCCCGTTCGGGGCCATGTCCCTCCTTCCTTCCGCGGGAGCGGCCATGTCCCGAATCACCATCTTCCACTGACCTGCACCGCCCGCCACCAGGGCGGCCCGACGCCGCGGCCGGCTGACCGGCTGCCACTTCATCCACTCGCTGGGGTTCAATCCCCGGCAGGGGATTGCCTCGGCCATCCTCTGCTGGAGGAATCCCATGTCCCATTCCAAAAAACCCTTCGTCCGCGGCTACGATGGCCTGTCCGTGCAGCGGCTGCTGGCGATTTCCTACGACGACGACTGCCCGCTGAGCTATCTGCCGCTGCACGTCTCGCAGTCGTACCTGCCGGACAGCCAGGTCGAGCGCCATGCCTGCGTCTTCTGCGACGACTTCGCGCTGATCACCGAGGGCCAGAACGTGCCGCCCGAGCTGGACGCGCAGTGCCCCAGCCACGGCATCGCCCGAAACCTCGTCTACGCCGTCATGGCCGAAGAAGCCGGCCAGCCACTGCACGTCGGCGATACCTACTCCGAGGAAGCCGCGCGCGAGGTGGTACGCCGCCTGCGCTTCGAGACCGGCTTCTACAGCCGTGCCTGGGAAATCAGTTCGGCGCACATCACCGAGGAGGCCGGCCGCTTCCTCGCCGAACTGGCGGACATCGCCACGCCGAGCGGTTTTTTGTTCGTGGCCTTCCGCATTCCCTACAGCCCGGCGGTCGGCGTGAAGCTGATCGCCACGCCCTGGACGGATGCGAACGTGCAGCAGGTCGAGGGCATCACCGCCGAAGAACTGCGGCAGGAGCACCGGGCCAAGGGCATGCCGGAGCCCCTCGTGGAAGTGTTGCACCTGGCTGCGCTCGCCGACGTTCGCATGTTGGTGTTCGATGCCGACGCGCCCGTGCTGGACGGACTGACGCTCTACGACGACGAGTAACCCGCAACCCATTCGAGCCCCCACGTCGGGGCTCTTCTTTTTCGCGGAACGCGGTGCCGGCGCATTGCCGATTCCCGGCGGACGGCCGCCGCCATGTGCCGCACGCTGGCCGCATGTTCGCTGGCGTTGCCGGCAGCATGCCCAGGCAGTCGAGACCTTCAAGACTGCGGCGCGGTTCGCCGTGCTGGTTGCTTCGTTCTCCGGGCGCACCCGCGTCCATCCACCTCACCCTCAAGGGACCGACCTCCCTTGCGGGCGGGAGTCCCTTGGTTGTCACAAGGAGTCTCCCCATGGATACCCAAGCCATCCGCGCACAGATGCCGACGCTCGTTGTCGGTCATGTGCCTTCCAACGTCCGTTCGTTCAAGTTCAACATCTTCGACGGCCAGCCCAAGGTTTCGACGCTGGGCTTTCACATCGACCCGAAGCCTTTCGAGGGCAAGGTCATCGCCACCACCGACGAGGCCATCGTCGTCAAGACGGCACGGGCCGAGTTCGCGGTGCTCGATCGCACGCTCGTGACCGAGGTGCCCGACGAAGGCGCCAAGGTGCAGGTCGAACCCTATGTCAGACGCCGCTTCGACGGTCAGCGGGCGGACACGCCCGAGGAGCAGACCGAGTTCACCGCCGACGGCCAGCCCTACACGGTGAAGCGGTTCGTGCTCGGGTCCGCACCGGCGAAGCTGCCGATCCCCGAGCCGCGCTGCCCCGAGCTGCAGGAACTGATCGTCCAACTGGAGCAGTTGCCCGCTCCCGACGGTTTCCGGCGCATCACCCACCTGTTGGTGGATGCCGGTGCGCGGGACATCACCTGGGTCGATCCGCTGCCCGCCGACATCATCCGCACGCCACCGGCCATCGGCTTCACCGTCGCCACGATGAAGTTCCAGGGTCGCGTCACCGTGCTGTATGAGCGTGGCCTCGACCTCTACGCGGTGGAGCTGCGCCGCGACGGCGAGCTGATTGAACGGGTCGATGAGGTGTTCTTCGACACCCTCGGCGAGACGCTGGAACGGCTGATCGACGACGGAAGCTGGAGACGCATCCGCGTGCAGTGCCTGTCGGGTCGCAAGGCTGTCCGGCACTGACCTCCCAGCAGCTTCCCGCCTTCGCGGCGGGAAGCCTCTTCCTGCCTCCCTGGAGACCACACCCATGACTGTTCGATTCAAAGGCACGGAGCTGCGGCCCGTGCTCGCCGAAGCGGTGGCGAATCAATGCCGCGTCATCCTGGTCAAGGATCACGGCGTGTACTTCCTGGCCGAGCGCGGCGAGCGCCGACCCGATGGTCGCCAGAAGACCATCGCCTATGCCGCCGGCTGCAACCCGGATGTCGATGCGTTCGATGACTGGTGGGAGCTGGCGCGCGCCGAGTTCGGTGGCGACGACTTCGGCGAGTTCTTCGATCCGCAGGAGGGCGTGTTTGCGCGCATCCTGCACAGCGAGGACGACCTCGACGTGTCCGCCACCGCGACACACCTGTCGCTGCAGGCGGTTCCTTCCACGCCCAGCGGCAACTGACCGCCCATCCCTGGCCCCCGCTCCGGGGGCCTCATTCTTCCCGGCAATGCGGACAGCCGCGAGTGCCGATTGCCGCTCGCCTGCGCGCCGTCCTGGCGCCACGCTTCCGGCCATGTTCCGCTGACGTCCGTCAGCGACATGCCCAGGCAGCCACGATCTTCAAGGCTGCGACGCGGTTCCGACCGCGTTGATCACTCCAGTTCGCACCGGCATCCATGCGCGAACGGCCATCGGTTCTCGATGGCGATGCCTCCAAGCTGTTCCATCAACCCACGCGGGGGTTCCACACCTTCCCCGCCTGGGTCGGGTGTGTCTCCGCCTCATTGTTCTCAGGAGATTCACCATGACCACTTCCACCGAAAAGTCCTACTTCGATCTGCACATCACCGGCCTCGGGTATCTCAATCGCATCCGCGAAGTGAAGCCCAAGAAAGGCGATGCGTTCCTGGCCTGCGACATCGCGGCTCTGAACGGTCCCAGCGATGACGTCTCGTATGTGCGTTTCGACACGCGCGTATCGGGTTCGGAAGCGCAGCACCTGGTGCGCCGCTGCATTCAGGCGGTCGACGCCGAGAAGAAGGTGATGATCGGCTTCCGCCTGGGCGACCTGTGGGCCGACACCTTCACCTACTCCAAGGGCAAGCGTGCCGGCGAGCAGGGGGTGAGCCTCAAGGCCCGCCTGCTGTTCGTCAGTTGGATCAAGGTCGACGGCAAGCTCGTCTACAAGGCCGAACCCAAGCCGACCGAGACCGACGAGCGCGACCCGGAAGTCCCTGTGACGTCCGACGCGCCCGCCGCGCAGCAAGCCTCGGCACCGGAGCCTTCCAAGCCCGACGCCGATGCTGCCGACGACGCTGCCGATGCCCCCGCATTGGCCGTTGCCGAGTCGTTCTGATCCGCAAGGCCCCATCCCCGGGGCCTTGTCTTCTCTTCGTCAGCAGGAGACCTTCATGATCACCATCCCCGGCCAACTGGCCATCAAGACCATCCACGGCAGGAACGGCGACTTCAACGTCGGCCGCCTGGTGACCTCGATCGGCGAGTTCGTCGTGAAGAACGCCGAACTCGATCAGTACCGCGAGGGCAAGTACGACGGTGATTTCGTCATCGTCGAGATTCGCCCCTCCACGTACAACGCCAACGGCCGCATGGTCATCGAGATCCGCGCCCATCTGGGCGGGATGACACTGTCCAACATCGACGCCCTGAGCCGCGACGAAGCCCGCCGGCTGAGTCCGCAGGAAGTCGATCCGGTCGACGAGGAGGCGCAGGCGCCCGTGCCGGCAACGCCCCCGGCCAAGCCGAAGGCGAAGCCGCGCAGTCCGCGTGATCCCCTGGTCGATACCACGCCGTTCGGCAGCGAACCGGCTCCCGTGTCCGCTGCGGCCTCGGCCGAGGCAGACGACGCGGCGCTGTTCGGTGCCTTGTGGCCCCTGGGCGAGACCGTGAAGCTCGATGCGACCGTGGATCGTCGTGTGCTGCGTCAGCAGCGCGACCGTCTCGACAAGCTGGGCTACGAGTTCGCTCCGTTGTCCCAGGACTGGCACCTCAAAGCTGCCTGATCCATCCGCCGCCTTACGCGGCATTCCGCCACCCGCCGGGGTTCTCCCCCGACGGGGAGGGCTCCGGCCTTTGCTTCAAGGAGACCCTCATGGGCTGGACCTTCGTTCGTCAGACGCGCGATCAGTTGATCCGCGAGCTGATCGCTCCGCAGGCGTCCGAACACGCTTGCTGCGAAGTCATCGACCACACGCTGGACGGCGACGTTCTGTGGACCGTGGTTCGCGTCACCGCCAGGCAGGCGGGCGTCATGGGCCTCGTGGCCGGTGAGTCCGTCTGCTACATCGGCTGCCATCTGCTGGAAAGCTCGGGCGGCGATTGGGGCTACAAGTCCCTCGATGAGTCCGTGCATCCGTACTACTACTCGTGCCCGCTGCGCTATCTCGACATGGCGCCGGTGCAAAGCCCCGAGTGGCGCGAGCGGGTTCACCGCTTCCACGCGGGGCGCGCTGTCTAGCGGCACGCATCTTCCTTCACCCAACCGGGGCGAGCACGGCCCCGCGGGCTGTGGTTGCTCCTTCATTTCCAAGAGGACATCACCATGCCTGCACCTTCTTCCGCGAAACCGCTGTACCGCATCGACGAATGCCCCGACCTCATGGCCGACGGTTGCGTCGGTGACGAGCAGGGCAATCTCGTCTTTCTCTCGATCTGGGCGCGCGACACCGCCGTTCAGGAGTTCCTCGCCCGCCTGACCCTCGGCCGGGATGAACAGGGACTGGATCAGTTCCACGTCATCACCGAGCAGGGCGCATCCATCTCGGTCTTCGTCGGCAACGTCGAGAACCTGGAAAAGCGCATCACCCGCGCCTATCGGCGAACGCTGTTCGGTTCGCTGACGAACGTGTGGCTGTTCGATCGTCGCTGCGTGAAGCCAGACAAGGCCAACGCCAGCGCGCTGGCGCTTCTGCCCAGGGATTCCGCTCACCGGCTCGACCGGCTGTGGACGCTGGTGCAGGACACCTGCCCGCTGCCACTGCTCGACCACTGGCGCGACACCGTGCTGGAGCTGTTGCAGACACGGCGGATGCTGACCGGTCTTCCCTTGGCCCTCGGGCCGCTGGAAGGCCATCGGCTGGCCCTCGATGTCCCGGCGCTGACGAAGGCGTTGGGCGAGCTGATCCGCAACGGCACCCTTGGCGCCACGCAGTACGAACTGGCCGCGAACGCACCGCTTCGGCGTGTGGCGTGAGCCATCCCCACGGGCATGCGCGCCGCGCGTGCCCGCCTTCCCTCATCCATCATCAGGAGAAATCCATGGCACTCATGTTTCCGCGCCTGGCGCGCAATTTCATCCGTAACGGCTACTTCCCCACCGACGAGCCGACGCTGGAGCGGGCCTTGTCCGCACTGGCGCCGTCTCCCGGCTCCATGTCCATCCTCGATCCCTGCGCCGGCGAAGGCGTGGCGATTGCCGAAGCCGCCCACGCCCTCGGGCGCGAGCAGGTCCAGGCCTTCGCCGTCGAGTACGACGCTGAGCGTGCCCGCCACGCACGGCAACTGGTCGATCGCTGCATCCACGGTGACCTGATGGACACACTGATCTCGCGCCAGTCCTTCGGGCTGCTGTGGCTGAACCCGCCGTATGGCGACCTGAGCAAGGACGTGAACGGCAACATCGGCTATCAGGGCCAGGGCCGTGCGCGGCTGGAAAAGCTCTTCTATCAGCGCGCGCTGCCGCTGCTGCAGTACGACGGCGTGCTGATCTTCATCGTGCCGTCCTACGTGCTCGACCCCGAGCTGGTCGGATGGCTGACGCGCCACTTCGCCGACCTACGCATCTACCGTGCGGTGGAAACGCAGTTCAAGCAGGTGGTGATCTTCGGCCGCAGGATTCGTCAGCGCGACCAGGCGTCGGAGTCGGTCAAGGCCGTGCGTGGTCTGCTGCTGCAGATCGGACAGGGCGACGCCGAAGCCGAGGAGCTGCCGCTCGAATGGCCGTTCCTGCCGTACACCGTCCCTGCCAGCCCGGCCGAGCCGGAGCACTTCTATCGCGTGACGATGGAGCCCGAGCAGTTCGCCGATGAAGTCGGCCGGCTGCAAGGTCTCTGGCCGGCGCTCGATACGCACCTGGGCGCCGCGCAGCAATCGCTGCGTCCGCCCGCGCGGGCCTTGTCGCACTGGCATCTCGCCTTGGCCTTGGCCGCAGGCGCGATCTCTGGCGTAGTGAAGTCCAAGAGCGGGCGCGTGCTCGTCGTCAAAGGTGATACCCACAAGGAGAAGACCCTCCAGACGGAATACACCGAACGCGACGACGGCTCCGTGGCCGAGACGCGCATCCTCACCGACAAGTTCGTGCCGGTCATTCGTGCATGGGACTTGACGCTGGGCTCGCCTACGTGGGGCGAAGTGCTGACCATCCGCTGATCGCTGTTCCCTGACGGTTCGCCGTCGCTTTCATCCACCCACCGGGGTCACGTTGCCCCGATGGGGTGCCGTGGCCCCTTCTTCCAGAAGGAGAAACCACCATGGCACTCGCAGTCCTCAACCTCGCGTCACAAGCACGCTTTTCGCCAGGGCAGGTGGTCATGACCGCCGGCGTCGACGAGCTGGTCCGACAGGGCCGGCTCAACCCCTCGCCGTACCTGCGCCGCCATCTTCATGGCGATTGGGGCGACCTGGACGACAGCGATCGACGGCAGAACGACGCCGCGCTGAAGTCCGGTGAGGATCGTCTGTTCTCGTCCTACCAGGTCACGCGCGACCTGAAGCTCTGGATCATCACCGAATGGGATCGCAGCGTCACCACACTGCTGTTGCCCAGCGAATACTGATCCGCATCCAGCGGCCTCGCGCCGCTTCTTTCTTCCCGCCCAGGGGCATGTCACCGCCCCGTGGGGGAGGTGCATGCCCCATTGCTTTGGAGCATCACCATGTCCCTCGATCTCGAAACCGTTCCCGAAACCGCTGTGCAGGGCGACCTGCTCGAAGCGGCCGCTTCACCCCTCACGCTCAGCCTGCAGGACTTCGTGTCCGAGTTCGGCGACGAGCTGCTCGACTCGCTCAACCGCGCCAATCCGCCGGTCTACACCGGCCAGGTGCGGGGGCATCGGCAACTGATCCTCGCCACGCTCAAGCGCAAGCTGTTCCCGGCGCAAGCCGATGTGGTCCATGCCGTCACCGAGCTACTGGTCGACCGCGGCGAACGCGCCGCGATCGTCAATGGCGAGATGGGTTGCGGCAAGACGACCGTCGGCATCGCCACGGCCGCCGTGCTCAACGCCGAAGGCTACCGCCGCACCCTGGTGCTCTCGCCACCCCACCTGGTCTACAAGTGGCGGCGCGAGATCCAGGAGACGGTGGCCGGTGCCAAGGTCTGGGTGCTCAATGGCCCGGACACGCTGGTCAAGCTGCTGAAACTGCGCGAGCAGTTGGGCGTGCCGGCCCAGGGCCAGGAGTTCTTCGTCCTGGGCCGCGTGCGGATGCGGATGGGGTTCCACTGGAAGCCTGTCTTCGTTCGGCGGCGCACGCCTCACGGCGACGTGGGGGCCTGCCCGGATTGCGGGCATGTCATCACCGACCTCGACGGCGAGCCGATCAACCCGGTCGCGCTCGAAGCCGAGGAGTCCCGCCGCAAGTGCAGCCACTGCCGTGCACCGCTGTGGTCGTTGATCCGTCCCAGAGGCCTGTCCGCCAGCGACCAGTCCTCGACCGTGCTCAAGGCACTGAAGCGCATTCCAACCATTGGCGAAGTCACCGCGCAGAAGCTGATGCAGAAGTTCGGTGACGCCTTCCTCGCGTCGATGCTCGGGGACAACATCCACGAGTTCATCAACCTGATGGATGGCAACGGCGAGCTGGTCTTCTCGGACCGGCAAGCCCACCGGATGGAACGTGCGATGGCCAACATGGAGTTCGGCTTCGGCGAGGGCGGCTACCAGCCGTCCGAGTTCATCAAGAGGCAACTTCCCCAAGGCACGTTCGACCTGCTCATCGCCGACGAGGCGCACGAGTACAAGAACGGCGGCTCCGCACAGGGCCAGGCCATGGGGGTGTTGGCGGCCAAGGCGCGCAAGACGCTATTGCTCACCGGCACACTGATGGGCGGCTACGGCGACGACCTGTTCCACCTGCTGTTCCGAGCCCTGCCGGGGCGGATGATAGAAGACGGCTACCGGCCGACGAAGAGCGGCAGCATGACCTCGGCCGCGATGGCGTTCATGCGCGATCACGGCGTGCTCAAGGACATCTATTCCGAGAGCACCGGCACGGCGCACAAGACGGCCAAGGGCACCAAGGTATCGGTGCGAACGGTCAAGGCGCCGGGGTTCGGTCCCAAGGGCGTGCTGCGTTGCGTCCTGCCGTTCACAGTCTTCCTCAAGCTGAAGGACATCGGTGGCAACGTGCTGCCGCCCTACGACGAGGAGTTCCGCGAAGTCGCGATGGACACGGCGCAAGCCGCGGCCTACCGCGATCTGGCGGGTCGGCTGACCCAGGAGCTGAAGCAGGCCCTGGCGAAGCGCGACACGACGCTGCTCGGTGTAGTCCTCAACGTGCTGCTGGCCTGGCCGGACTGCTGCTTCCGGTCGGAAACCGTGGTGCATCCGCGCACGCGCAACACCTTGGCGTTCGTTCCGGCTCAGTTCAACGAGCTGGAGGTGATGCCCAAGGAGCGCGAGCTGATCGAGATCTGCAAGCAAGAGAAGGCAGAAGGTCGCAAGACCCTGGTCTATTCGGTCTACACCGGCACGCGCGACACCACGTCGCGTTTGAAGGTGCTGCTGGAGCAGGAAGGCTTCAAGGTGGCGGTGCTGCGCGCAAGCGTGGATGCCTCCCGCCGCGAGGACTGGATCGCCGAGCAGTTGGACCGTGGCATCGACGTGCTCATCACCAATCCCGAGCTGGTGAAAACCGGCCTGGACCTGCTGGAGTTCCCGACCATCGTGTTCCTCCAGTCCGGCTACAACGTGTATTCGCTGCAGCAGGCCGCCCGGCGCTCATGGCGCATCGGCCAGAAGCAGCCGGTGCGCGTGATCTACCTGGGCTACGCCAACTCCTCGCAGATGACCTGCCTGGGGTTGATGGCCAAGAAGATCATGGTGTCGCAGAGCACGTCGGGAGACGTACCCGAGTCGGGCCTGGATGTTCTGAACCAGGATGGTGATTCCGTCGAGGTCGCCCTGGCCCGACAGCTTGTCACGGTCTGATCCATGTGCCCATGCCGGTGGCCCCTCGGGGTCGCCGGCTTCTTTCCACGGCCCTTCGGGGCCGTTTTTCTTGGGCGTATGGCAGTCCATGGCGCCGCCCCGCCATGTATTCGGGCGGGCGCCAGTGCGTTTTGTTTGCTGCCCGCAGGCCAAGCGGCGGCGATGGTGAGCGCTCCGTGTTCCAGGGAAGCGCCCTCCATGCAACCATCCATCCGCGCTGTTCACCGCCTGGCCCTCGTCGCTGGCTTGCTGGCCGGCAGCCTGTTGGCCGCCGGCTGCGCCACGACCGCTGCGCCGTCTGCGCCAGCGGTGCCGGCCGCATCGCCAACCGCCGTCGCGCCGGAGCCGGGTTTCGTTCCGGTGGCCCGCTACGGCCGCTACACCCTGGTCGAGCTGGTGCCGGAACCTGCGCAGCGTGATCTCTTGCAGCAGGCGGTGGAGGTCTCGATTCCGCCCATGCTCGATGCCAGCGTGGGCGATGCCATGCGCCATGTGCTCCTGCGCTCCGGCTACCGGCTCTGCGATGCGGCCGAGGCCGCCACGCTCTACGCGCTGCCGCTGCCTGCCGCGCACCTGCGCCTGGGCCCGCTGATGCTGCGCGATGCCTTGCTGACCCTTGCCGGCCCCGCCTGGGAGCTGTCGGTCGATGACTTGACCCGCCAGGTCTGCTTCAGCCGGCACGGTGCTCCCACCTTCCTTTCCGCCAACCCGCCCGGCACCGCCACGCCCGTGCCGGACGCCGACCGGCCCGAGGAGATGCAGCCATGACCTTTCCCCAGGCGCCATCCGAGCGCAATTCCCGCACGCGCTGGCTCAAGATCGCCGCGGCCTTCTGGCTGCTGCTCATCAGTGCCGTGGCACTCATCAACAGCGTCGGCCTGTCTCGGCTCGCCGAACAGACCCAGAGCAGCGCACAGGATGCGCAGGTCAAGGCGATGGGCCTGCGCGTGGCCGATCTCGAACACCAGGCCAATGCGGACAAGCGCCGGCCGGTGCCGATCAGCCAGGCCGAATTCGCCAACGCGCGGCAGGCGCTGGACGAACGGATGACGCGCCTCGAAGAGGCCGATGAGGCGAGGGCCTTGGCCGTCGACCTGCAGACGCTGCTGGCGCGCGTGAACGCAATCGAAACCCGCCTGGAGAAAACCCGGCAGGTGGCATCCGCCGCTCGCCCGCGCACTCCGGTTGCGACGAAGCCCAAGGTGCCGGAGCCGCCGTTCCGGGTGCTCGGCGTGGAGCTGCGGGGAGGCGAGCGCTTTCTGTCGATCACCTCCACCGCCGCGGCCTCGCTCGCGGGCGCCCGGCTGCTGCGCGAGGGCGACGCCGAGGGCGGCTGGCAACTGCAGTCCATCGAGGCGCAGGCGGGCGTGTTCCAGGTGAACGGCCAGACGCAGCGCGTTGCGGTGCCGTAGGAGGTCGCCATGAACCTGCGGCCGTTGCTCGCTGCCGTCGTCCTGTTCGCCACTTTCGGCGCATCCGCCCAACCGGCCCCGGTGACGAACTCGCGCATGGTGCCCGCTCAAGTGCAGCCGGGCGCTGATGCCGCGCTCGACGAGAGGCAGGCGCGGGAGTGGGGGCTTCGCTCCGAGGAGTGGGCGCGTTACCGGCAACTGATGCAGGGGCCGCTCGGGGTCTATTCGCCCCAGCTCGATCCGCTCACGACGCTGGGCATCGAGGCCCGCAGCGAGGAGGAGCGCAGGCGCTACGCCGAGCTGCAGGTGCAGGCCGAGGCCCGGCGCGTCGGCAAGACGCTGGCCTACCAGCGGGCCTACGACGCGGCGTGGCAGCGCCTGTTTCCCGGCCAGCCGCGCGTGAGCCTGCCCGGCGCCAAGGCGCAGGGTGCCGGCAGCACCGGCTCCGGGCGCCTGGCGGTCTTCGTCAAGGCCGACTGCGCACCGTGCGCGCAGCGCGTGCAGCAGTTGCAGGCGGCCGGCACAGCCTTCGATCTCTACATGGTCGGCAGCCGTCAGGACGACGCGCGCATCCGGCAGTGGGCCACCCAGGCGGGCATCGACCCGGCCAGGGTGCGCGCCCGCACCATCACGCTCAACCACGATGCGGGGCGCTGGCTGTCGCTCGGCCTGCCCGGCGATCTGCCGGCCGTGGTGCGCGAGGTGAACGGCCAATGGCAGCGGCAATAGGTGCTCCGGGCCGGGAGCGTCGGCCATCCCGCGTCGCCATCCGCTGCGCCGGCGCCGTGCTGCTGCTCACCAGCGGCGGCTGGGCGTTGGCCGCCCTGGCGCGGGAAGTGCCGCCGCCGGCCTATCAACTGGCGGCGCACCGTGCAGACGTGCCGGCGGCGGTGCTGTACGCGGTGGCCTTGCAGGAGAGCGGCGCCATGCTGCGCGGGCGCCTGATCCCCTGGCCGTGGACGCTCAACGTCGCCGGCACGCCGGAGCGCTACGCCACCCGCGCCGAGGCCTGCGCGGGGCTGCGCCGGGCACTCGCCCGCACGCCGGCCAATCGCATCGACGCCGGCCTCGGCCAGGTCAATCTCGGCTACCACACGCATCGCTACACGCAGCCCTGCGAGCTGCTGGACCCGTACCGCAACCTCGCCATCGCTGCGGAAATCCTGCGCGAACAGCACACGCCGGGCGAGGACTGGCTGCTTGCCATCGGCCGCTACCACCGGCCCGCCGGCGGGGCGCCCGCGGCACGCTACCGGCGCAGTGTGCATCGGCACCTGACCCGCGTGCTCGACCCCGGCGTTCCCGTTCCAACCCTTCAGGCCACCACGCCATGAACCACATCGTTTTCATCGCCGCCATCGGGCTGCTGTCCACGACCACCGTCTTCGCCCAGACCGCCTCCGCGCCCCTGATCGTCGTCGAAGACCGCGGCGGCGTTTCCGCGCTGCCGTACTACCGGCCGCTGAATCCCCAGCCGGATCAGGCCGCACCGCCGGCCCCTATGCCAGTCCCTCGCGTGGGCAACGCGGCCGACGCCGAAGCCGCCATGCTGCCGGTGCGCTCGACGCAACTGTCGCCGGGCCAGGTGCAGCGCCGCGTCATCCGGGCGCCGGGCCTGACGGCGCTGTTCCTGATCGGCGACGACGAGCGTTCGCGCGCCTGGCTGCGGCAGCGGCAGGCCGCGCTGCGCGAGCTGGGGGCCGTGGGCCTGGTGGTCAACGTGGAGTCGATGGCCGCGCTGACGGCGCTGCGCAGGCTGGCTCCCGGCCTGACCCTCTCGCCGGCTTCCGGCGACGACCTGGCCCAGCGCCTGGGCCTGCGCCACTACCCGGTGCTCATCACGTCCACCGGCGTCGAGCAGTAGGTGCGCCAATGGCCCAACCGCATGCGGTCGAGGTGCTGCTGCGGCCAGCGGTGGAGCTTCATACCGTGGCGGTCTGCACCGGCGCCGCGATTCTGTGCCTGGTGGCACCGTGGTCGCTCGCGCTGAACCCGCTGCTCGGCCTGGGCTCGGCGCTGGCCTTCCTGACCTTCGGCGCGATTCGCCTGCGCGATGCCTGGGCGATCCTGCGCTATCGCCGCAACATCCGCCGTCTGCCGCGCTACGTGATGACCAGCCGCGACGTGCCGGTGAGCCAACAGCGGCTGTTCGTCGGCAGGGGGTTCCGGTGGGAGCAGCGGCACACGCACCGGCTGATGCAGACCTACCGGCCGGAGTTCCGCCGCTATGTCGAGCCGACGGCGATCTACCGGGCCGCCCGGCGGCTAGAGGAACGGCTTGAGTTCGCGCCGTTTCCCGTCTCGACGCTGGCGCGCGCGCTGGCCTGGGACAGCCCGCTCAACCCGGCGCGGCCGCTGCCGCCGCTCGGCGGAATGCCGCGCCTTCATGGCATCGAACCGGCCGAGGTCGACGTCACCCTGCCGCTGGGCGAGCGCGTCGGCCACACCCTG
The DNA here is from genome assembly GCA_966252075.1 of uncultured Solimonas sp. GTDB lineage: Bacteria > Pseudomonadota > Gammaproteobacteria > Nevskiales > Nevskiaceae > Solimonas. Next base: position 14,617 of record CBINNP010000006.1, read on the forward strand.
GTGCTGGGCACCACACGCGTGGGCAAGACGCGGCTGGCCGAGCTGTTCATCACGCAAGACATCCGCCGCAAGGTCCGCGGCGAGCACGAGGTGGTGATCGTCTTCGACCCCAAGGGCGATGCGGACCTGTTGAAGCGCATGTACGTCGAGGCCAAGCGCGCCGGGCGCGAAGGCGAGTTCTACGTGTTCCATCTGGGCTGGCCGGACATCTCGGCGCGCTACAACGCCGTCGGCCGGTTCGGGCGGATCTCCGAGGTGGCCACGCGCATCGCCGGACAGCTCTCGGGGGAAGGCAACAGCGCCGCGTTCCGCGAATTCGCCTGGCGCTTCGTCAACATCATCGCGCGCGCCCTGGTCGAGCTGGGGCAGCGGCCGGACTACCTGCTGATCCAGCGCCACGTCATCAACATCGACGCGCTGTTCATCGAGTACGCCCAGCACTACTTCGCCAAGAACGAGCCGAAGGCCTGGGAGGTCATCGTCCAGCTCGAAGCCAAGCTGAACGACAAGAACATCCCGCGCAACATGATCGGGCGCGAGAAGCGCGTGGTGGCCCTCGAACAGTACCTGTCCCAGGTGCGCGTCTATGACTCGGTGCTCGACGGCCTGCGCAGCGCCGTGCGCTATGACCGGACGTACTTCGACAAGATCGTCGCTTCGCTGCTGCCGCTGCTGGAGAAGCTCACCACCGGCAAGATCGCGCAACTGCTCGCACCGAACTATTCCGACCTGTCCGACCCGCGGCCGATCTTCGACTGGATGCAGGTCATCCGCAAACGCGCGGTGGTCTACGTGGGGCTGGATGCGCTGTCCGACGCCGAAGTCGCGGCGGCGGTGGGCAACTCGATGTTCAGCGATCTGGTCTCGGTCGCCGGCCACATCTACAAGTTCGGCATCGACGACGGGCTACCCGGCGCAGCGGTGGGCGCCAAGATTCCGATCAACGTCCACGCCGACGAATTCAATGAACTCATGGGCGACGAGTTCATTCCGATGGTCAACAAGGGCGGCGGTGCCGGCGTGCAGGTGACGGCCTACACGCAGACCTTGAGCGACATCGAGGCGCGCATCGGCAACCGTGCCAAGGCCGGCCAGGTGGTCGGCAACTTCAACAACCTGTTCATGCTGCGCGTGCGCGAGACCGCCACCGCCGAGCTGCTGACGCGACAACTGCCCAAGGTCGAGGTGTATGCCACGGCACTTATGAGCGGCGCCACCGACAGCTCCGACCCGCACGGCAATACCGCCTTCACGTCCAACACCCAGGACCGCATCAGCAGCAACAGCGTGCCGTTGATCGAGCCGGCGCATGTGGTGGCGCTGCCCAAGGGGCAGTGCTTCGCGCTGATCGAGGGCGGCAACCTCTGGAAAGTCCGCATGCCGCTGCCGGCACCCGACCCCGACGAAGCCATGCCGAAGGATCTGCAGGAGCTGGCCGGCTACATGCGACAGCACTACGTCGAGGCAGGAGACTGGTGGGAGAACCAAGGCATTCCCGGCCTGCAAGACAAGGCGCTGCCCGACGACCTGCTGGACGACTTCAAGCAGATGGCCGCCGCTGAAGAGGCCGAACCATGAGCGATCCGGCCGTCGCGGCCCAGCGCCAGCAGCAACGACAGCAGGGGTTGATCGCCAGCCTGGTCACGCTGCCGTTCCGCTTCTTCGGCGTGCTGTGCGGCGCGCTGCTGCTGTGCATCCTGATCGAATGTGTCGGCATGCACTTCTTCTGGCCCGATCAGGGCTGGCGCCACGCGCAGGGCATGCTGCACTACGAGCTGGATCAGCTCTCCACGCATTTCACGCGCAGCGCGCTGGTGCAGGAACCGGGGCGCACCGCGCACCGGCTGGTCGAGCAGGGCTACGACTGGCTGTTCGTGAAAAGCGGTCTGCTGGACTGGATACGCGACGCCTCGGCGCAAGCCAGCGCCGGCAGCCATCGCCCGACCAAGGATTTCCGCTACTACATCGGCTTGGTCTACGTGAACGTGGAGAGCTACCTGATCGCGGCGGCCTACACGACGCTGGTCTTCCTCGTGCGGCTGCTGGTGCTGTGCCTGACCCTGCCGCTGTTCCTGATGGCCGCCTTCGTCGGGCTGGTGGACGGCCTGGTGCGCCGGGACATCCGCCGCTTCGGCGCGGGACGCGAGTCGGGGTTCATCTATCACCGCGCCAGGGCCAGCCTGATCCCGCTGGCCGTGCTGCCGTGGGTGACTTACCTGGCACTGCCGGTCAGCGTGAACCCGCTGCTGATCCTGCTGCCCAGCGCGGTGCTGCTGGGGGTGGCGATGGATATTGCGGCGGGGAGCTTCAAGAAGTACCTATGAAGTCCTTCTGCTGGTGTCCGGCTGACATCAGACCGTCGGCGTCTGTTGGGCCATGCCAGGCGACAGCAGGCCAGCGATTTCCTCAAGTAGAGGCCGCAGTTTATCGTGATCAGATCGATCGATCGCCATATCGATCCGAGACGACCAGTGTCCCTGCCTGTACAAACTTTCCGCACGCTCCAAGATTTCTCTTGCCGCGCGATCTCGGATTTCCTGTGCTGGCGCCGACTGGCGCGACAGATGAGCTGCAAGCGCCGTTCTGAACTCCGAAACTTGTTCATCTCCACCCATTACAGCGAATGCAGCGAGACCGCAAAGTCCCCGCTCTAAAATGCCCCATCCCGTTTCATATCTCCCCCCTTTGAACGTCCAGGACAGGAGACTCTCCCCAATTTCTTTCGCAATTTCATCGCAGCCGCGATTACGCGCGTCTATTGCGGCTTCGAACAACGTCTCGGTCATCTGGAAGTTCTCAACGAAGGTCACCGTGTCCTTGTCATCGGGAATCCAGGTCAAGGTCGCAATCAGCCAGCGCGCGTGCTTCCGAAGTTCCTCTTGGCTGTGATGGTCGCATGCGGGCGAATTTGACACTGCCAACAGGATTTCGGTCACGCCTGTGATCCAGTGAATCATGTCAAATGCGAAGTGAGACTTCGCCTTTACAGCTTCGAGAAGGAGCTCCTTCTCCGTTTGGTAAAGGCCATCTGCCCAACGCTCGATGTTCCGTATGACTGATTGGGCGTCCGTGTTGTCCGGTTGCGCTTCAGAGATCGCGTTCGCTAATGCCGTGAGCCGCGACCTCAAGCTCTGCATGCTCGTCGACGAGTAGTACGGTCCCAGAAATGTGCTGTGGCTGCTCGACAGCGGAGTATCTGGTACGTTGAGAAATAACTTCGCCACCAAAGCAACATCTCGGCGGACTTCCCCAACGGCGAAGTGAATGTCGCGGCTCCCAGAGCGAAGTAGATCAAAGGTGAGATTCGCAAGCTGCGCCATGCCTTCCATCGTGACGGGGCGGTAATCCTCTTTCGCGCAGCCAGTACATGCAATCAAAGCAATTTTCTCGCTGAGCGTTGCTATGTCGTTCGGATCTCCATGGGCGAGAAGATATTGCGCAGATTGCCCCATGAGCCGTTGTCCCTCTAGCAGAACATCGGCCATGCCATGAGGAACTACGGCCTGCACCGCGCTTGCAAGGTATCCTGCAGCGAGCTGCGCGTGGCTTTTCGAGGCATACGGGCTGGAGTAATCGATGCCAAGATACACCCGGACCAGTGCAGCCATCGCTTGCAGTGTCTGTTCGATCTGCTGTTCATCCCGACGTGCAATCCCACTCTGCACGTTTTGCCGCATGTGCTCTAACGTGTCGTTGATGAAGCCGTCGCTGGAAAACGGATTTTCGACAAATGGGCTGTTGGCGTAGAAAGTTTTCCCCTTGGAGTTGATGTAGGCAGCATTGATGCCAACGACGGCGTTCAGTGCCGCGCCAGAAACTTCATAATCCCCCTGTTCGGCATAACGCCGAGCAAACGACATCGCATGCCGGATCGCTCGTTTTGTGCCATCGGTCCATCGATTGTTGATCTGAAAAAAAGCTGTACGAGCCATATCGTGTGTGGAGTCCGATGGTGACGACGTGGCACTTGCGCTTTCTTCACGCTCAAGGAGTGGCATCGCGCGCTGAGCCCGTTTAGCCCAGGTCCGCAATTCCTTACGGGTGTCTTGAATGAGTATGCCGAGTTGCTGCAAGGGATTGATGAGAACCAAAGCGCGCCGATAGGCGTACATGAACGAGATCAGTATGAATACGACCGCCCATGAGGCTGCGAGCACGACGAGCGCCAGCCGGGCCTTATCCACAAAAGTCGACAGAGTGGCAACTCCGATTGCAAGGAGGAATGCCGACGCGAACGCGCCGAGCAACTTCCGATCTGCGCTCAGACGGCGGAATAGCCCATGAGGCATGCGCTCGATGTTCACCTGCATGGCGAACAGTACGAGCGACGTAACGATCGCAGCCGCCCCTATCAGCGCGGTTCCCGCATTTAGGATCAAACCGCGCAGACCTTCGATCGTGTGTTCTGTCGAGTAATAGCTGGCAAGCACATTCTGGAGAGCCGGAGACAGGTAGGCGCTTGCAGAGACGAGAAGGAAAAGCACGGCATAAAAAGCGATATTGCCGTATCGAAGCTTCCACACTCCAAGCTGGTATTGGGCTCTGTAGGTGTACTGCCATAATGCTGCGATTCGTCTTGCGACCGCTTTTCGTACGCGCTTTACAGCGAAGTCGATATTGGATCGCCAAGACATGAGCAATGACTACCTATTCCGCAAAGCGACAAACTGGTTGCTCGGGCCTTCCGACCGGAGGCTCAGGGTCGAGCCGTTCGACACCACGTAGGCCAGAGGCCGCGTCAAGTTGAACGGGAACAGCACGGGCAGCGACTGCAGGCTGGGCACTGAAACGGGCTTGCCGGCGTAGCGCACGGCCGCCTCGATCAACCAGGCCGTCAGTCCGTCGTTGTCGATCGCGGTTGGTGCCAGCCGGATGACCCGCTTGCCTTTCTCGACCCGCTCCACGGCGCCCCAACTCGCCTGGCTCTGGATGACCATGTTGGTCATGCGCCGAGTGCCTTCGCGCTCTCCGTAGGTCTCGCTCATCCGGCGATGCACTTCGGCGGACGCGCAGTCGCCCTGGATGGCGGAGAGGCGGCCCACCAGCTCGGCCACTTTTCCAAAAAACGGGTAGGTCGCCACCGACATACCCCAGCACAGCGCCGCGACCGGTATGTCCGGCTGCGTCTTGTGGATGGCCACGCCGCGATCCGCGTAATCGACCAGTTCGGCGCGTGGCTCCAGCCACAACCGATTCAGTACGGTGCGTGTTTTTTTCTTGGCTTCCACGCCAAGTTCGGCTGCATCAAGCAGTGCATTCAGATCATCTAGCCCAGCCACGCCTGCACGAACATTCAGTGCCGCAGCCGCCCAATCAAGCTGAATGAACCGATCAAAGCCTATTTTTGGGGCTGATGAATTCATTCGGTACCAATCACATAACTGACTTTCACAAAGGGCACGATCAACTCTTCGACCGACACCCCGCCGTGGACCACTACCTGCTCGCCCTCGGGCACAAAGGCGGTTCGTCCGCCTGCGAATAGGGGCATGAAGTTCGCGGGCAGTCCAGCGATGTCCAACCTGACTGTGGTGGGATAGGCCGCAGCGGAATCGGCCAGCAATGGCTCACTCCGGTAGACCCGAACACGCTCTCCGCGCGTCTCGGCAATCACGCCCTGGCTGGGCCTGCCGACGCCGGTGGACTCAACGTTGCCGTGGTCCGCCGTGAGATAGATGTGGTATCCCTTGTCCAGCAGCAGGGAGAACAGCCGGTCGACGAAACCGGTCGTCAGCCAGTTGCCGATCCACATCGCCACGTCCTTCTTGGACCGCTCCTTGTGGAGCCGATCGTCCACCTCATCGATGACCAGGCCCACCACCTTCGGGCGCCGGTCGATCAAATCCGCTTCCAGTGCGTCGAGCTGATGGGTCTGACGCAGCGCGCGTCGATACATCACCTCATTCGAATTGACGCCTTCGTTCTGCCAGAACGTCTTCCACAAGGATTCCTCCTTGTCCGTCCTGTCGATGGAGTCGTCGAACTCTCGCGGTTTCAGCCCGGAGAACAGCGCCTGACGCGACACCGACGTCACGGTCGGCAGCCATGCAAACGCGGTTCCCTCGTCGAACGCGAAACGTTTCGTGGTGGCGATCAGGCGCTCGCGGATTTGCACCCACTGGTCGAAGGCCAGCCCGTCGAATACCAGCAGAGCCACCTTGGTTTCCCCTGCGGACCGCCGATGCCGCAAGAAGCGCGGCACGTGGTGCACCATCACCGGACCTTTGGTCACCGGCTGCAGGATCAGGTCGGCGTAATGCTTGGCTGCGACCCAGGCTCGCAGACCCTCGTCTGATTGCGCATGCAAGGTCTTGATCCGCTCTCGAATCACCGGCAGGTGTTCGCTGCCTTCCGTACCTGGCAGACCATGCGTGCGGGCCAGGATCTCACCGTAGCGTTTGGCGAACCCGCTCCAGTCCTTGTGCGAAGAGGCCGCTGTTGGGGTCGTCTCGATCAGGCCATCGATGCCTTTGAGCACCAATGCCTGCAGTGCCGCCGGGTCCTGAACAATGCCAGCCTTGATCCAACTCGGCATCCCCGCCGGAACACTGTGAACCGCGAGCGGATGCAAGCTGCCGTCGAGAAACATGGAATCGACCAGCACCTGCACATCGGAGTGGTCGAACGGAATCACGATCTTCGCGACGTAGTCCGGTGGCGGCGGCTCGCCTGTACGCGTGCCATCCAGCCCCAGGGTCGTCAGGTAGCGATACCACGCATCCTGCACCACACGCAGCAGCGCGCTCTTGGACGCCAGCCATGTGGCGACGGGAAGGTCCGGGAACAGTCCCTTGCCCTGGAGGATGCTTGCCGCGTGCTGGGCGAACAGGGGTGGCAATGAGCGGTTGGCGAAGTGCATTCGCAGCAGCTCCCGCCAGAAGTCGACCGGGTTGCGAATAGATCGCGGCGTCAGTTGGTAGACGTGCTCGAGAATGAAGTCCTTGGACTCGTTCTCGCCGCGCGCTGACTGCAATTCGGTCTGGTGGGCATGAAACAGCCCGGCCAAATGCTCCGGCTCGACTTGCTGTACCGCGCTGTATGCCAGCCTGGGGAAGAGCTCCGCAAGGCTGAGCCGGACCACACGTCCGTGGTGCACGATGTCCCACGGCAATTCATTCGCGTCGGCGCTGCGCAGATGCAGAACCAGCGAGGGCGCTGGCCCCGCCTCACCGCGATCCCAGGCTGCGCGATAGCGTTCCTCGTATTCCGCCCGAAAGGCGAACGGGTCTTCGTACAGCATGACCTCGAAGCCGCGACCGCGCAGTTCGGACAACAGCTTTTCGTCCAGCAGCACATCGTCGGGGTCGCACGCCACCCACAGCCGAGTGAGATCGGCCGTGAAGTGGCTGAGAATGCGTTCTGACCACTGGCTCATCCCACCTGTCCTCCGGGCATCACATCGCCGGAGACGCGCACCATCATCACGGCATTCAAATCCGGCACGCTGGCCTCCATGTCGTCCAGGGCGGCCATGCGTGCATCGTGTTCTTGTTGCAGCCGCTTGCGCCGGTGCTCACGCACGGCGGGTAAGCCAATGCGCCCAATGGCCTGGCCTCGCGCCTCGAACGCATACAGCGCACGTTCGCGCTCTTCTTTCAGCCGGGCGCGGTGTTCGGTCAGCAGCTCCGTGAAGATCCGTTCACCCTGGGTGCTGGCAGCGGAATGCGATGCCTCGAACCACCTCACCGACTCCTCGGCACCCGTCACGGCATGCACGTCTACGGTTTCAGTGAGCAGCAGATCCCAGACGCGTTTCGCGGTCGGTACGAAGGGGCGACCTTCTTCGTTGATGAACACTGGAAGGAAGCGCTTCCGACTCAAGCCTTCAGCCGCCAGACTGATCTCCCATAGCGACCAGATGCCGCGTACCGAATCCGGAAGACCGGTCACGCGGATCACCGGCAGCGGCTGCCCGGCGACAAAGCGCGGCAGCTCGCTGATCACCGCCCGAGCGCGTGGGTCTTCCATCGTGACCCATTCCAACTCCGGGTTCTCGTCCGCCGTGCGGGCGTCGAAACAGGCCTGTGCCGACTCGCTGCCGTCCGCCCACTTCACTTGCCACGCCTTGCCAACCTTCGTTGCAGAGCCGCCGCGCGCAGCCAACCCGCTGGTGATGGCGCGCTCCAGCCAGAACTGCGCCGGGTGGTCGCGCCACTTGCGGGCATCATCGGCGTCCAGATCGTGCTCCGTGGTGAGCAGATCGCTGTTCTTCTTCGACTCCGCCAGGGTGGATCGAAGCTGCGACACCACCGCGTCGCACTCCTGTTCGATGGCATCCGGGTTCTGCAGACCATGCACGAACAGCTCGTCGAAGATCGGGTCGGCCTCGACCGAATCCATCACGTCAGCCGCCTTGTCGACGCCAAACTCCTGCGCGATGACCTCGAGCTTTGCCTCCAACACCTGGCGCACTCGATGCTCCACAGTGTCTTCGAGCACGAAGTTGATGGCGCGAACAACGTGCTTCTGTCCGATGCGGTCCACCCGGCCAATGCGCTGCTCGATCCGCATCGGGTTCCACGGCATGTCGAAGTTGACGATGACATGGCAGAACTGCAAGTTCAGGCCTTCACCACCGGCATCCGTCGAAATCAGCACGCGCACATCCTTGGAGAACACCTGTTGTGCCCGCGTGCGCGCTTCCAGGTCCATGCTGCCGTTGAGCGTCGCCACCGAGAAACCCCGGCTTTCGAGGTAATCGGCCAACATCGCTTGCGTCGGCACGAACTCGGTGAAGATCAGCACCTTCAGCGCCGGGTCGCCTTCCTCTTGCTGCAGCTTGTAGATCAGCTCCAGCAGTGCCTCGGCCTTGGCATCGGTACCTGCCGCCTCCGTTTCCCGCGCCAGCTCCAGCAACATTTCGACTTCGGACTTCTCCAGCTCCCAGCCACTGGACTGCATGGCCAGATCCACCTGGGACTGGCCATCGAGATCGGCCCACTCGTCCTGGCTGGTGTTCTCAAAGAGATTCGCTTGGGGCTGTGGCGCATCAAGCAGGGCCTGGCGCTTCTCCAGCGTGGTGCGGATGGCTGCCGTACTGGACGTCACCAGCCGCTGCATCAGGATCATCAAGAAACCGATGTGGCGCTGCTTGGATGCCAATGCCTGGTTGTAGCCGTGGCGCACATAGTCGGTCACCGCCTCGTACAGGCGCTGCTGCGACACGTGCCGCGCTTGCCATGCCACAGCTTGCAGCCGGGTGACACGCGGCTTGAACAGCGGCTGACCTTCGGCGTTGATCGATGCGCGCTTTTCGGTGCGGATCACGAAGGGGCGTACCCGGTCGCGGCTGACGCTGCTCTCGTCCGGGAAGGCTTCGCGATCCAGCAACTGCATCAGCCGCATGAACTGGTCGGTCTTGCCCTGGTGCGGCGTGGCCGACAGCAACAAGAGATAGGGTGATGCCTCGGCCAATGCCGCACCCAGCTTGTAGCGGGCCACCTGCTCGGTGCTGCCGCCCATGCGGTGGGCTTCGTCGATGATGACCAGATCCCACGACGCTGAGATCAGGTCCTCGAAGCGCTCGCGGTTGTAGGTGTTGAGTTGCTCCAGGCTCCAGCCGCGACGACTCTCCATCGGCTTCACCGAATCGAGCGAGCAGATCACCTGGTCGTGCATGCGCCACAGGTTCTCTTCCTCGCCCGCGCCGCCACTGCGCCACTGCCGGAAGGCCGCCAGCTCGGACGGCTCGATGAACTGGAACTTCTCGCCGAAGTGCAGGCGCATTTCGGCCTGCCACTGGCGCACCAGTCCCTTGGGCGCCACCACCAGGATGCGCTTCACCCGGCCACGCAATTTCAATTCGCGCAGCACCAAGCCGGCCTCGATGGTCTTGCCGAGACCCACCTCATCGGCCAGCAGGTAGCGGATACGGTCGCGACTGATGGCGCGATTCAGTGCGTAAAGCTGGTGCGGCAGCGGCACCACGCTGGACTGGATGGGCGCCAGCAGCAGGTTGTCCTCCAGCGCATCCAGCAACTTGGCCGCCGCCGTGGTGTGCAGGATCTGCTCCACGCTCGGGCGCACGCTTTCCAGCGAGGCCAGATCGACAGCCCGGGCGCGCACGACCGCGTCCTTGGCGGGCAGCCACACGCGGTAAGTCACCTCGCCCCACACGTCCTGCCGCTCAATCACCCGACAGGGCGATGCCTGCCGGGGGAACCAGCACCAGTCGCCGATGGTGAACCCGCCGCCGGCCACGTTCAGATCCCGTCCTCGGTACGGGTCAGGGCGAGGTCGTAGAGGGTGAGTAGCTTCTCGTCCTCTTGCAGCGTTTCCTCTGGCAGCTTGTTGGCGATACTGATGATGGACTTGTAGTCCTTAGCGGCCCACGCAGCGCGGAAACCAGCACGCAGCACCTCCAGACGCGACTCCTTGATCTTGCGACCTGTGAACGACCGATAGGCCTCGAATTCCTTGAGCAGCGCCTTCTCGCGCTTCTTCTCCAGGTCTTGTGCCTTGTTCGGGTCGGGCACGTACCAGCGATCTTTCGCCTTGGCTACCAGCGCTGGACTGTTCTTCTCCAGCCCGCGCAGATCCTTGTGGTTGGTCGAGAGGTAGCTGTGGATTTGGCTCGGCACCTCGCCGGTACCGTCGTAGCGCAAGAAGTTGTCCTCAAGCAGCTGGTCCAACTCCGGAATGATCTCGCCCTTGCGCTTGGCCGAACCGATCTGCGGGATGTACTCGGGGTGAATCTCCGACCGAGTCGACGGGCGCTTGAGCAGGAAATTGGTCAGCCAGTCGATGGCACTGCGCTCATCGGAAACGAACAACTCTGCCTGCTTCACCTGCGGTATGCGCGACCGCGCCTTCTCGTACTCGACCAACTGGTCGGGCAGGAACACCATGCCATCCATCTCGCGGAAACGAACAGGCAACTCAGCCAGAAACTCCGGCGTCGAGATCGGCACCATCGCACCGTGGCGGATAAACCAGGACGCCATGCGGTCGTAGATGCGACGCGGATCGCGCTCTACGATGTTCAACAGCTCCTGCGGATAGCCGGAAGTGACTTTGACGGAGGGCAATTGCTTCAAGTGGGTCTGCACGAAGTCCCAAGCTGTCTCAACAGTCGCGCCAGCTCGGTTGAAGCGATCCTCCAAGCCACCATTCGGCTTGTATGCGGAGATCACCAGATCTTGCTTCACCGCAGTAGCTGAAGTCACTTGGCGGTAGCTGCCCTGCACTTTGTCGAGCGCCGTAACCTCGGCGACCACAAATCCAGCTTGCTGCAGCGCCACCTGGATGGCATTCCATACTGCCGCCTTACTGTTGGAGAAAACGACCGTCATCCAGCGCCCAGGCTTAAGCACGCGGTAGTACTCCGCGAAGCAACGCTGCATCAGGTGCTGATACTCCGGAAGAGCCTTATTCTTGAATTTATCGACGATCGCTTCCGGCGCAGCATCAGTCGTAACACCGTGCCACGCTTCTGTCAGAAAATTCAAATCCGCATAAAAGATATTTTCCCCAAAAGGTGGGTCTGTAAAAACGTAGTCAATCGAGGCATCAGGGATGGGTAAAGCTGCTGCGCTACCAACGTTTACAGCCGCCATTCCGTCGGATGTGTTGTTGGCTCGGAAGGTTTTGATCAGCTGTTCGAGCTTGCTATCAAAACGATACGCCACAGAGATCTCTGCGATCTGTGATGGGACGTAGTACACGCCGGTAAGAACCTGATTGGACTGCGACGTCTGGTTCGCACGAAATCGATTCAGTACCGACATTGGAGCAATGCCTTGTTCCACGAAAAACAATAGCATTTGCCTAATGCGGTTATCCGGATGTTGACGCGCCTTTCGCCACAAGAGCGCCATCGCATGCGCTGCACGAGTAAGAAAGAAATGATGAATTCGCGAAAAACCTTTGGGCGCTATTCGGGACCCGTGATACATCTTTTCAATGGGAAAGCGACTGGTCGGAATGTCACCTGGAAAAACCAAGCTATCGATGCGCTGCAGCAACTCAATATCACTGGAATCCGGCTGCTTTTGATATCGATTTCCACCAACGCGGTAGCTGATCAGGGCAGGACGAAATTTGACTCGTTTCCATGGCTCTCCTGTACCTGGATCAACTCGGGTCTCTAAGACGCGGTCTAATGAGTCCTTTGTTACATCTGCACCACAATGTGGGCAAGGAAATGAATCTCTTACCTTCTTGCTTTCATCATCAAGGGCCTCCTCAAGAAAATTGACATCACCTGCACAGTGCGGACAGGTGAACACTTCACTCCAGACCGTAAACTCGATCTTGCCTTTGGCCTTGCCGTCGGTATGGGTCGTCTCGTACATCCAGCCGAGCTCTTGCTCGACTTCCTTGAGCAGTTGTTTGCCGGCCTTGGCAAATGCCTCCACATTGAACGGTAGGTTGTAATTGGCGGCGATGAATGTGGCGGCTGGCGACAAGTCGTTAAGAACGACTCGACGAGCGCCCCATTTGGGAGCGGCTTTGCCTTGCTTCTTCCAGTCGGTTTCCAGTTCGTGGCGGTATGCAGCTGGAGCCGACGCACACCACTGAGCCGCAACACCGGTCATCCCCGAGCCACCAAAACCGTCGAGCACGATGTCGCCCGGTTCGGTGTAGTGCAGGATGGACGGAACGATGGCGAGATGCGGCACCTTGGTGTGATACGAGTGCGCCTTATAGATTGGGTCGCTTTTGCCGACAGAAACGTCGATCGTCTGCGGCTCGCGGCTGTACTTCACGCTCGGGTCGTATGGCTTGCCGTAGTGACGCACGAAGTCTTCGAGGAAGGGATTCGGGCACGCGGTGTAGTACGGCGGGTCCGACATCGCCAAGATGGCCTCGTCCGTACCCTGCGGGAAGCCTTCGATCTTGCGAAATGCCGGATCTCTCAGCTTCTCGGCCAGCAGCTTGGTGAAGTGCTCGCGCCGCGCGTGTTCGCTGGGGAATGTCTGGCCAAGGCATTCCACCGGGCCAGTCGAGCCAGTCTTTTGGCCGTGCAATAAATCGTTCATAACGTTCGTTCCTCAAATTCTTCTTGTCATGGTCGAGCGACCCCCGTGTCACTCGATCACGAAGCGCAGCTTGGTCGCATCCTTGCCTTTGCAGCGTTCGTTCATGAAGGTGTCGAAGCGCTTGCGGAGGTCGTCCGGTGTGGCCGGCGAGCCGCCTTGCAGCAGCGCCTGCTTGATCTCGTCGCCCTTGACCGCGATCTTCTCCAGCCCCGACAGCGCCTCTTGCACGGCGTTGGCGAACTCGGAGGTCATCGGGTCCGGCAGCTTGCGTGAGGCCAGGAAGGCGTCGATCTGTTTCTTGGACGCGGGCGGCAACAGGCCCAGGCTGTCCTGCGTGAACGGGTCTTCCAGGTTCTCCAGCAGGGTCTGCTGCCAGTTGGCCACCAACTGATCCAGGTCATCGTCGAGCTTGTGCAGGCGGTTGGCCGCCGGGATCAGCTCCAACTGCTCGGCAGACGGGCGGAACTGGCAGTGCGGGCATACCGCCGCTGTAGTCAGCGTGGGCTCGTCCAGCGACGAACAGCTCTTGAGTCCGTTGAGCGACTCCTCGAAGGCAGTGAGTTGGCTGGTGGGCATCAGCGACACGCCGGCCAGCACGCGTAGTGCCAGCAGGCGGTCGTCCTTGCGCAGGGCGTTGCGGGTCTTATCTTCGGCCACGCCCAGCCGGGCCTTGCTGTGGCTGGCGATGTAGGCGGTGATGTAGTCCTTCTTGAGCTGGTTGAGCGTCTGCCGGTATTCGGCGGCGTGCTCGGCGGTGCGGTCCTGGCTCAGCTTTTCCTGTAGTGCCTTGCGGGCGGTCTCGGCCTGTTTCACCCAAGGGTGATCAGCGGGCAACACCATCTCGGCCTGCGACAGGTAAGACGCCGTGCTGCCCAACTCCACCACCAGTTCGAGCAGCCGCTCGACGGCGGCCAGGATCTCCAGATTCTTCTTCTGGCCGTCCAGGTCTTCCTGCGTGACGCGCAGGTTCTTGAGCTTGCCGACGGTGTTGTAAGGCGCCAGCGACTCGGTGAACTTCTTCAGCGAATCCAGCCGGGCGTGCCAGTCTTTGGCTTCTTCTTCGCGCAGCAGGTTCTGGCCCCAGAAGCCGAGCTTGCCTTGCTGCAGGTCGGAGCCGGCCTTGAGCACACGCGGCACCAGGCCGCTGACTTTCTCCTGCAGTTTGATGACCGGCTCGGTGTCGCCCTGGCTGGCCTTCTGGGCCAGGCCGGACGGCAGGTCGAACAACTCGAACAAGGCACGCAGCACCGCGAGGTTGATCTCCTTGGGCGCCTCAACGTGCTTGAACTGCTTGAGCTCCTCCAGCGAGCGCTCTGCCAGTTGCGCCAGCTTGCCGGAGTCGACCTTGTCGCCGGTGATCGACAGCACGATGTCGCCGGAGTAGACCAGCCCGCCCAGCACGGTGACCAGCAGATCCGGCTCCAGCCGGTACTTGATCGGCGCGAAATACTCGACGTCGGACGTACCCGACAGCAGTTCGCTGCGGTTGAGCACCTGGCCGTGGCCCTTGGCCTTGAGGCGATTGAGCACTTCCTGCGCGTAGCGGGAGTTCGCCGGATCGACGCGGTCGCCATCGAGCAACTCCAGCGCATCGAGCACGGCGAGCGCATCCTTGGTGCGAGTGCCGCCAGCCAATGCGCGCAGCGCGTTGCCGATCAGTTGCTTGCGGTTGGCCTCGGTGACCAGCACCGAGAAGGTGGGATATTCCGGCGAGAGATCGACAAAACGCTGGCCCAGTACCAGGCCGGAAATGACGTTCACCACGTCGCGGAAGTTGATGCGCTCGTCGGCGCCCAGCCGCGCCCGGTCACGCAGCGACACGCCTTTGGCCCACTCCTGCAGGTTCTTCTTCTTGCCCTGGTAGGTGACCTCGAAGGCAGTCATCTGCTTTTCCTGCAGCCACTTGCTCATGGCGCGCAGGAAGTCCTGTGCCTTGGAGAGGTAGATGGCCTTGGCGCCGCCGCTGGCGGTGGAGGCCAGATCGAGCGCCGCCGCGTAGGACGACAGGTGCCGCTTGAGATCATCGTCCAGCCCGGTGAGGCGAAAGAACACCTCGTCCGACAGGTTGTTGTCGGCGAACTTCGGCTTGTCGAAGGGCTGGATGAAGTAGACGTAGAAGTCGCGCTCGGGTTGGGCCGTGGGGCGATCGTTCGGCGCCCCGAAGAACAGGTAGCCCATGCGTTCGACGCGGCGCTCCTGCCATTCGAGCTGGTACTGCCAGATCTGGAAGCCGGGGTAGCGCAGGTCGTCGCTGCACTCCATCAGCGCCTTGACGGCGCTGTAGTAGGCGCGGTCGAGCGCGTCGTCGGACAGGGCTTCGGCGCGCTTTTCGATCTGCGCGTCGTAGTCGATGTCCTTCTTGAGGTCGAGGTAGTACTGCTCGGTGTCCGGTGCCTTGGAGATGAACTGGCCGTTGACGGTCTTCAGCACTTCCCGCATCACGGTCTGCACCATCGACAGCAGGTTCTCGGCCGGATCACCCGGCATGTCCTCCACGCCCGGCTGGAACAGGCACAGAGCGTCGCGCAGCTCGGCGGCGGTGGGCCCGATGGGGATGTGGATGTCGCCACCCGTGGTCAGGCGATGCACGGCCAGCGCGTTGATGACGCGCAGCGCCATCGGCTTGTAGGCCGGACGCGTGAAGGCTTGCTGCACCCGCGACTCCAATACCTCGGAGACGCGCATCACTTCCTTGATGTTGGGGTCGGCGCGCAAGACCGAGTTGGTCTTGATGGTGTTCCAGAAGCTCTCGTAGCTGATGAACAGCGGCTTGTCGGTGGGCACGTCCTGGTCGAGGATCGCCAGCATGGCGGACTCGATGGTCTTGAGCGCGCCGCGCTTCTCGGTGAAGTGGATCTGCTCGAAGGTCTTCAGGTAGTCCGGGTGGACCGGGAACAACCGCACGTATTCGTCCATGCGCTCGTTCATGGAGCCGTAGAACTTGGCGAACGGCGTGAGGTATTCGCGGATCTTGTTCTGCTGGTCGGCCGTTTTCTTGAGCAGGCGCGCGGAGACGACGAAGCTGACGTCCTGGCGGTCGATCAGGATCTGCGTGAAGCGCTCGTTGACGCGACGCATGCTGTCGGCAACGTGCTGGAAGCGCACGCTGTCGAAGATGGCTTCCTGCACGCCGGCCACGAAGCGGAACTTCAGGTGCTTGGTGACTTCGCCAATCTGACGCAGGATGGCCAGATCCTGCACCAGTTCGTGGTCGCGACGGGACTGCAGGTACTCCAGGAATTCATCAACAACGAGCAACACGCCCTGGTCCGGGAATTTCTCCGCGAACGCGGCCATCATCTCCTCGAAGGAGTCCTTGTTGTTGAGCTCCTTGTCGGCGGTCGGGAAGGTGTAGTCGACGCCGATCTTTTCGAGGAAACGCTCAAGCTGCAGGGTGATGATCTGGCGCAGCGGCATCTGCAGCCCACCCACCTCGATGCGCAGCACCTTGAAGCGGCCAGCGATCGGGGCAACCGCCTCGGCGACCTTGGGGTGGCGGATCATCGGCGCGTAAGCGGCGTCTTCGGCCACCAACGACAGCACCGACATCAAGTGCGACTTACCGGTGCCGTAGTTGCCGACGATCAGCACGCCCTTGTGATCGACCGAGTCGTCGAAACTGAGCTGAGGAACCATGAGCTTGGAGATCCGCTCGGCCATGTCGTCGGAGATGACGTAGGTCGCGACGAGCTTCTTGGCCTCGTCCGGGCGCCCGGCATCGAGCAGTTGAATGACTGACTCGATCTGCTCGAACTGGATCAGATCTCCGTATTTCATGTTCTTGGCCATATGGTTCTCTCTTCCCCGTAGCGTCAAATTTCGAGTACGACCACGCCATCACGGCTGTAGTCACGATGTTCTGGGTGGCTCATGTCGGCGTACACCAAGCGATCACCGCGCAGCTCGCCAGGCCAGACGGCCACGACGCGCTTGGAGTGAGCCAGCCGCCTGACGAGGTCAAGCGGGTTGATCTGCAGTCCCGGCTCGAACAGCAACTCGAGGTTATCGAGCAGCAGCGGGTCTTCAGTTCGTTCCTTGTCCGCGATCTCCCGCAGCAGTTCGCCTGCCGAGAAACCGCGCTTGTTGTTCGGCGTGGCGGCCAAACGGCGCCCCAGCTCCAGGCCGACGTTGAGCGGCTCGAGGTTGAGCTTGGCGCTGAGTTGGCGCAGCAGTTGGGTCTTGCCACTGCGGCTGGGCCCCACCAGCAGGATCAACTTGCTGTTGAGGTCGCCGATTTCGCCGATGAGTCGTTCGAGTTTTGCGAGCATGCTCATCCCCTCAGTCCGACTCGGCTTCGAGCCGTTGTTGATCAGGGGAGCGGTAGCCCGGCGCCAGCACGGCGTTGCGCACGCCGTAGATGGCCAGGTGGTCCTTCAGCCACAACCGATACTCGTGCCCACGCAAGCTGTGGTCTGGCGTGCAGTCCACACTCCATTGGCGAAGGATGTAGCCGGCGGTGGCTGCCCGCAGCTTCATCCGCAGCACGCCACCTTGCATGCTGTAGTCCATCTCGGTGATCTCTGGCCGGGGTTGATCCGGGTGCGGCACCAGCTCCAGTTCGACGATCCGGGTCCACTGAATGTCTTGATCACTGGCCTCGTGGGGCGCCACGGGCTGACCCTTGAGCAGCACGGGGCGTTTGATCCGGGTGATGACGAAATCCCGGAACTCCTGGGATTTCCGGTCGAAGGCGCGAACGTGCCAACGGAGGCCGTTGTCGATCAGCGCGAACGGGACGATCTCCCGCTCGGTGCGGCCACTGGAGATGGAGTGGTACTCGATGCCGAGCGGACACTCTTGGTGGATCGCCCGGGTCACGCTCGCCAGCACATCCAGATCCGGATGCGTGAGCCGTGACGGGCTCTCGCTGGCTACCCACGCCTTGAGCCGCATCGGCTCACCATCGCCAAAGCCCTGGGTCAGCCACGACAGCACCCGCTCCGGTGGGAAGTCGAAGACGGGCCGGAAGTCCGGCCCCAGGACGTAGGACTTGCCCTTGGGGTCGTAGTCGATGTTGCCCGGGGCCAACTCCTTGTACAGCGCCAGATCCCTGGATGCGGCGGCGGACTGGATGCCAAACCGCGTGACCAAGTCCTGACGACGTATCTCCCCGATGAAGCGCACGCGCAACTCCACGAATGCGAGCCGGTCGCGTTGTGGCTGGGTTAGATCTGCAAGCTGTTCGTTCGACATCCTGGCTGGCTCGTTCGGGTTAGCGAATGCTTGTACGGGTTATTGCGGAAAGTATATGGTCTGCCCTAGAATCTGTCCATGACTCTATTGTGATTTGTGTATTCGTCGCATTGTGATAACCACAAGCGACGCAGCGATAAAAGGATCGGTACGGGCGCCATGCAAGATTTCGCGGAGCTTCACCTCAAGCCAGAGACGCTGGCGCGACACGATTTCAGTCTCGGGATTGAGCTGATGATCGCCGGCATTGCATGTGTTCATCATCTTTGGGGAGGGCGTTGAAAATGGTGGAATCGAAAGATGACTCGACATCACCTGCCTTGCTGCGCGTCCTTACGCTAGACGGCGGCGGCGCCAAGGGCTTTTACACACTGGGGGTACTCAAGGAAATCGAGGCTATGGTCGGGTGCCCACTGCACCAGAAATTCGATCTGGTTTTTGGGACCAGCACAGGCGCGATCATCGCGTCACTGATTGCGCTCGGTCACGACGTCGATTCCATCCTGCAGCTTTACCGCAAGCACGTACCTACCGTGATGTCACAGAAGACCGCTCCGGCCAGGTCGCAGGCATTGAAAAATCTGGCGCGCGAAGTCTTCGGCAATGCAACGTTCAATGACGTGAAGACAGGTGTAGGGATCGTCACAGCCAAGTGGCTGACCGAGCGCCCGATGATCTTCAAGGGCAGCGTTGCCCAAGCGCATGGACGTGTCGGCACGTTCGTCCCGGGCTTTGGCGTAAGCATCGCAGACGCTGTCAAGGCGTCGTGCTCGGCCTACCCGTTCTTCGAGCGAACAATCGTCAGAACCGCAATGGGTGAGGACATTGAGCTGATCGACGGCGGGTACTGCGCAAACAACCCGACGCTGTACGCAATCGCCAATGCGGTCCAGGCGCTTCAGAGAGATCGCAAGGACATCCGGCTTGTGAGCGTTGGCGTGGGCATGTACCCCGACCCGAAGCCGAGCCTGTTGATGTGGCTGGCAAAAAAATATCTCGTCAGCGTCCAGTTGCTGCAGAAGACCCTGGAGATCAACACGCAGTCGATGGACCAGCTGCGGCAGATTCTGTTCCATGACGTACCGACCATTCGGATCAACGACTCCTACGTCACGCCTGAAATGGCGACCGATCTGCTGGAGCACGACCTCAAGAAGCTGGGTGTCTTGTTTCAGCGAGGACGGGAGTCGTTCGCGTCGCGGGAGAAGCAGCTTCGCGAGTATTTGATATAGCCGGGGGACGAAGATGCCAATTCCAGAATCGCAGCTCGAAACGTGGTCCCACCAGGGATCGATTACCCAGTCGAGCAGCACTTACAACACGATCAAGAGCGTCCTGGAGGGCAGCACCACGCCGTATGCTGGCAGGAACTTCAAAGTGTTCCTTCAAGGCTCGTACGGTAACGACACGAACATCTATGCCGAGAGCGACGTGGACATCGTCATCCGGCTCGACGACTGCTTTCACAGCGATCTCGAATCGCTGTCCGATGACGAAAAGTCGGCCTACAAGCAGGCATTCAGCGACGCGACCTACACACATGCCGACTTCAAGCGGGACGTACTGTCGGTGCTTGAGGGGCAATACGGTTTGGCCGTGAAAGCCGGCGACAAGGCGATTGCCATTGACGCGAGCGGCTCACGGCGCAAGTCGGACGTGATTGTTGCGACGCAATTCCGGCGCTACTTCAAGTTCCGGTCAGCGAGCGACTCTGAGTACGTCGAAGGCATCTGCTTTTTCAACGCTGCCGGCGAGCGAATCGCGAACTACCCAAAGCAGCACTCGGCGAACCTGACGGCGAAGCATCAGGCCTCTTCGCAGTGGCTCAAACCTATGGCCCGGGTGTTCAAGAACATGCGCAGCCGGATGGTCGAAGACGGCCTGATTAGGGCCGGTATCGCACCTTCGTACTACATCGAAGGCTTGCTGTACAACGTGCCGAACGAGAAGCTCACCACTAGCTATCAGGAC
>CBINNP010000007.1:0-32658 GCA_966252075.1 uncultured Solimonas sp.
GCCGACATCCGCGGTTACCGTCCGCCGGAGCCTTACAAGGGCAAGGGCGTGCGTTACTCGACCGAGAAGGTCGAACTCAAGGAAGCGAAGAAGAAGTAACGCGTTCGCGTGGCGCATCCTCCTTCGGATCGCACTGCGCACAAGGACCGGACTTCGACTCGCATACGTTTTGGTATCAACCAAAAAGTAGGACATATGAAGGACAAGAAGCAGACCCGCCTGCGCCGTGCCCGCCGCACGCGCGCCCATATCCGCGAACTGGCTGTGCATCGCCTGGCCGTGCATCGCACCCCCAAGCACATCTACGCGCAGATCATCGCGCCGGACGCTTCGGTGACCGTGGTTGCCGCGTCGACCGTCGAGAAGGCGATCGTCGAAGGCCTGGATGCGACCGGCAACGTCGAAGCCGCCAAGAAGGTCGGTGCGACGATCGCGCAGCGCGCGAAGGAAAAGGGCATCTCGAAGGTCGCGTTCGACCGCGCGGGTTTTCAGTTCCACGGCCGCATCAAGGCCCTGGCCGACGCCGCGCGTGAAGCCGGCCTGGAGTTCTAAGACATGGCGACCCAGCACAACTACGAAGATCAGAGCGGCGGCGAATTCAAGGAAAAGCTGATCACCGTCAATCGCGTCAGCAAGACGGTCAAGGGCGGCAAGCAGTTCGCCTTCACCGCGCTGACGGTCGTCGGTGACGGCGCCGGCCGCGTCGGCTTCGGCTATGGCAAGGCGCGCGAAGTGCCGCAGGCCATCTCCAAGGCAATGGACCAGGCCCGCAAGAACATGGTCACCGTGCCGCTCAAGGGCCTGACCGTGCAGCACGAGAACTGGGGCGAGCACGGTGCCGCCAAGGTGTTCGTGCGCCCGGCCTCGGACGGTACCGGCGTGATCGCCGGTGGCGCCATGCGCGCGGTGTTCGAAGTGGCTGGCGTGCAGAACGTGCTCGCCAAGGCGCTCGGCTCGCGCAACCCGATCAACCTGGTGCGCGCGACGATGAATGCGCTGACCAAGATGAGCCTGCCGTCGGAAATCGCCGCCAAGCGTGGCAAGACCGTCGAAGAGATCCTCGGTTAAGTCGAGAACTGCCATGAGCGATATCAAACAGATCAAGCTGACGCTGATCCGCAGCCTCGCCAAGCGCCTGCCCAAGCACCAGGCCTGCGTGCGTGGACTCGGGCTGACCCGCATGCACCAGACGCGCATCGTTGCTGCCACGCCCGAGAACATGGGCATGGTCAACAAGGTCTCGTACATGCTGCGCATCGAAGAAGTCGCCTAAGACTCTTTCGACACGGATAGACGAACATGAAACTGAATACGATCAAGCCGGCCAAGGGCGCCAAGACCAAGAAGGTCCGCGTTGCACGCGGTATCGGCTCTGGCCTCGGCAAGACCGCGGGCCGCGGTCACAAGGGTCAGCACGCTCGCAAGGGCGGCTACCACAAGCTGGGCTTCGAAGGCGGCCAGATGCCGATCCAGCGTCGCCTGCCCAAGCGCGGCTTCAAGTCGGCGCTGAAGGCGCTGACGGCGGAAGTGCGCCTGTCGGAGCTGGAGAAGCTCGACGTCGTCGAGATCGATCTGGCCGTGCTCAAGGCCAAGAACGTGGTGCCGGCAACTGCCGAGACCGCCAAGGTCATCAAGTCCGGCGAGCTGACCCGCAAGGTCCAGCTGACGGGCGTGCTGGTCACCAAGGGCGCGCGCGAAGCGATCACCGCCGCCGGCGGCAGCATCGCCGAGTAAGGTCGGACACTCGTCATGGCGAAGACTCCGGGCGCTGCCGGCGGTTCGATGGTCCCTGACCTGAGCAAGGTGGGAGAGGTGCGCAAGCGCCTGTTCTTCCTGCTCGGCGCGATCATCGTGTTCCGCATCGGCAGCTTCATCCCGGTGCCGGGTATCGATCCGGTGCAGCTGGCGGCCCTGTTCAACCAGAGCAAGGGCACGATCCTGGACATGTTCAACATGTTCTCGGGCGGCTCGCTGCATCGTCTGTCGATCTTCGCGCTGGGCGTGATGCCGTACATTTCGGCGAGCATCATCGTGCAGCTGATGTCGACGGTCGTGCCGCAGCTCAAGGATCTGAAGAAGGAAGGCGAGTCGGGCCGCCGCCAGATCACCAAGTACACGCGCTACGGCACGCTGTTGCTGGCGGTGTTCCAGTCGTTCGGCGCGGCGCTGGCGTTGCAGAAGTCCGGCGTGGCGATCGCACCGGGCGTCGGCTTCCTGTTCGTGGCGACGCTGAGCCTGGTTACCGGCACGATGTTCCTGATGTGGCTTGGCGAGCAGGTCACCGAGCGCGGCATCGGCAACGGTATTTCGATGATCATCTTCGCCGGCATCGTCGCGGGCTTCCCGCAGGCGCTGGGTTCGACCGCGCAGCTGGTCAGCGAAGGTTCCATCAGCGGCTTCACGGTGCTTATCGTGCTGGCGCTGATCGCGGTGGTCACCTGGGGCGTGGTGTTCTTCGAGCGTGCGCAGCGGCGCATTCCGATCCACCATGCGCGCCGCCAGCAGGGCCGCAAGATCTTCGCCGCGCAAACCCAGCATCTGCCGCTCAAGCTCAACATGGCCGGCGTGATCCCGCCGATCTTCGCCTCGTCGATCATCCTGTTCCCGGCCTCGCTGGTGCAGTTTTTCGGTGACGGAAACGCCAGTGGCGCCTCAGGCGTGCTGCAGAAGATCGCCAATGCACTGTCGCCGGGGCAGCCGCTGTACACCTTGCTGTACGGCCTGATGATCGTGTTCTTCTGCTTCTTCTATACCGCGCTGGTCTTCGATTCCCGTGAGACCGCGGACAACCTGAAGAAGTCGGGCGCCTTCGTGCCGGGCGTGCGTCCGGGTGCGATGACGGCCAAGTACATCGACACGGTGCTGACGCGTCTGACCGTGGTCGGCTCGATCTACATCCTGGTGATCTGCCTGGTGCCGGAAATCCTGCGCAGCTTCGTCACCAGCATCCCGTTCTACTTCGGTGGCACCTCGCTGCTGATTACCGTGGTGGTGGTGATGGACTTCATGGCGCAGTTGCAAGCGCACCTGATGTCGCACCAGTACGAAGGCCTGATGAAGAAGGCCAATCTGAAGTCCCTGGGTTCGGCGGAAAGCCGTTAAACCGCTGTCGCATCTTTAAAGAGAACCGTCATGAAAGTCCGTGCGTCGGTCAAGAAAATCTGCCGCAACTGCAAAGT
The DNA here is from genome assembly GCA_966252075.1 of uncultured Solimonas sp. Classification (GTDB taxonomy): domain Bacteria; phylum Pseudomonadota; class Gammaproteobacteria; order Nevskiales; family Nevskiaceae; genus Solimonas. Next base: position 3,180 of record CBINNP010000007.1, read on the forward strand.
CGTCCGCCGCAGCGGCGTCGTTCGCGTGCTCTGCACCGATCCGCGCCACAAGCAGCGTCAGGGCTGATTTCAGCTCCGGCCGGCAGGGACGTTCTGCCGGGCCGATCGGCAGTGGTGTCAAGCGGGTTTGTAGAGCCCGAACAGTTTCCCTATAATGCGCGGCTTTTCCGCGTGTTGGATTGAGAGTCGAGGTAGCACATGGCACGTATCGCGGGCGTAAACATCCCGGATAGGAAGCACACCGTCATCGCCCTGCGGGCGATCTACGGCATCGGCGCAACGCGCGCCAAGGCGATTTGCGCCGGCGCCGGCATTGATCCGACCGCGCAGATCCGCAACCTGACGGAAGGCGAGCTGGAAAAGCTGCGTTCCGAGGTCGGCAAGTTCGTCGTCGAAGGCGACCTGCGCCGTGAAGTCTCGATGAGCATCAAGCGTCTGATCGATCTCGGTTCGTACCGCGGTCAGCGTCATCGTCGCGGCCTGCCGGTTCGCGGCCAGCGCACGCGCACCAACGCTCGGACCCGCAAGGGCCCGCGTCGCGGCACCGTTGCCGGTAAGAAGGGTTAATTAATCGATGGCTAATCCGTCCCAGGCCGCTGCCGCGGCCAAGCGCAAGAAGGTCAAGAAGAACGTCACCGATGCGGTGGCCTTCATCCACGCCTCCTTCAACAACACGATCGTTCTGATCACCGACCGCCAGGGCAACACCCTGTCGTGGAGCACGGCGGGTGCCGCCGGCTTCAAGGGCTCGCGCAAGTCGACGCCGTTCGCTGCGCAGATCGCTGCCGACAAGGCCGGTCAGGCTGCCGCCGAACACGGCGTCAAGAATCTGGAAGTTCGCGTCAAGGGCCCTGGCCCGGGTCGCGAATCGGCCGTCCGTGCGCTCAACGCCGCCGGCTTCAAGATCACCAACATCACCGACGTCACGCCGATTCCGCATAACGGCGTCCGCCCGGCGAAGCGTCGCCGCGTGTAAGGGGAACGCACATGGCTCGTTATATTGGTCCGAAGTGCAAGCTGTCCCGCCGTGCCGGCACCGACCTGCTGCTGAAGTCGCGCGCCCGTTCGATCGACAGCAAGTGCAACATGGAGACCCGTCCGGGTCAGCATGGTGCCGTCAAGCCGCGTCTGTCTGACTATGCGCTGCAGTTGCGCGAGAAGCAGAAGCTCAAGCAGATCTACGGCGTGCTCGAAAAGCAGTTCCGTAACTACTACCTGAAGGCGTCGTCGAAGAAGGGTTCGACCGGCTTGCTGCTGCTGCAGCTGCTGGAGTCGCGTCTCGACAACGTCGTCTACCGCCTCGGCTTCTCGCGCACCCGCGCCGAAGCACGCCAGCTGGTGTCGCACAAGTCGATCACCGTCAACGGCAAGCTGGTCAACATCCCGTCGTATCAGGTCAAGGCCGGCGACGTGGTGCAGATCAACGAAGGCGCCCGCTCGCAGTCGCGCATCGTCGAGGCACTGTCGATCGCCAGCCAGGCCGGTTTTCCGGACTGGGTCGAGATCGACGAGAAGGCGCTGAAGGGCACCTTCAAGGCCGTGCCGACGCGCGATCAGATCCTGCCGGATATCAACGAAGCGCTGGTCGTCGAGTTGTACTCGAAGTAATCGGGTCGCCTCGAAGTCCCGCCGTTCGTATCCCGCAACTTAAGAGGTTCCATCATGCAGAACGTTGTCGCAGACCTGCTCAAACCGCGCCAGATCGATGTGGAGACGGTGTCTCCCAATCATGCTCGCGTCGCGCTGGAGCCGATGGAACGCGGTTTCGGTCACACGCTGGGCAATGCCCTGCGCCGCATCCTGCTGTCGTCGATTCCCGGCGCGGCGATCACCGAAGTGCAGATCGACGGCGTCGTCCACGAGTACAGCGCGATCGAAGGTGTGCAGGAAGATGTCATCGACATCCTGCTGAACATCAAGAACGTCGCGATCCGCATGCATGCGCGCGACGAAGCGACGCTGCGTCTGGAAAAGTCGGGCAAGGGTCCGGTCACCGCCGGCGATATCAAGCTCGACCACGATGTGGAGATCGTCAATCCGGAACTGGTGCTCGCGCATCTGACCGGCGGCAAGCTCAATGTCTCGCTCAAGGTGACTCGTGGCCGTGGCTATGTGCCGGCGGTCAGCGCGATCCGTGAAGAAGACGCCCGCGGCGTCGGCGTGCTCAAGCTCGATGCGAGCTACAGCCCGGTCCGCCGCGTGTCGTATGCGGTCGAGCGTGCGCGCGTTGCGCAGCGCACCGACCTCGACCGGCTGATTCTCGACGTCGACACCAATGGCGGCATCGAGCCGGCGGAAGCCGTGCGCCTGGCTGCGCGCATCCTGCGTGACCAGCTGTCGGTGTTCGTCGACCTCGAAGCCGAGGCGGCGCAGACCGCGGCGGCGCCGGGCAAGAAGGAACTGTCGCCCATCCTGTTCCGTCCGATCGACGATCTGGAACTGACGGTGCGTTCGGCCAACTGCCTGAAGGCGGAAAACATCTACTACATCGGTGATCTGGTGCAGCGCACCGAGATGGAACTGATGAAGACGCCGAACCTCGGCAAGAAGTCGCTCAACGAAATCAAGGAAGCGCTTCGCGCGCACGAGCTGGATCTCGGCATGAAGCTCGAGAACTGGTCGTCGCCGAAAGTGCCGGCCTAAGGCTTTTGAAGGAAATTTAAGCCATGCGTCATAAGATGTCGGGCCGCACGTTCGGCCGTACCAGCAGCCACCGCAAAGCCACGATGCAGGCGATCGCCGTCGCGCTGTTCGAGCACGGCCTGATCAAGACCACCTTGCCGAAGGCGAAGGAACTGCGTCGCCTCGCCGAGCCGCTGATCACGCGCGCCAAGGAAGATTCGGTGCACAACCGCCGCATCGCCTTCTCGCGCCTGCGCGATCGCGAGGCCGTGACCAAGCTGTTCAATGAGATCGGCCCGCGCTACAAGACGCGTCCGGGCGGCTACCTGCGCATCCTCAAGTGCGGCTTCCGCGCCGGTGACGACGCGCCGATGGCCTACGTCGAGCTGGTTGATCGTCCGCAGCCGAGCACGGCGGAGCCGGTCAGCGCCTGAGCGGCAGTGTGAGATTCAAAGGAACGCCCGGCTCGTCCGGGCGTTTTTCGTGGTGGGGGCGTTTCGCCAATGCGTTCAGCGCACCAGCATCAGGCCGATGCCGGCGCGGGTCAGGCTGCGGTCGTAGTCGATCAAGGTTTCGCCATAACCGTTGAACACGTACAGGCTGGCGTAGAGGTAGTCGCCGAGCGGTACGCTGTAGTTCAGCTCCACCGCGCCCTTGCCGGTGTTGAGATTGCCGCGCAGCATCACCGCCGCGATATGCGTGTCACGGATGGTCTGCTGCACGCGTAGCTCGCCGTAGCCGTAGTAGCGATGGATGTCCGGATTGTCGTCGCCCTTCGGATCGTCCGGCGTCTTCTTGCTGTCTTCCGGTATGCGGTACCAGGCGCGCAGATGCAGCAGACGGTTGTCGCCCTCGCGGTAGACCGCCAGATACGTGCGGTTCCATGAACGCGATTCGGGCACAGCGCGGCCGTTGGATTCATGTTCGATGCCGAGGTCGAGTCCGCAGCCGGGACAGAACGCGTGCTCGGGCTTGAAGCGGTAGAACAGCTCGGGGTTGTAGTTGGTCTCGCGAAACGGGCGCGACTCGCTCTCGTTGTAGATCTGCCAGTACGAGCGCTGCGTGTAGCCGAAGAAGAAGTTGCTCTTGAACAACTGCAGCTTGAGGCTGAGCTGGAAGATGAACTCGCTTTGGCTGCCGTCATAGCGCGAGCTGTACGAGGCCGGCAGCACGTACATCGGCTTGTGGTACGACAGCCGCGGCCGCGCATTGACCAGCGTGAATTCCTCGGTGTCGCGATAGAGGTTGCGGAACAGCGATTTCGGCTGCGTCGCCGGCGCCGGGTCGTCGCTATCGGCCGCGGGCACCGCGGTGCGCTCGATGGCGGGCGGCTGCTCCGGCGGCTGTTGCGAGTCGCCCCAGGCCAGACCACTGGCGATCAGCAGGGTCAGGCCCAGGCTCGCGTTGAGCCCGCGTGACGTCGATCTCATGCGGCGGGGTTCTCCGTGTGGCTTCAATGCAGCAGGGCATCGACATAGGGTTTCATCACGCGCTCGACCCGGCACAGCCGTGCGTAATGCCAGAGCTTCTTCACGTCGACGCGGTCCTGCGCCAGTGCCGCCCGCAGCGCGTCGACCGCGATATGCGGGCCGATCTTGTTGCGGAATTTGAAGAGGTCCGCCAGGGTTTTCTCCAGCGTATAGACCGGCACGATGACGCTTTCGAGAACCGCGGTCTCGATGCCCTCGCTGAACGCTGCGCCGCCGAGCCGGGCAATACGCAACTGCGGGAAATCGAGGCGCGGTTTGGCGGCGCGGCGCTCGATCGCCACCGACACTTCCAGCGGATTGGCCGGCGTCAGGCCATGGAAGGCCAGCGCCGACTGCAGGCAGATCACTCCCGCCGGTACCGCACGTGCGACCAGGGCCAGGCTCAACTGCGGCGACAGCTCGCTCTGCGCCGGCACATAGCTGCCGCGGCCGAGCTTCTTGAGTTGACCGCGCTCGCAGAGCCGCCGCAGATACTCCGCCTGAATACCATACGGCGCGAGGTCCTTGGGGCGCAGGACGCCGCGCTGCCGGGCCATCTGTAAGATGCGGGCGGATTTGGACGTTTCGTCCATCTGTGAGCAACAGCGCAAAGTCGCAAATAAGTGCAAACATTTAAGAACAAGTGCATTCTGAAAGCAAGTCAAGGGCTTAAGCGGAGAATCTGGGATGCGGCCTGAACTTGTGGCCGAAATATGCGCAAGCGCGGAGGCCGATGGTCATGCTGGCTGATATCGCCCTGTTCCTCGCCGCCGCGGTGCTGTTCGTGCCCTTGTTCCGCAAGCTGGGCCTCGGCGCCGTACTGGGCTATCTCGCCGCCGGCATCGTCATCGGGCCCTCCGGCCTGGGCCTGATCGCCGATGCCGAGCGCGTGCTGCATTTCGCCGAGTTCGGCGTGATCCTGTTGCTGTTCATCATCGGGCTGGAGTTGCAGCCGAGCCGGCTATGGGCCTTGCGCCGCTCGGTGTTCGGCAGTGGCGCGGCGCAGGTGCTGATGACCACGGCGCTGCTGGCCGGCCTGGCGCTCGCGCTCGGCGTCGACGCCAAGCTGGCGATCGTCGCGGCCTTCGGCCTGGCGATGTCGTCGACGGCGCTGGCCTTGCAGATGCTCGCCGAACGCGACGAACTGACCACGCACCACGGCCGCACCGCGTTCGCCATCCTGCTGTTCCAGGATCTCAGCGTGATTCCGATTCTGGCGCTGATCCCGCTGCTGGCCACCGGCGGCGATCGTGCCGATGGTGGCGAGGCCTTGATCAAGGCGCTGCAGACGCTCGGTGCGTTCTTCGTGGTGGTGCTCGGCGGGCGCTTCGCGCTGCGGCCGGTGATGCGGCGCGTCGCCGAATCGCGCACGCCGGAGCTGTTCAACGCCGCGGCCTTGCTGATCGTCATCGGCTCCGCGCTGGCGATGGACGCGGTCGGATTGTCGATGTCGCTGGGCGCTTTCCTCGCCGGGGTGCTGCTGTCGGAATCCGAATACCGCCACGAACTGCAGGCCGACATCGAGCCGTTCAAGGGGCTGCTGCTCGGCCTGTTCTTCATCGCCGTCGGCATGTGCGCCGATCTCAATCTGTTGCTCGAACAGCCGCTGCTGATCGCCGGTCTCGTGGTCGGTGTCGTGGCCGTCAAGGCCGTCGTGCTGTGGCTGGTGGCCAGGCTCGCGCATCTCAACGGCGACGCCTCCGGCGCGCTGGCGGCCTCGCTCTCGCAAGGCGGCGAGTTCGCCTTCGTGCTGTTCACGGCGGCGGTGTCGGCCGGGGTGATGAGCGAGCGGACGTCGACGCTGCTGGTGATCGTGGTGACGCTGACGATGATCGCCACGCCGCCGCTGTTCGCGTTGCAGGCGCGGCTGCGGCGGCGCAAGCAGCAGCGGCCGTACGACGCGATCGGCCCGCAGGAGCACCAGGTCCTGATCGCCGGTTTCGGGCCCTTTGGGCAGATCGTTGCGCGTATCCTGAGGCTCAAGCGCATCGCCTTCACGGTGCTCGACAAGGATTTCGAGCATGTCGACTTCGTCCGCCAGTTCGGCAACAAGGTGTTCTATGGCGATGCCAGCCGCCTCGATCTGCTGCGCGCGGCGCAGGCCGAGCGCGCACACCTGTTCGTGCTGGCCATTCCGGATATCGAAGCCTCGCTGCGCACCGCCGAGACTGTGCGTCGCAACTTTCCGCATCTGCGCATCTTCGCCGCGGCGGTCAATCGTCAGCACGCCTTGCGCCTGATGGACCTCGGGGTCGACCGGGTGATCCGCCGCAGCTATTTCTCGTCGCTGGAGATGACGCGCGAGCTGTTGATCGCGCTCGGCGATGGTGACGACTCGGCGCGACGCAGCATCGAGCTGTTTCGCCGCCATGACGAGCAGACCTTGCAGCGCCAGCGCGAGGTCCATCGCGACCGCCAGCAGATGATGCAGACGACGCGCGAGGCCGCGCAGGAGCTGGAGGCCTTGTTCGCCGCCGACATGGCCGAGCGTGGCGCCGACGCCGCGCCGCCGCGGCCGGACGACTGAGGGCATGCTCGCGCACAGCGCCAGCATCGTCGTCGCCCTGGTTGCGCTCGGCATCGGCCTGGCGTTTCTGTCGGCGGACCGCCGTTCACCGGCATCGCGGGCACTGGCGCTGGGCTTTGCCGCGGTCGGCCTATCGATCTATCTCAATATCGTCGTCGAGACGGTCTGGCAGAGCGGGCGGGCCTCGCCCGTGTGGACCGCGTGGTTCGCGCTGCCCGAGGCGCTGGCGGTGATCGCCTTGCTCGACTGGATTCTGCGCGTGCGTCGCACGGTGCCGGTCCGTGTGCCGCTCGACACACGCTTCGGCGATATGGCGCTGCGCAGCGGCCAGGTCGCGGCGCTGCTGTACGGGCTGTTCTCGCTGCTATGGCCGGAGCTGCGCAGCCAGGCCTTCCTGCGCGCCGGCACGCATCCGCAGCAGCTGGCCAGTGCCGGCTTCTGGCTGTTCGCGACGCCGATGGTCTACGCGATGCTGAGCGCAATGGTGGGCATCGGCCTGCTGCTGAGGCGGCGGCCGGATCGCGGCGAGACCATTCGCGTGCTGGCGATGGCGCTCGCCGGACCGTTCCTGATCGCCGGCCTGATCCTGCCGGCCGATCTGGCGGCGGTCTCGGTTGCGCTGGGCGAGATCATCTTCTTCATCGGCGCCACGCATTACCACGTGCTGCAGGGCCAGCGCGGCCAGTTCCTCGCACGCTTCCTCTCGGCCGACGTCGTGCGCCTGGTCGCGGAGCAGGGCTTGCGGCGGGCGATGCAGGAAAGCCAGCGTGAAATCAGCATCGTCTGCTGCGATCTGCGCGGCTTCACGCCGTTCGCAGCCGCGCAAGCCTCATCGCAAGTGCTGCAGGTCCTGCGCGAGTACTACGACGAAGTCGGCGCGGCGGTCGCCGAGCATGGCGCGACGATCAAGGACTTCGCCGGCGACGGCGTGCTGATCCTGGTCGGCGCACCGCTGCCGGTGCCGGATCATGCGCGGCGCGCGCTCGAACTGGCGCGGCGCATCCGCAGCGGCGGCCTGGCGCTGGCGCAGCGCCGGGGCGATGCGGCGCACCCCTTGGGCATCGGCATCGGCATTGCCACCGGCACGGTCACCGTCGGGGTGATCGGTCCGAATTCGCGGCTGGAATACACCGCGGTCGGTTCGCCGGTGAACCTCGCCTGCCGGCTCTGCGAGCAGGCGCAGAACGGCGAGATCCTGGTGGACGCGGGCACCGCGGCGCAAACCGGCGGAGTGGTGCTGACAGCGCGCGAGGCGGCACCGGTCAAGGGCTTCGTCGGCGCCGTGCCGCGCTACGCCTTAGCCGACACCAACCCGTAGCTGGCCGTCGGCGCCGATCCAGGCGCGGAACATCGCCTGCGCGTTGAACGCCAGATGCAGTTCGCCGCGGCAATCGACGGCGATGCAGCCGCCGCGGCCGCCGTAGTCGCGCACGGTCTGCAGCGCCTCGTCGCAGGCCTGCGCGAGGCCCAGGCCGCGATAGCGCAGCGCCGCATCGACGGCAAAGCCGAAGCCGGCGCGCATGAAACTCTCGCCGGTGCCGGTGCACGACACCGCCGCGCTGCGGTCGTCGGCGAAGGTGCCGGCGCCGGGAATCGGCGTGTCGCCGACGCGGCCGGGCGGCTTGTTGGTCATGCCGCCGGTGCTGGTCGCCGCGGCCAGGTGGCCGCGCGCATCGCGCACCACGGCACCGACGGTGCCGAAGCCGGCGCTGTCGCCGCCTTGCCGGTGACCGCGATCGTGATCGAGCGTGACGATGCCGCGGGCCTGGGCCTCGCGCAGCTGCTGCTGGCGCAGCGGAATCACGAAGTAGTCCGGCGTCACGCAGTCCAGGCCCAGCTCGGCATTGAGACGATCGGCGCCGCTGCCGGCGTAGAAGGTCTGCGCGGTGCGCTCCATCACGGCACGCGCGAGCCGCACCGGGCTTTTGGCGCGCGTGACGCCGGCCACCGCGCCGTAGCGGCGGTCGCGGCCATCCATGATGCCGGCATCGAGTTCCGGCTGGCCGTCGCTGCTCAGCACCGCGCCGACGCCTGCGTTGAACAGCGGGCATTCCTCAAGCCGCAGCACCAGCAGCTCGGCGACATCGAGCGCCGGATCGCCGGCTTGCAGGCGTTGCCAGCCCTCTGCGGCGATGCGCTGCAGTGCCTCGCGCTCGGCGCGCGTGTCGACCTGAGCGGCGTCGAGCTCGCCGGCGCCGCCGTGGATGGCCAGGCGCAGCATCAGTACTTGATCGGGCAGCCGTACGGCTTGGTCAGCGGCTTCTTCACCGGCCGCGCGTTGATGATGTCGGTGACGGCGTTGATCACATAGGGCTCGGCCCGGGCAACGTCGGCGGGATCGCTGGAGTCGATGCTGTCGATCGCGCCGGCATACACCAGCGTGCCGCGCGTATTGATGACGTAAAGATTGGGCGTGGTGATGGCTTCGAAGCTGTGGCCCAGATCGCCCTTGGGGTCGAGCAGCACGTGCGTCGGCTTGGCGCCGCGGTTGATGCTGAGTTCATCGGCCTGCTTGCCGTCGACATGGCCCTGCTTGCCGGGTGCTGACGAGATCACGCTGAGCCAGACCATGCCCTGTGCCTGCGCGCCGCGCTGCAGCGATTGCATGTTGCCGCTGTCGTAGTGCTTCTTCACGAACGGACATTCGTGATTGGTCCATTCCAGGATGACGACCTTGCCGGCGAAGTCGGACAGCCGCACCGTCTTGCCCTTGCTGTCGGTTGCTTTGAAATCAGGAGCCGGAAGGCCGATCTTCACGGCGGCGTGGGCCTGCATCGCCAGCGGCAGCAGGCAGATCGTCAGCAGGCGGGGGGCGAGGCGCAGGAGTCGGTTCATGGCATTAGTCGAGGGCATCGATGATGAGATCGGGAGTCAGCAGCTGCGGCAGGATCTTCGGCTCGCCGCCGCGCGCGTAGACGAGGTAGAGCGGTACGCCGCTGCGGCCGAAGCGCGCCAGCTCGGCGGTGATCGCCGGATCGGCACGCGTCCAGTCGGCCACCAGCACCTGCGCATCGCGCAGCCGCAGCGCCGCCTGCACCGATTCGGCGTGCAGCGCGACGCGTTCATTGAGCTTGCAGCTCAGGCACCAGTCGGCGGTGAAGTCGACGAAGATAGTGCGGCCTTCGGCCCGCAGTTCGGCGACACGCTGCGCCGACCAGGGTTGCACCATCGCCGTCGCGGCTGGCGCTGCGTTGCGCGAGAGCCCGATCAGCAGCGCGATCGCGCCGGCCAGCGCGGCGAGCTTGAGGAGCGATACCAGCAGACCCTTGGCGGCGCCGAGCCAGAGCATGAAGGCGATCAGCACCAGGCCGACGCCGAGCTGTGCGGCGGCGCCGACATCGAGCTGGCGCGCCAGCACCCACAACAGCCAGACCACCGTCAGATAGAGCGGGAAGGCCATCAGCTGCTTGAAGCGTTCCATCCAGGCGCCGGGCTTCGGCAGCAGACGGGCCAGCGACGGCACCAGGCCCAGCAGCAGGAACGGCAGCGCCAGGCCGGCGCCGAGCACGGCGAACACTGCGACCGCGTGCAGCGGCGGCTGCGTCAGCGCATAGCCGAGCGCGGTGCCCATGAACGGCGCGGTGCAAGGGCTGGCGACCACCACCGCGAGCACGCCGGTGAAGAAGGCGCCGGTCAGGCCGCCGCTTTCCGTGAGCTTCTGGCCGACGCCCATCAGTCGCGCGCCGAACGGCGCGTGGCCCGACAGTGACAGGCCGAGCGCGAACAGCAGGTAGGCGAGCGCGCCGACGAACACCGGCGACTGCAATTGAAAGCCCCAGCCGACCGCCTCGCCGGCACCGCGCAAGGCCAGGATCGCCAGCGCCGCGGCGACGCAGGAGACGATCACGCCGGCGCTATAGGCGAAAGCCTGGCGGCGCTCACCGGCCGGGCCGGCGCGGGCGATCGCCAGCGCCTTGAGCGACAGCACCGGAAACACGCAGGGCATCAGGTTGAGGATCAGGCCGCCCACGAAAGCCAGGCCGAGCACCGCCAGCAGGCCCAGCGGCGCGACGGTGGTCCGATCCGGCGTGCCCGGCGCTGCGGCCTGCATGCTGCCGTTGACCACCGCCGCCTCATGCGGTGCCGCGCCGACCGGTGGCACCTCGCCGGGCTGCGCGCTGATCTCGTAGGCGCGCCGCTGCTTGCCGTCGCCGATGACCAGCACGCCGTCGACCGTCGCCGGGGCCGCGGTGAAATAGCTGGAGCGCCGCTGGCTCAGGCGCAGGCCGGCGTCGTCGATGGCGAGGCGCGGCGCCGCCGCGTGATCGAGTAGGTCGGCGGCGTAGGCATAGAACTGGACGGCGGTGCCCGGTGCGAGGCCGGGATGTGCAAGCGCCAGGGAGACGCTGTCGCCGGCCACTGCGAAATGCGCCGGCCAGTCCGTGCCCGGCTGCGGCAGTTGCGCACGTGCCTGCGTGAAGGCCTTGGCCCACGACGATGGCGCTCCGGCTCCGGCGTCGACCGGCAGCTGCAACTGCAGATCGGCGCTGCCGGGAATGCAGATGTCCTTGCAGACCAGCCATTTCGCCGTCGCTTTCAGTGTCACCGTGCCGCGCAGATCGCCCGCGAGAGTGAGCGGCACCAGATGCAGCGTTTCCTCGCCGTAACCGTAGTTGACGAGATCGCCGAGGCGGAAGCTGTGCGGCGCCGGCCAGTGGATCGCGCCGGCCTGCACGCCCTCGGGCAGGCTCCAGTCGATGCGCGTGGGAATGCCCGAGTCGCCCGGATTGCGCCAGTAGACGTGCCATTGCGGCTCCGGGCGCAGGCGTAGCGCCACCCATTGTGTGGTGCCTGCCTGCAGGCTTTGCGTTTCGGCGACCAGTTCGGCTTCGACGGGATTCTGTGGCGCTGCCTGGGCCCGCGCCGCCGATACGGACAGCAGCAGGCTCAGCAAGAGCAGGGCGCGGGACATCAGGACGGACATGGAGTCGGACGGGCGGACGCGGTCTAATGGGCGGCACTAAAGACCCGCAAAGCGGGATGCCGGTTCGCGCAGGATACCGATGAAGTTCGCCCCGTTCATGCTGCTGCTGTTTGCCCTGCTGCCGGCAGTGCCCGCGCAGGCGCTCGATTCGATGCGCTGCGGCTCGCGGCTGACGAGCGTGGGCACGACCGCCGCCGAGGTACTGGCCGCCTGTGGCGAGCCGGCGTATCGGGATGTCTGGCCGCAGCCCTACGGGGCGGCGGCCGGCTATCTGGGACAGGTCGAGCAATGGACGTACAACTTCGGCAGCAGCCAGCTGCTGCGCGTGCTGCGCTTTCGTCAGGGCCGCCTGCAGCGGATCGACACCGAGGGTTATGGCTTTGCAGCGGCGGACCCCGGCGACTGCAGTGGCGGCATCACGCCCGGCATCGCCAAATATCGCCTGATCGCCCAATGCGGCGAGCCGCTGACGCGCAGCGCCGATTTCCTGCAGGTGCCGCTGGATCGCTATCAGCGTGTCTACGATCCGCGCCATGCGCCGCCGGCCTGGGAGTTCGTCTACCGCGAGGAGTGGGTCTATAACTTCGGCCCGGCGCGATTGATGCGCATCGTGCGGCTCGACAACGGCCGGGTGACCGAGGTCGAGACCGGCGCCCGCGGCTTTGTGCGCTGAGCGCGCCGCAACACTGAGCGGCCATGCGCCGTGCGATCGAGGAGAGGGCGATGGCCAAGAGCCGCGATTACGACATCGTGCTGTTCGGCGCGAGCGGGTTCACCGGCCAGCTGGTGGCCGAATACCTGGCCCAGCACGGCGACGATTCCTTGCGCTGGGCGCTGGCCGGACGAGCGCCGGACAAGCTCAGGCAGCTGCGTGCGCGGCTCGCCGCGCGACAGCCGCGCTGGCGTGCGCTGCCGGTACTGGAGGCGGACAGCGGCGATGCGGAAGCGCTGGCACGGCTCGCCGGGCAGGCGCGCGTCATCATCAGCACGGCCGGCCCATATCTGACGCTCGGCGAACCGCTGGTGGCGGCTTGTGCGGCGGCCGGCACCGACTATGTCGATCTCAGCGGCGAGCCGGAGTTCGTCGATCGCATGTGGCTGCGTTACCACGACATGGCCCGCAGCAGCGGCGCGCGCATCGTCCATTGCTGCGGATTCGATAGCATTCCGCATGATCTGGGCTGCTGGTTCACCGTGCAGCAGCTGCCGGTTGACGTGCCGCTGCGCGTGCGCGCCTACGTCCGCGCCGGCGGCCAGTTCTCCGGCGGAACCCTGCACTCGGCGCTGCTGGCCATGTCGCGCATGCGCCAGTACGGTGCCGTCCGGCGCGAGCGCCGCCGCCACGAAGGGTGGCCGGTCGATCGGCGCATCGGCAGCACCGGCGGCGGGCTGCGCTATGTCGGTGAACTCGGCGCCTGGGCGCTGCCGCTGCCGACGATCGATCCGCAGATCGTCCGCCGCAGCGCCGCAGCGATCGAGCGCTACGGGCCCGATTTCCGCTACGGCCACTACGTGCAGCTGAAGAAATTCGGTTCGGTGCTGCAGATGCTCGGCGGCACCGCGGCGCTGCTGGCCGCGGCGCAATTCAAACTGACGCGACAGCGCCTGCTCAAGCTGCGCGGCAGTGGCCAGGGACCGGATGCGGATGTACGCGCCAAATCCTGGTTCAAGGTGGTGTTCATCGGCGAGGGCGGGGGGCAGCAGGTGCGTTGCGAGGTTGCCGGCGGCGATCCGGGCTACGGCGAGACGGCCAAGATGATCGCCGAGGCCGCACAATGTCTGGCCTTTGATCGTCTGCCGCGCAGCGCCGGCTGCCTGACGCCGGTGCAGGCGATGGGCAATGTGCTGATCGAGCGCCTGCAACGCGCCGGAATCCGCTTCACCGTGATGGAATCGCCAAGATGAAACTGTGGATGAGTCTGGGTGCCGTGTACGGCTTGCTCGGCGTTGCGTTCGGCGCCTTCGGCGCGCATGCCCTGCGTGCGCGCCTGGCGCCGGAGATGCTGGCGGTGTGGAAAACCGGCGTCGAGTATCAGTTCTATCACGCCGGCGCCCTGCTGCTGATCGGCTTGTGGGCGCGGCAATCGGCCAGCGTGCCGCTGACCGTGGCTGGTGCCTGTTTCGCCGGCGGCGTGTTGCTGTTTTCCGGCAGCCTCTACCTGCTCGCCCTCAGCGGCGTCCGCGTGCTGGGTGCGGTGACGCCGTTCGGCGGGCTGTTGTTCCTGATCGGCTGGGCGGCGCTGCTCGTGGCGGTCTGGCGCGAGCGCTGAAGCGCTGACAAAAAATGGGCGTGACGCTTGCGGCGTCACGCCCAATTAAAGCGGGCCGGATACTTCGGCGTTACTTCTTCTTCGCGGCTTTCTTCGGAGCAGCCTTTTTCGCAGCTTTCTTGGCAGCAGCCATGACGATCTCCTATCAAAACGACGAAATGAGGCGGCGCCGCGAACCCCCTGTCCGTGGCTGCCGACCACGACCGATCGTGTCACCGGGATTGACAAAACACAATGGATAGTGGTGGCCAGCCGATGAACGGTCGTTTTTTGATCGTGCCCGAGGCCCGCTCATGAGTGCCGAGCCAGCCGGGCGTCGGCTGCGCTACGCGCACTGGCGCGCGGCGATCGCGGTGCTCGAGGCGATCTGGCATCACCGGCAGCTCGCCGATGCAACGCTGCAAACCTGGTTTCGCGAGCACCGCGAAATGGGCGGGCGCGATCGTGCCCAGCTCAACACTTTGATCTACGGCGTGCTGCGCGACGCCATGCGCCTGCGCGAGCTGGCCGGAGCCGACGACCGTCCGGAGACGCTGCTGGCGCTGCACGCCCTGGATCGCGGTCTGGTGGATGCCGCGCATCTGGAAACCCTGGGCTGCATCGACGCCGTGGCGCTGAGCGAGCGGCTGCGCACCGCGCCGGCCGTGAGCGATGCGGCCGGCGCCAATGTGCCACCGCAGTGGTGGGCGCGCTGGCAGCAGCATTACGGCGATGCCGAAGGCCGGGCGCTGGCAGCAGCCCTGAACGCCGAGGCCAGCGTCGACCTGCGCGTCAACCTGCTGAAAACCGATCGCGAAACCGCGCTCGCGGCCCTGCAGGCGGAAGGCATCACCGCCGCGCCCACCCCGTGGTCGCCGTGGGGACTGCGCCTGCCGCAGCGCGGCCCGCTGGCGGCAACGCGGGCCTACCGCGATGGCCTGGTCGAGCCACAGGACGAGGGCAGTCAATTGCTTGCGGCGCTGGTCGGCGCCCGCCGCGGCGAGCGGGTCGCCGATTTCTGCGCCGGGGCCGGCGGCAAGACCTTGGCGCTCGGCGCCTCGATGCAGAACCGCGGGGAACTGTGGGCGCTGGACATCAGTGCCAGCCGGCTGGCGCGGCTGCCGGAACGTGCCCGCCGCGCCGGACTGGACATCGTGCGCACGCGAACGCTGCCGGATGCGACTTGGCTGCGCGAGCAGGCCGGCACTTTCGACGCGGTGCTGGTCGACGCGCCCTGCTCAGGCTCCGGTACCTGGCGGCGCCAGCCGGATCTGCGCCTGCGTGTGCCGGATCTGGGCGCGCTGGCAGTCCAGCAGCAGCAAATCCTCGGCGCCGCGGCCGGGCTGGTGCGGCCGGGCGGACGCCTGATCTACGCCACCTGCAGCGTGCTGCCGGACGAGAATCAGGCGGTCGTCGCTGCCTGGCTGGGCGGCGCGCCGGCGTTTGCCATGGAGCCGGCGGCGGCGGCCCTCGAACAGGGCGGCGTGGCCACCGGCGGCCTGGCCCTGCGCGGCGACGAGCTGGTGCTGCTGCCGCACCGGCACCGCACCGACGGCTTTTTCGCGGCGCGCTTCGTGCGTCGCCGCTAGGCGGCCGAAGCGTTTTCCTCGGCCTGGCGGAAGGCTTCGATTTCCGCCTTCATGCGCAGCACGGTGAAGACGTTGAGCATCAGCTTGCTGGCCGTCTCGGCCATCGTCGCGCGCTTTTCGACCGGCACATCGGCGCCGATGCGCGAGTTGAAGAGATCGATCTCGGCCGCAGCGAGCTCGCGCGCGGCCTTGATGTACATCGACACGATCTCCGGTTCGAAGCCGCGCTCCTCGTTGAAGCCGGCGAGCCGCATGTCGCCCCAGGTGGCAACGATCTGCGCATCCAGCATCGACAGATGCGGCTCGCCGCTTTCGGCGCGGATCTGGATCGCGCCGATCTCCATCAGGCGCTGTGCATCTTCGGCGGCGCGCGGGTTGCGGGTCTCGAGCGAGCGGATCGGTACCAGCTTGGAATCGACGCCGGCGCGAGCCGCGAACAAGGCGTCCAGATGCGGCAGCGCCGCCATCTGCCCGGGACTCTTGGCGGCCACGCCGCTCAGCGCCTGCTTGATCTCCTGAATCGTCAATCGGCCTTCGGTCTGCAGGCGGCGAATCGCCTCGATCGCCCGCACGTGTTCCTCGTTGTAGACCGCCACATTGGGCTTGGGGCGCAGCGGCTCCGGAAGCAGGCCATGCGCCAGATAGAACTGGACCATCTGCCGGCTGACGCCGGTGCGGCGTTCTAATTCCTGCATTTTCATAGGGATAAAACCAGTTCGATGCCATGCGCAAAGGCAGGCGAACTACATGTTAATGCACTGCGTGCCTGCTTGCCCTCAGGTCTTTGGAGACCGTTCGTCAGTTATCTCATAATAAACAATTGAACTACACGTTTATGCATTATAAGGTTATGCAACTGGCGTGGCGGCGCTCCCTGGCAGGGCCGGATGCGGCGGTTGATCAATATTCGAAGCGGAGGAGAGACATGGACTATCTGAAGTATTGGACGCCGGTCGCCGTTCTGGCGGCCAGCATTGCGGGGCTGCTCGCGGGTGGCAATTTCGTATGGATCGGCATCGCGAGCTTTCCGATCCTGGCACTGCTGGACACGATCGTTGGCGTCGATCTCAGCCAGCGGCGGATGTCGAATGCCTTGCTGGCCAACATTCCCGTGTGGATCTGCTCGGTCGGCCCGCTGGCGCAGTATTTCGTGCTGGCCTGGACCGTGGCGACGTACGAACTCAGCGGCTGGCAGATGCTCGGCGCCGTGCTGAGCGTGGCCTGGCTGGGCGTGGTGCCGCTGGTGCCGGCCTCGCATGAGCTCTACCACATGCGCAGTCCGCTCTCGCGCTTCGTCGGTCATTACGTGCAGTTGTGCTATCTGGATTGCACGCGCGACATCGGCCACGTGATCAATCATCACATCGATGTCGCCACCGAGGAAGATGGCGATACCGCCAAACGCGGCCTGGATCTGTATACCTTCACCGGCCGCTCGCTGGTGCACAGCACCCTGTTCGCGCAGAAGATGGAAGGCCGCGCGCTGCGCAAGCGCGGCATGAGCGCGTGGAACATTCGCCATCGTGGCTACCGCGCATTGCTGGCGCTGGCGCTGTTCCATGCGGCGATCTTTGCGATCGGTGGCTGGCTTGCGGTCGGTCTGGCGTTCGCGGCGCAGATCGTCGCGCGCTGCTGGGTGGAGTCGTTCAACTACTTCCAGCATTACGGCCTGATCCGCGTCAAAGGCGCGCCGATTGGCCGTCGTCACGTCTGGAATCATCTCGGCTGGTTCTCGCGCACCTGCGCGTTCGAGATCACCAACCACGCCGATCACCACCTGAACTCGTATCAGGAGTACTACAAGCTGGCGCCGCATCGTGAAGGCATCATCATGCCGAGCGTGTTCGTCTGCTTCCTCACGGCGCTGGTGCCACCACTGTGGCACGGCCTGATCATCAAGCCGGCGCTGAAGCGCTGGGATCTTGAATTCGCCACTACCGAAGAGCGTGCCCGTGCAGCACGCCAGAATGCCGAGGCCGGCTGGCCGGACTGGCAGAACGCGCCGGGCGCCCTGGTCGGGCAGGCTGCCACCGTCGGCGTCTGAGCCGGGCGCCGCCGCCAGGCGGCCGAGGAAGGCGTCTAAGGTCTCTCGGCAGGCCTGGCATGCCGCGCCATGCGGTCTGTCGCGAGCCTTTGCGCCGACGCCAGTGACCGCACAAATGTCTTAAGGCCGCCTCGCCGGCCCGCCGGATGCTGTAAGAGCCCTCTCAAGCCATTGCTTGGGAGGGCTTTTTTGTTTTCGCCGAGATCGCCACCCGTTGTTCATGAAACCGGCATACGGTCGGCGTGCAGGAAATTCGCAGCCGCGGGCGTAGGAATTTTGATCGTTGCTCATTTTATGAATTCGATTCAAGATGCGCGCCTTGTTCATTTGGTGGTATCCAGCGGGGATTCATGTCGACTCAGGAGCGGCGGCGCCGTGAGCTGGCCGAACGGGAATTGCGCTTTTTGTCCGCAACTCGTGGCCTGATCAGTGAAGACGGCCTGCTCAGCCTGCAGATGTGCCGCATCGCCGAGAAATGCGATTACGCCGTAGGCACGCTGTACCAGCATTTCGTTTCCAAGGAAGACCTGCTGGTCGCACTGGCGGCTGAATGCGTGCAGGAGCGGGAAAGGCTGTTTCGGCGCGTCTATGACTGGGCGGGCAGTACGCGCGAGCGGATGCTCGGCTTTGCCGCCGCCGACGCCTACTACGTGCGTCGCAATCCGGACAGCTTCCGGCTGATCCAGTTTGCGATGACCGAGGTGGTATGGGAGGCGGCACCGGAGACGCGGCGACAGGTATTCCTCGATACCTGCCAGCCGCTCGGCGAGCTGACGCGTGGCGTGGTGATGGACGCGATCGACAACGGCGATCTGGAACCCGGCGGGCTGAACCCGGCGGAGGTCTGCCTGGGACCGTGGTCGATGGTGTCGGGGATGCACATGATCACCCACACCGCCGGCCTGCTGGAGCAGCAGCGCGTGGCCGGGGACCCGTACCGCCTGCTGCTGAGGCATTGCAATGCATTGTTGAACGGCATGGGTTGGAAGCCCCTGCTCGATGTAGCGGATTCCCGGGCGCTGGACGCGCTCTACGAGCGGATTTGCAGGGAGGTTCTCGATGAAGGCCCAGAAGCTTGAGAAGGCGGGACAGCCGCGCACCGGCGTCGCTGCCTCGCCGGTACGCAAGGCATTTGCGCTCGCGGTGTCGGCGGCGCTGACGACGGTGCTGTCGGCCTGCGCCGTCGGCCCCGACTTCAAGTCGCCGGACGCGCCCAAGACCGAGCGCTATACCGCCAGCGCGCTGCCGGAAAAGACCGCGGCGACGGCGACCGCCGGCGGCGAGGCGCAGACGCTCAAGCCGGGCGCCGACATCCCTGCACAGTGGTGGCAGCTGTTCGGCTCGCCGCTGATCACGCAGCGCATCGAGCGTGCCTTTGCGCACAGCCCGACGCTCCTGGGTGCGCAGGCGTCGTTGCGTCAGGCCCGCGAGAACGCCAATGCCGCCGCCGGCGGCTACTGGCCGAGCGTCAGTGCCAACGGCAGTGCCTCGCGGCAGAAAACCACCACCGCGGCATTCGGCGCGCTCGGCGGCGGCGCGCCGTCCAGCTTCATCTACAACCTCTACGGGGCTTCGGTCGACGTCGGCTATACGCTGGACCTGTTCGGCGGCGTGCGCCGCAGTGTCGAGGCGCAGCGCGCCGCGGCGGAAGTCGAGCAGTTCCAGCTGGAGGCGACCTGGCTGACGCTGGCCGCCAACGTCGTCACCGCCAGCGTGCAGGAAGCCTCGCTGCAGACGCAGGTGGCGGCCACCGAGGACATCCTCAAGTCGCTCGAAGAGCAGATGCGCATCACCGACAAGCAGTTCGAGCTGGGCGCGATCGCGCAGGCCGACGTGCTGTCGGCGCGCACGCAGCTGGAGACCACGCGGGCGACCCTGCCGGCGCTGCGCCAGCAGCTCGCGCAGGTGCGCAACCAGCTCGCCGTCTACCTCGGCCAGCTGCCGTCGGAGCAGGAAGCCTCGACCCTGGACCTGGCGGCGCTGCAGCTGCCGCAGGAAATTCCCTTGTCGGTGCCCTCGCAGCTGGCGCGCCAGCGTCCGGACATCCGCGCTGCCGAAGCCCAGCTGCATGTGGCGTCCGCCAACGTTGGCGTGGCCACCGCCAACATGTTCCCGAGCCTGACGATCACCGGCAGCTACGGCAGCCAGGCCGGCGGCAACGGCGGCGATCTGTTCAAGGCCGCCAACGAAATCTGGAGCGTGTCCGGCGGCCTTGCCGCGCCGATCTTCCGCGGCGGCGAGCTGCGCTCGCGGCGCCGTGCCGCGATCGCTGCCTATGACGCCGCTGCCGCCAATTATCAGCAGGTGGTGCTGGAGTCTTTCGCCAACGTCGCCAACAGCCTCTATGCGCTCGACAACGATGCGCAGGCGCTGCAGGCGCGGCACAGCGCCTTTGTCAGCGCCGAGAAGAACCTGGATCTGGTGCAGAAGTCGTACCGCGCCGGCGCCGTCGGGTATCTCAACGTGCTCGACGCGCAGCGCCAGCAGCTGCAGGCGCGCATCAACTTCATCAACGCGCAGGCGGCGCGCTACACCGATACCGCGGCGCTGTTCCAGGCGCTTGGCGGCGGTTGGTGGAACCGCGACGCCGCGTCCACCGCCGTGGTCTCGGCGCAGTAAGAAACCATTGGGTCGCAGGACCCGCAAGCGATTCGCAGCAGGGGGAGCTTTTTCATGAAGCGTTGGATCTATCTGGCATTGATCGTCATCGCACTGGTCGCGGTGCTCGGCGGCCTCAAGGCCTTCGGCATCTATCAGATGATCCAGGGCTTCAAGGCGCAGGGCGAGCCGAAGTTCACGGTGTCCACGCAGAAGGTCTCCGACCAGGAATGGGCGACGACGCTGAGCGCCGTCGGCAGCCTGCGCGCGGTGCGCGGCGCCACACTGTCGACCGAAGTCGGCGGCCTGGTCGCGCAGGCCTCGTATCGCTCCGGCAGCGCGATCAAGGCGGGCGAGGTGGTACTCAAGCTGATCGATGACGCCGATGCCGCCAGCGTGCGCGCGCTGCGCGCCGCACGTGATCTGGCCAAGACCAATGCCGAGCGCAGCGGCAAGCAGTTCGAGGCCGAGGCGATCTCGCAGGCGCAGCTGGACACCGACAAGGCGCAGCTCGCGCAGGCCGAGGCGCAGCTGGCGCAAGCCGAGGCGCAACTGGCCAAGAAGACCATCCGCGCGCCGTTCGACGGCCAACTCGGCATCAGCACGATCAATCGCGGTCAGTATCTCAACGCCGGCGACCCGATCGTCACGCTGACCCAGCTCGATCCGATCTACGTCGACTTCACGCTGCCGCAGCAGGAGATCGCCGTGCTGAAGAGCGGCGGTGCGGTGCAGATCAGCACCGATGCCTACCCGGGCGAACGCTTCGAAGGCGAGATCAGCGCGCTGGATCCGGTGATCGATCCTTCGACCCGCAACGTGCAGGTGCAGGCGACGATCCGCAATCCGCAGAAGCGCCTGCTGCCCGGCATGTTCGCCAATGTCACGCTGACGGCGGGCGCTGCCAAGCACTACCTGACGCTGCCGCAGACGGCGGTGTCGTTCAATCCGTACGGCGAGACCGTGTACGTGGTGGTGCCGCGCGGCCAGCAGGAGCAGGTGCCGGACAACAAGCCGGTGGCGCTGCGCGACTCCGAGGCGATCGACAGCGCCAACGCCAAGCTCAACGCCGGCGACGGCAAGAAGGCCGCTGCCGCGGAAGCGCCGCCGGCCGACCCCAACGCGCTCGTCGCGCGCCAGGTGTTCGTCAAGGTGGGGCCGACGCGTGGCGATCAGATCGCCATCGTCGAAGGTCTCAAGGCCGGCCAGGAAGTCGTCACCAGTGGCCAGCTCAAGCTCAAGAACGGCAGCGTCGTGGTGATCAACAACGCGCTGCAGATGCCGAACGAATCGGCACCGAAGCCGGAAAACGAATAAGCGCCTCGGCGCATCGCCAGCTGCCACGGAGCAGGGCATGAACTTCACCGACATCTTCATCCGCAAGCCGGTACTCGCGACGGTCGTCAGCCTCGTGATCCTGGTGCTCGGCCTGCGCTCGATGAGCTCGCTGCCGATCCGCCAGTTTCCGGAGATCGAGACCGCGACGGTCACCATCACCACCGTCTACTACGGCGCCAGTCCGGAAGTGGTCGCCGGCTTCATCACGACGCCGCTGGAAGCGGCGATCGCGCAGGCGCAGGGCATCGACTACATGACCTCGGTCAGCTCGAGCGGCGTGTCGACGATCACCGCGCACCTGCGCCTCGATCACAGCGGCAATGCCGCGCTGACCGAGATCAGCAGCAAGGTCAATTCGGTGCTCAACCAGCTGCCTGAACAGACGCAGCAGCCGACGATCACGCTGGCCACCGGTGATACCCAGGCTTCGGCGTACATCTCGTTCTACAGCGACACGCTGGAGAACAACCAGATCACCGATTACCTGATCCGTGTCGTGCAGCCCAAGCTGCAGACGGTGCCGGGTGTGCAGCGCGCCGAGATCTTCGGAGGCCGCACCTTCGCGCTGCGCGCCTGGCTCGATCCGGCGCGGCTGGCGGCGCGCAAGGTCAGCGCCCAGGACGTCTACACGGCGCTGGCCAGCAACAATTATCTGGCGGCGATCGGCAAGACGCGCGGCCAGATGATCACCGTCAACATGACGGCCGGCACCGACCTGCACTCGCTGGAGGAGTTCCGCAATCTCACCGTCAAGCAGGACGGTGGCGGCCTGGTGCGGCTCAGCGACGTCGCCACCGTTTCGCTGGGCGGCGAGAGCTACGACATGTCGGTGGCCTACGACGGCAAGAACGCCGTCTACATCGCCGTCAACATCGCGCCCGACGCCAACGTGCTGGACGTGATGAAGGGCGTGCGCGAGATCTTCCCGGAGATCCAGGCGCAGCTTCCGGCGGGCCTGGAAGGCTTCATCGGCTACGACGCCAGCGAATACATCCAGAGCGCCATCGACGAGGTGCTCAAGACGCTGATCGAGGCGCTAGTCATCGTCACCGTCGTCATCTTCATGTTCCTCGGCTCCTTGCGGTCGGTGATCATCCCGACCTTGGCGATGCCGCTGTCGCTGATCGGTGGCCTGTTCGTGATGCTGCTGATGGGCTACTCGATCAACCTGCTGACGCTGCTGGCCCTGGTGCTGGCGATCGGGCTGGTGGTCGACGACGCGATCATCATCGTCGAGAACGTCGACCGCCACATGAAGATGGGCAAGAAACCGTTCGAGGCGGCACTGGTGGCGACGCGCGAACTGGCGGGGCCGGTCATCGCGATTTCAGTCGTGCTGATCGCGGTCTACCTGCCGATCGGTTTCCAGGGCGGCCTGACCGGCGTGCTGTTCTCGGAGTTCGCCTTCACGCTGGCCGGCGCCGTCGGCGTCTCGGCGATCGTCGCGCTGACGCTGTCGCCGATGTTGTGCTCGAAGTTCTTCCGCGAGGACCAGCACGAGAGCAAGCTGGTCCGGCTGATCGACCACAACATGGACCGGCTGTCCAACGTCTACCGCCGCGTGCTGCGCGGCACGCTGGGCGTGTGGCCGACGGTCGTGGTGTTCGGCTTCGTCATCATCGGCCTGATCTTCGTGATGGTGAAGATGACGCAGCAGGAGCTGGCGCCGGCGGAGGACCAGAGCGCCTTCCTGGCGCTGACGCAGACCGCGCCGACCGCCAACATCGACCAGCTCGAACTGTTCGGCCAGGAGATCTTCAACATCTCGTCGAAGCTGCCGGAGTTCGATCACCTGGTGCAGATCAACGGCATGCCAGCGCCCAACCAGGCGATCACGGTGTTCATCTCGCGGCCCTGGGACCAGCGCGAGCGCAGCATGGCCGAGGTGCAGACCGAGCTCCAAGGCAAGCTGCAGAGCATTGCCGGCGCCAACATCTTCGCGTTCCCGATTCCGCCGCTGCCGGGTTCCGGCGGTGGCCTGCCGGTGCAGTTCGTCATCAAGACCACCGAGCCGTTCGCCAATCTCTACCAGGTGTCCGAATCGCTGATGCGCAAGGCGCAGGCGACCGGCAAGTTCTGGGTGCTCGACAACGACCTCAAGTACGACGCGCCGCAGACGGTGGTCTCGGTCGATCGCGACAAGGCGGCGCTGATGGGACTGTCGATGCAGGACATCGGCGCCTCGCTGGGCGCGATGCTCGGCGGTGGCTACGTCAACTACTTCAGTATCTCGGGCCGTTCTTACAAGGTGATCCCGCAGGTCGAGCGCGCCAGCCGCCTGAATCCCGACCAGCTCGCCAACTACTACATCAACACGCCGGGCGGCGCGAGCGTGCCGGCATCGACGGTGATCTCCTTCAAGACCGAGACGATCCCGCAGGCGATTCCGCACTTCCAGCAGCTCAACGCGGCGACCATCGGCGGCGTCTTCAACGGCACGCAGGGTGAGGCGCTGCAGACCTTGCGCGACATCGCCGCCACCGAGCTGCCGCAGGGCTACACGATCGACTACGCCGGCGAGTCTCGGCAGTACATCAACGAGTCCGGTGCATTCCTGATCACGATGATCTTCGCGCTGATCATCATCTACCTGGCCCTCGCCGCCCAGTTCGAGAGCTTCGTCGATCCGCTGATCGTCATCATGTCGGTGCCGATGGCGATCTTCGGCGCGATGATCTTCGTGTTCCTCGGCGTGATGAACGCAACGCTGAACATCTACACGCAGGTGGGCCTGGTGACGCTGATCGGCCTGATCTCCAAGCACGGCATCCTGATCGTGCAGTTCGCCAACGAGCTGCAGCAGCAGGGCATGAGCAAGCTGCAGGCGATCGAGGAGGCGGCGGTGATCCGGCTGCGGCCCATCATCATGACCACGGCGGCGATGGCGCTCGGCGTACTGCCGCTGGTGCTGGCAGGCGGCGCGGGCGCAGTAGGCCGCAATCACATCGGCCTGGTCGTCTTTACCGGCCTGTCGATCGGCACCTTGTTCACGCTGTTCGTGGTGCCGGCCATGTATCGCTTCCTGGCGGCGACGCATCAGCACAAGCCAGGCACCGATGCGCCGGCTGAGGAGGCGCCGCCGGTCCCCAGCCTGCACTAAAGCGACGTGTGCAATAAAAAAGGCCCCGCATCGCGGGGCCTTTTTCGTTGCAAGCGTGAACGCTCGAACGCGCTCGAATGCCGGGCGGGTCTTTCAGGTGCCGTCGCTCATTTCCGACAGATTGCCCTTGACGCGTGCCAGCAAGGATTCCAGCGTGGCGCGGTCGGTGGCAGACAGGCCGCGCAGAGCGTTCTCGCGGGCCTGGGCGGCAATCGACGAAGCCTCACTCAGTATCGGGTCGGCGCGCTCGGTGATGTACAGGCGCAGCGCGCGGCGGTCGTCCTCATGCGTCTGGCGGCGCACCCAGCCGGCCTTGCTGAGACGGTCGACCATTTGCGTGACGGTGACCGGGTGCACTTCCAGCCGTTCCGCCAGCGCAGTCTGCGTCAGCCCGGGCTGGCCGGCCAGGAAGCCGAGCGCCGAGGTTTGCGCGTGAGTCAGCTTCAGATGCTGGGCGCGGCGGCGGAAGTCCTCGCGGAACAGCCGGCCGACCTCCATCAGGAGATTGATGCTGCTGGCGGGTTGATGAGTCTTACTCATGACCCTTAGCTTACTTAAATAATCGGCGCGCGTGCAGTACCCAGCGGACATTTTGTCGTGATTTGTCATTGCGCTGCCCCGGCCAGTCACCGCGCGCGCGCCTTGCGTCTCCCGGGCTGCCGGATTCAGGACGAGCGCAGCGGCCGCCGGCGCTTGCGGGCGGGGAGCGGGGCGCTCGGAGCCGGCCCTTCGGCGTCCGCCACTTCCAGCTCGCGCAAGCCGGCCTCGAAGTACTTCAGCAGGTGCTGCACACCCGGCAGCGTGCGGCGGCAGGCGATCACGCCGAACTCGATGTGGTCGACGTAGGAGGTCAGGGTGATGTTGAGCGCCAGGCCGTCCGTGATCACCGAGACCGGGTACAGGCCCTGCAGCCGTGCGCCATTGAAATATAGCGGCCGCTTGGGGCCGGGCACATTGGAGATGATGACGTTGAACGACTGCCAGCGCGGCGCCAGGCCGGTGGCGATGTTGAGGCCGCTGGGCGCCATCACCGCCGCCACGTAGTTCAATGTTGCCGCCGGGCCTAGCCGCTGGTAGCGCCGCTTGGCTTCGAGCATCGAGCCCTTGATGGTTTCCAGCCGCGCCTGCGGGTCGTCGAGATGGGTGCCGAGATTGGCCAGCACCATGGCGATCTGATTGCCTTCCTCGGACTCGTCGCGGCGCAGCGACAGCGGCACCATCGCGATCAGCGGCTTTTCCGGCAGCGCCTCCAGATCCTGCAGGTATCGGCGCAGCGCCGACGCACACATTGCCAGCACGATGTCATTGAGGCTGGCGTGATGCTGTTTCATCGCGCCGCGCAGGCGACGGATCTCGTAAGACTGTGCGGCGAAACGACGCGAGCCGGTGATCGGCTGGTTGAGCAGGCTGCGCGGTGCCTGGAAGGCCGACACGTGGTCCGGGTTGTGGCGGCCATCGCGGACGGTGCGCGCCAGCTCGCGCGTCACCGCCGGCAGCGTCGCCAGCTGCTGGCGGGCGATCGACAACAGCTTTGCGGTGGTGCTGAGCGCGACATCCACCGGCGGTGCCGGCCGCTCGCGGCGTGCCAGCGTCCAGGGCGCGACCAGGCCGGCCGCCGGGTCCTCGCTCATCGAGCGGCGCAGCACGCGCATCGCGGCGATGCCGTCGACCATCGCATGGTGGATCTTGATGTAGATCGCGAAGCGGCCGCCGTCGACGCCGCCGATCACGTAGAACTCCCATAGCGGCCGGCTGCGGTCGAGCGGGGCGCTGTGCAGTTGCGAGACCAGCGCCAGCAGCTCGCGGATGCGGCCGGGGCCGGGCAGCGACAGGAAGCGGAAATGCGCGTCGAGGTCGAACTGCTCGTCCTCGGTCCAGAACCAGCTGCCGAAGCGGCGTTGCAGGCGCTGGTTGTACGGCGGCGCCGCCTGCGCGGCCAGGCGCAGCGTGTCGACCTGCCGCGCCAGCCAATCGGCCGGCGCGCCTTCCGGCGGCGCCAGCAGCTCCAGCATGCCGACGTGCATCGGCTGGTGGCGGCGTTCCAGCCACAGGAATATCTGATCGACTGGCGACAGCGGCTTGAGCAGCATGCAGGCTCCGAAGCAGGAGGTCATGCCGTGTGCGGCATGAGCGATGAGGGGTGAGCAGGCGCAGAGTGTCGTGCCTGCGCGCGACAAAAAGAAGATGGCGGCGTGGCTCGGCGCGGGCGTGGATCGTCGTCGTCCGGCCGCGTCGGCGGCTCTGTCAGCGGGGTGTCCGGATCATCGAGGGCGACACCTGCCGTTGCCCACTTTCCGATGAACCGGGCCACCGATTCGGCGTCCGTGCCTTCGCGGCGCGGCCTGCGCCTGCCACGCGCTGTCGAGGTTGCAGCCGAGTGCCTGTCGCACCGCTTCGACAAACGCCGCGTCGTCGGCTCGGCTCGCTGCTGGCCATGGCTGTACTCCTCGTCGGCTGTCGGCGGACAATCCCGCCATCAGATCAGACGTGCGGCAGCGCCCGCAGTTCCGCGCTGCGCCAAGGAGGACGATCGTGGAAAGCTGGGTGGAACGGGCACTGGCGCGCTGGCCGAACGTGCCGGCCTTGTTCGGCTGGCTGGCGCTGGACCGTCGCGGCCGCTGGCTGATCCGCGGCGAGCCGATCTCGCGGCCGCAGATCATCGATACGCTCAACCGCAACTACGGCTGCGACGAGCATGGGCGCTGGTTCTTCCAGAACGGCCCGCAGCGCGGCTACCTGCAGCTGGCCTACGCGCCGCTGGTGCTGTGGGCGGACGGCGAGCACCTGCGCACGCATACCGGCTGCGGCGTCGAGGCGCCGCGCGCCGTCGCGCTCGACGAGGAAGGTTCGCTGCTGATCGAGACCGAACACGGGCCGGCGCTGCTCGCCGATAACGAACTCGACTGGGCGCTGGCGCGGCTGCGGCAGGATGGCCATGCGGTCGACGAGACGCAGCTGGCCGCGGCCCTGGCACAGCCCTCGGGCGCCGACACGGCGCTGCAGCTGCAATACGGCGCGCGGCGGCTGCCGGTACGGCGGCTCGATGCAGCGCAGGTTCCGCAACGTTACGGATTCGTGCGCGAGCCGCAGCCACGCGATGGCGAGCGTGCGGTGGTCGGCGGGGAGTCGGAGTAGGCGCTTGTTGCGTCTTGCCGGGCCGCAACGCCGGTGGCACACAGCGGCGGCCATGGCCTTAACAGGCCTAGCCCAGCGTCAGCAAGCTTGCCCGCGGCTCGCCGCGCACGATCTGCAGCCGGGCGACGCTGATCGGCAGCTGGAAGCGGCGCGGGCCGGCGCTGCCGGGATTGATGTAGAGCGCGCCGTCGCGGGTTTCGATCTTCGGGCGGTGCGTATGGCCGCTGACGACGACCCGCAAGGCCGGCGGCGCGCGCAGCAGCTTGAGATCGTGGAGCAGTTCGATATCGACGCCGCCGCACGGCACGCGCGTCTGCTCGGCGAGCTCCTGCGCCCAGGGCGCGGTGTCGTTGTTGCCGCGCACGGCGATGACCGGTGCGATGCCGCGCAGCGCGGCCAGCACCGCGGCGTCGCCGATGTCGCCGGCATGCAGGATCAGCGTGCTGCCGGCCAGCGCGGCCAGCGCCTCGTCGCGGATCAAGCCGTGCGTATCGGAGATCAGGCCGATGTCCATGCGCGCCGGGCCGCGGGGCGTCTCAGCGCAGGCGCTGGATGATCAGCGGCCGCACCGCGTCCCAGATCTCCAGGCCTTCGCGCGTACGGTCGTCGAGCAGCAGCACGGCGCCGTAGCCGAGATCATCGTCGAGCCAGGGCGTGGTGCCGAGCAGGCCGGGATCACTGAGTTCCGGGCCGGCGCTTCCAGGGTGCTGGGCTGGCGCCGAGATCCAGAATCCGAAGCTGTAGCCGTCGAAGTTCTGCCGCGCCTGCTGCAGGAACGGCGCGAACAGGATCGGCAGGCCGTCGACCTGATCGGTCTTCATCAATGCGATGGCGGCGTGCGACAGCACCGGCTGGCCGGCATCGTCGCGGCCGTCGTTGAGGATCATCGTCAGGATCTTGCGGTAATCGCCGGCGTCGGAGAACGCGCCGCCGGCGATGCGCGGGTTGCTCACCGCTTGCGGATCACCGTAGGTGAAGCGGCTCAGACCCAGCGGCGCGCCGATCGTCTCTGCGAAGAAGTCTTGCCAGCTCTGCCCGGCGATCAGCGTCGCCACATAGCCGGCGATCTGAAAATCAGCGCCGCCGTAATTGAACGCCGCACCCGGCAGCGATACCAGCGGCGTCAGCGCGATGATCTGTGCGCATTGCTGCAGGCTCAGCGCCAGCACGCGATCAAGGCAGTTGGGCTGGCTGGCACCCGCGCCCGGCAGGCCCGAACTGTGGTTGAGCAGCATCCGCATGGTGATCGCCGCCTTGTCGGGCGGCCACAGGATCGGATCACCGGCGGCATGGATGTACTGCGCGACCGGTACGTCGAGGTCGAGCTTGCCGGCATCGACCAGCGTCAGGATCGCCGCAGCGGCTGGCATCTTCGACGCCGAGGCGATCGGCAGCACGCTGTCCAGTGTCTGTTTGCCGCCGGCGCGGCTGTAGATCAGGCGCTCGCGGTCGAACAGCAGGAAGGTATAGCCGGACACGGTGGTGCCCGGACGAGTCAGGAAGCCGTCGAGCGTGGCGTCGAGTTCCGGCCAGTTGCCGCTGCCGGACTTGGAATCGCCGCTGTCCGGGCCGCTGCCGTCGGAACTGCTGCAGGCCGCCAGTACCGCCAGCAGGATCAGCCCTATCCATCTCATCTGCAGACCTCCGTGTCTTGCAGGATGCGGGCGTGCGCCCGCCGTCTTACAGCGGGTCGAGACGCAGCAGCACCGCCGCCTTGCTCGACACCGATATCGACACCAGTTCGCTGGGGCCGTCGACCGCGGCGGTGCTCTTGACCAGCGTCGCCAGGCCCGTGGTGCTGGCGGTGATCGGCGCGCCGTTGCTGTTCGGGCACTGGCTGCGCAGCTGTGTCCGATACAGGTTGTAGTGCTGGTCGATCAGCGA
>CBINNP010000008.1:0-32349 GCA_966252075.1 uncultured Solimonas sp.
TCGTCAGCGGGATCAGCGATCTGCTCAGCTTGCGCAAGATTTCTATAGTGTTCTATAACAACAGCGGGCGGCGGCTGAAGTGCACGGCCGGCAATGAGGTTCTGTCCACGAGTTGCGGATTAATACTTGACACCCACAAAGTAGGTGATATGGTTCCATATCATAAGTGGGATAACAAAAATAAAAAGCGGTACAAAATTATTGTCATGGGGAGAGCCGTCGAGATGCAGTCACACCGTCGTACCAAGCCCGCAGCAGCGAGCGCACGATGCTCTCGATCCCCGTTATCCCCCTCGCGGTTGCAGTCAGGTTTGAACTTCGCCTTCTGGGCGAGCGAAACCACGTGACGGCAGTAGGTGTGCCGGCGTACCGTACGCCCTAGAAACTGTACGAACACGCCACTTGGAAAAGGCGGCAGGTCATCTCGGCCGCGAGACCTTTTCCCAATAACCATTAACGGGCGGTATCTCAGGAGGAAGTTGCGATGCGCATCAAAAAATATGATTTCGACTACAGCCGCAGAACATTCATGGACCGGATGGCCAAGGGCAGCATGGCGACCGGCGTCCTCGCGCCTCTCTGGCCGCTCGTTGCCAAGGGCGCCGACGTGTCCAAGGCTTACCCGGATGAACTGATCTCGATCGAAGCCAATACCAAGGGCAAGGTCAAGGTCGGCGACACCATCACCTCGGCCAATGTCGAGGCGGTCAAGCACCTGATGGACCCGATCATGTACGACCAGGTCCTCAAGCAGGGTCGCAAGATCAAGATCGGGCCGACGACGACCGATCCGAGCAAGCTGTTCCCGTCGGAGTATTACAAGGCCACGCTTGCCAACGCCGGCAAGGCCAAGTTCGACGCCAACGGCAACGTCGTGGAAGCCGCTACCGGCGGACCGTGGATCGGCGGCAACCCGTTCCCGGACCCCAAGACCGCGCAGGAAGCGGTTGCCAACATCACCCTGAGCTGGGGCCGCCACGACGTTTCGCAGTACGCGGTCCGCAGCTTCGACATCAACCCGGATGGTACGCCGGCCTACACCTACGACTTCTCGTGGGTCGAGCTGAACGCTACCTCCCGTACCGGCAAGGAGAAGGTGTTCCAGGGCAAGAAGGACATGCTGCGCTACCAGTCGGTCTGGTTCACGGCGCCGAACGAACAGGCCGGTGCCTCGTTCCTCTGCCCGTGGAAGTACGACCAGCGCCAGCTGCCGGATCTCTATGGCTACCTGCCGCAGTTCCGTCGCATTCGTCAGTTCCCCGCCAACCAGCGCTTCGAGCCGCTCGTTCCGGGCATCACGCTGTTCCTCTCCGACGCCTGGGGCGCCGGCGATCCGATGCTGACCTGGGGCAACTACAAGGTCGTCGGTCGCGAACCGCATCTGGTGCCGATGAATGGCAACTGGTACGGCGGTCGTCATCCGAACTGGGAAACCAGTCGTCACGGCGGTCCGAAGGGTCAGTCCTTCATGGACACGGTGATGGAGCTGGTCCCGGAGACCATTGTTGTCGAAGCCGAGCCGACGGGTTATCCGCGCGCGCCGGTCGGCAAGAAGCGCATGTGGATGGACGTCCGCAACGGCATGCTCGCCGGCTACATCACCTATGACCGTCGTGGCCAGATCTGGAAGCAGGTCGAAGGCTGCTTCGGCCAGAAGGTCGACGGCAAGGCCGCGTGGAACGACAAGAACGGCGCTCCGCACTGGTCGTGGACCTTCGTGCACATTCAGGACTTCCAGTCCAAGCGCATGAGCCTTCTGACCCAGGTGAAGGAGATCAAGGGCGGCTATCGCACCCAGTTCGAGTTCCCGGACGAGAACGCGGTGTACGAGAAGTACCTGACGCAGGCGGCCATCGCGCGCCTCGGCGCGGTGTAAAAAACTAAGAACGCAAAAGCGTTTCGGCCGTAATGTGGCTTCCCGCTCCGGAGTCCGGAGCGGGAAGTTACGGGTTCGAGAGAGAACAAATGAAGGGTGCAGTCAAGATTCTGGCGTTGGGGGCGGTGCTTGCCGCGGGTACGGCGATCGCTGCAGCAAATCAGGTCAAGATCATCGGCACGGGCACGCCCCACGATGCGTTTTTTGGCCTGAGCTTCGAAGGTCAAAAAGGCTTGGCGGTAGGCGCAGGTGGGGTCATCGCCGAGACCACGGACGGCGGCGCGACGTGGAAGCGCGTCGAGCAAAAAGCCACGCAGTTGTCGCTCTTGGGCGTCGATCGTCGCGGATCCTACGGCATTGCCGTTGGCCAGCTTGGCACGGTGCTGGTGGAGCAGTCGGCCGGGCAATGGACCGCGGTGGACAGCGGTTCCAAATCACGCCTGCTTTCGGTCAGCGTGAACTCGCAGGGTACGGCGGCTGCGGTCGGAGAATTCGGCACGATGCTGAAGTCGTCCGACGGCGGCAAAACCTGGACCTCGACGGCGCCAGACTGGCCGTCGCTGATCCCGACGGGTGCTGAGCCGCACATCTACACGGTGCAGGTGGGTGAGAGCAACCAGTGCATCGCGGCCGGCGAATTCGGCCTGATCCTGCGCTCCAGCGATGGATGCTCGACCTGGCAGCCCGTGCATCCGGCAGAAGAGGGCGCGTCATCCATCTTCGCACTGCGTCTGGGCCTGGACGACCAGGGTAAGCCGATCGGCTTCGCAGTGGGCCAGAGCGGGCGCATCCTCAAGTCGGTCGACGGCGGCCGCAAGTGGACCGACGAAACCTCCGGCACCGAGGCCAATCTTCTGGGCGTGGACATCGCCGTGGGCGGACGTGTGGTCGTCACCGGCATGCGCGCGATGCTGATCAGCAACAACGCAGGCGCCAGCTGGACGCCGGTCAACGAGATCGATATTCCCGTCGCCTGGTATCAGACGCCGCGCGCAGTGGGAGCCAGCGCAACGGTGATCGCGGTCGGGCACTCCGGCCGGATTATTCAGGTTGTTCCATAACGAAGTAGAGCTTTGGTGAGTGACTGCGGTGCGTTTGATAGCCGCAGAACTTGCATTGACAGCGAGACAGAGAGGAGGGGAGTCATGATCAGCCGTACCGGCATATTCAAATTTTGTCCTGTTGCCTTGTGCGCAGCATTGGCGTGCGGGAATGTTTACGCGCAGGAAGACTTCAACGCGGCATCTGAAGGTAACTTCCTGGGTGGCACGTTCTCGATGAACGGCCTGCTGCGTGTGGAAGCGGCTTACAAGACGACAGGCAGGCAAAATACGCAGAACCACACGACCAATCCGTTCAACGATACACCGGTCAATCGCCAGGCCGGCAATCCGGTCGTGGGTTGGGCGACGCCGCTGACCCCGTCTGCGCTCAATAACATCCTGGCTCCGACGGGTGCGCTTGGCTTCCTTGGTATCGATCTCTCGGCGATTGGTCCGCTCCAGCAGCGCGGCGTTACCAACTACATCGGTACGGCGGACACGGTAACGCGACCGGTCAAGACCGAAAAGCCGACGATGAACTATCACCTGCTCCGCTTCGAGGCGACGCCGACGATTTCGTGGGGCAGCGACTGGTCGCTGGTCTCGCGCGTCCGCGCCGTCTATGACCCGGGTCAGCTGGGCTATTCCGAGTTCGATGCGCGCGATTACGCCAACATCAATGGCGGTATTCAGGGTGGTACTGACCAGAACCACCGCGGCAAGCCGAACTACATGGGCTTGTCGATCGAAGGCAAGAAGAATCCGTTCCTGTTCGAGTGGTCGGACAAGAACTACATGGTCGATCTGCCGGCGTTCTTCCTGCAGTACAACAGCGGCAATCTGACGGCGCGCCTGGGTAATCAGACGATCGCCTGGGGCCAGCTGCTGTTCTTCCGCGTGATGGACACCGCCAACGGTCTCGATCTGCGCCGCCATCTCATCATCGATCGCGGTCTGGAAGAGTATGCCGACGAGCGCATGTCGGCGCCGGGTCTGCGCCTGACCTATCAGGCCACCGATACGATCACGGCCGACGCCTTCATTCAGCAGTTCCGCCCGACCGTGCTGACCAACATCAACACGCCGTACAACGTCATTCCGTCGGCGTTCTTCCTCCGTGACCGGTACTACCAGGACAACATGGATGAGAAGCTGAACTACGGTATCCGCTTCAAGGGCGAGTTCGGCCAGTACACCGCGCAGGCGATGTACACCCGTCGCTACAACCAGCTCGGCGCGATCCGCTGGACCGCATCGCAGGTCGAGAAGGGCCTGCCGGACAGCAATGTCCTGGGTCTTGCCTTTGGCCGCTATTGCGGCCTCGTTTACGGCGATCCGGGTTGCGCGAAGACGCTGTCGAACACGGCCTTCGAAGTGCATCCGGCAGGCGTGTTCTCGGCGGAGGAGTGGTTCTTCGACGCTACCTATATCCGTCTTGACGGCTACGACGCCACTAACGCGGTCATCGAAGAGCACCTCAGCGGCGAAGACCCGAACTTCATCAACCCGAACGGCCCGACCGCCGCGCAGCAGCTGTTCGCGCAGAACCTCGGCCACAACGTTGAAGCCGCCAACAACCTGCTCGACGCCTTCTTCATGGCGGGCGAGGGTCTGGGTGGCCACATCGAGCGCAAGTACTTTGCGGAGAACGTCTTCGGAATCGGCGCCGGTTATGTGACCGAGGCGGAACCGGGTTCGATCTTCGACCAGATCCTGATCAACGTCGAAGCGACCTACACGCCGGAACGCGTGTTCACCGCGATCGAGCTGGATCAGGATTTCACCAAGCGTGACGAAGTCCAGATCGGCCTGGTGATGGAAAAGTACCAGCGCTTCTCGACCGAGTTCCCGGCCACCTACATGGTGTTCCAGTACCTGTGGCAGAAGCGCAGCGACTTGTTCGGTCTGCTCCTGGATGGCTACGGCAGCGAGCAGTATTCGGATCAGGGCGTGCAGTCGGTCAAGAGTGTCCCGTCCAATGCCAATCCGAAGATCGTGCCAGGAGTGGCGCATGCCAACTACGTCGTGCTGGCGGCGCTTCAGCCGTTCCCGGCCTATATCTGGGAGCTGAGTGCGGCGGTGCTGATCGACGTGCAGGGCGGCGTGCTGGTTCAGCCGGGCATTCAGTGGAAGCCGCGCGGCGACATCACCGTCAACCTGTTCTACAACTACATCAATGCCGACGCGTGGGGCGGCAACGCGCACAAGAACACGCTCTCGTTGATCGATTTTGCGGATGAAGTTGCAATCCGCATTGGCTACCAGTTCTAAGGAAGGAAAGACTGGGGCCTTACGTTCCTCCCGTCGCTTCTTAATGCCCTAGAAGCCGACGAGTTGCCAGCAACTGTCCTCCGTCAGTTGCTGGCTCTTTTTAAAACATGCCGCTGACAACGGCCGATGTACCGGTACTGGACTGAAGACTGACGATGAACAAGCAACCCATGCGTTTCCGCCTAGCCCAATGGATCATGGACCGCCGAGGTATGGTGTCCATTGCTTTCATTGTGGTGACGATCGCATTTGCGATCGGCATTCCTGGCGTGCAGATCAAGACGATCTTCAAGGATCTGCTGCCACACGACGACCCGTTCGTCCAGGTGTATTTCGATCACCCGAACTTCGGCAATCCTCTGACCATGTCGATCATGGTCAAGACCAAGTCGGGTGACATCTACAACAAGGAAACGCTGGCGAAGGTTTTCAACATGACGCGCGAGATCGACCTCGCGCCTTATGTCGACCATGACCAGGTGGTTTCAATCGCAACCGAAAAGCTGCGCTACGCGGACGCCACGCCGTTCGGCGTCGACATGCGCCCGCTGATGGATGACCATCCGCCGGCGACCGACGAGGAGGTCGAGCGCTTCCGTCGTGCGGTCGAGCGTTCGCCCAATGCACGCAAGTTCTATGTCGCCGACGATGGCACGGCGACACTGATCAATGCCACCTTCCTGGATTCGATCCAGTACGACGAAGCCTTCAACTTCGCTCAGAAGATGGTCGAGCGCGAGCGCGATGCCCAGCACGAGGTTCATCTGGCCGGCATGCCGGCGCTGACCGGTTGGGTCTACAAGCTGCAGAAGCAGACCTACGCGATCTTCGGCATCACGCTGGGCCTGCTGACGGTTTCGCTGATCCTCTACATGCGCAACATCGCCGGCGTGGTCACGCCGATTGTCTGCGCCGGTATGGCGGCGATCTGGGGCTTCGGCTTCATTGGCTGGCTGGGTCGGCCGATCGAGCCGTTGCTGATGATCGTGCCGCTGCTGCTGGTGGCTCGTACGTTCTCGCATTGCATTCAGTTCACCGAGCGCTACTACGAAATCCTGGCGCATCTGAAGAACAAGCGTAAGGCCGCCGAAATCACCATGGGCGTGATGATGGCGCCGTCGATCCTCGGCATCTTCACCGATGTGTTCGGCATCATCTTCATCGCGATCGCTCCGATCGAGACGATGATCAACCATGCGCTGTTCTGCGGCGCCTGGGCGTTCTTCATCATCCCGACCGGCGTGTATCTGATCTCGATCATGCTGTCGTACCTGCCGATTCCGAAGAATTTCGAGAGCATCGCCGGCGGTGCGGAGAAGGAATCGGGCATTCACCTGTTCCAGAAGAAAGTCCTGGCGCAGGTCGCCAAGCTGACGTTCGGCAAGGCGGCGCGCTACACGACGGCAGTCACCATCGTCGTCGGCATCTGGGCCGCCTATGAGGCGTTCACGATCAAGATCGGCAACCCGACCGAGGGCAGCGTCTTCCTGTGGGACGACTCCGAGTTCAACACGGCGGTGCGTGCCATCAACGCGCATTTCCCCGGCATGAACACCCTTGAACTCATTATCGAGGCCAAGGAGATGGACCCGAACGCGCGTCTGGCACGTTCGCCGGAAGTGGCGGTGCTCGCCTCGCAGGTTCAGCACATCGTCGAGAACGATCCGGATCTGCCGCCGCGCGCGACGCTGTCGCTGGTCGACTACATGATGGAAGCCAACCGTCTGTTCGCCGGCGGTGATCCGCGCTTCCTGCCGCTCGATCCGACGGTGCAGGGCGTGCTGGGTGCGGCCAATGCGGTGGTCTTCGGCTCCAACCCGCTGAACTTCAGCAACGTCGTCGACTTCGAGTTCCAGAACTCGACGATCTCGCTCTGGTACGCGGACAACAAGCAGGAGACGGTCGACGCGGCACTCAAGAGTGCACAGCGCGCGGTTGACATCGTCGGCGCCGACCACGAGCGCTTCCGCGTCCGCATGGCGTCCGGCTCGATCGCGCTGCAGCAGGCGATGAACAACGTCGTTCACCGCTACCACTGGCTGATCGTTGGCCTGGTCAATCTGGCGATCATGGTGATCTCGGCTTATGCCTACAAGTCGATCGTCGCCTCCTTGCTGCTGCTGATCCCGGTCAACCTGTCGAACTTCCTGCTGATGGCGATGATGAAGAATCTCGGCATCGGTCTGGACATCAACGCCGTCATCGTCGCGGTCATGGGCGTCGGCGTGGGTATCGACTACGGCATCTACATGCTGTCGCGCATCGTCGAAGAGTTCACCGCTCACGGCAAGAGCTGGGAGAAGGCCATCACCGTGGCGCTGACGACCACTGGCAAGGCGATCCTGTTCACCGCGACGATCATGCTGGTCGGTATCGTGCCCTGGTACTTCCTGTCCGACCTGAAGTTCATGGCCGACATGGGCATGCTGCTGATCGCCATCATGCTGATCAACATGGCGCTGTCACTGGTCGTGCTGCCGCTGGTCTGCTATCTGTTCAAGCCGAAATTCGCTTCCCGCGAGGATCTGGCAGTGGGCGAAAACATCGACTTGTCGCAGTTCATGGATCCGCCGGCTGATGGCAAGCCCGCTTGATGCAGTGGTGGAGTGCAGGGGAATAACTAGCGTCTAGAGTCAATCAGGGCCCCGTTGGCAGCGTCGCCGGCGGGGTTCTTTTTTTCCGGGAGATGAGGAGATTGTGATGTTCAAAAAAACCGCATGGGCTTTGAGCCTGATGGCAGTGCAGTTGGGGTCGGTTGCTTGGGCGCAGGACAGCGAGTCCGCGGAGAAGCTGAGTTCTCGCGAGGCGCTGGACAACCGCTACTACGTGTCGCCGATGTTCAACTACTCACTCATGGACAAGAGCCGCTACACGGACGACGGTCTCGGTGGCACGCTGGCGTTTGGCAAGCAGATGACGGACCGCCTGGCGCTCGAACTGTTCGGCAGCTACACGCATGCAGGCAATGGTGACGATGGCACGGTGAATCTGCAGGGATATGGCGCCAACGCCCTGATCTTTCCCAACTTCCTCAACGGCGTCTACGGCCTGGCGGGTATTGCCTACGGCACGCGCGATGCGCAGTTCGCCGGTGAGGAGAAGCGGACCCGCGACGGCACCTTGTTCAATTTCGGCGTCGGTTACTTGCTCGGACCGTTCAACTGGCTGAACGACGGCAGCATCCGTCTCGAAGCGCGCGAGCAGATCGAGCAGGCCAATGCTGATCGCAGCGAGAATTTCTACGACACCGTTTTGTCGGTCGGTTTGATCTATCCGTTCGGCAAGAGCTCTAAGGTTCCGCCGGCTGAGGAAGCCCCGGTTGAAGTGGTGGCGCCGGTCGCCGACAGCGATGGCGATGGCGTCAACGACGACGCCGATCAGTGCCCGAATACTCCCGCCGGCACGCAGGTCGACGAGAAGGGTTGCCCGCTGCCGCAGCCTTGTGCGGTCGGCGAGGACGGCAGCTTGCCGGATCTGGCGCAGTGCAAGGTCGGTGACAAGGTGGTGCTGAAGAACGTGCACTTCCTGTTCGACCAGTCGACGCTGACCCCGGACGCCAAGGCGGTGCTCGACGGTGTTTCCGATGCGATGACGCGCGCAGCGGACATCCACGTCGAGATCGGCGGCCATACCGATGCCAAGGGTAGCGACGAGTACAACCAGAAGCTGTCCGAACGCCGCGCCGTCAGCGTGCGCAAGTACATCATCGGCAAGGGTGTCGCGGGTGATCGCATGAACGCTGCAGGCTACGGCGAGAGCCAGCCGGTGGCAGACAACGAGACCGATGAGGGCCGCGAACTGAATCGCCGCGTCGAACTCAAGATCATCGATCCTGCGACGCCGCTGTCGGTGCCCAAGGCAGCGAAGATGGCCAAGCAAGCACCGCTTGCTGAGCAGGACGCGGCACCGCCTTCGTACGACGCTCCTGCCGCCGCCGCGCCGAGCGAACCGGCGCCGGCTGCGGAGCCCGCGCCCGTGACGGCCGAGCCGGCGCCGGCTCCGGCAGCCGAACCGGCGGCGGTGCCGGCTGGCGATCCATCCGCGGTGCCGTCGGGCGATCCCTTCGCCGGCGGCTAAGCAGATCTATTGGAGGCTGTACCAAATGGTCCGCGGCGAAAGCCGCGGGCCTTTTCTTTTGTCCACCGCCTTGCTCGTGAAAAGCCGCGCTTCCGCATGCCCGCATGGCGGTTGGGGCATGCCGGGCCCGCAGCCTCGGTGCAGAGATGTAACGGCATGGCGGCCACGAAAGAACGCCGGCGCGAGGCCGGCGTTTGTTTTCGGAACCTGACCAGGACCGGAGATCGTCCAGGCGATGGCCTGGTGTGCCTCAAGGCCTTAGCAGGGAGGGGTCGAGCGGGCCTTCGCCGACGATGGTATTGCTGCGCAAGGCGAAGCTGGGCTTGACCCACCAGACCAGCAGCGGCAGCACCAGCAGGGACAGCACCATGTTGATCGACATGATGGCGATTAGCAGAAGACCCATGTCGGCGACGAACTTAAGGTCCGACATCAGATACCACGGCAGAATGCCAAGCGCCATGATGGTGGCGGTGAAGAGGATGGCCTTGCCGGTCGTGCGCAGGGCAGCATCGATTGCTCGCGACCAGTCACCACCGCAAGCCTGCAGTTCCTCGCAGATGCGTGACAGCAGGTAGATGCCGTAGTCGATGCCGACACCGACGCCGATTGCGGCCACGATCATGGAATTCACATCGAGGCCGACGCCCAGCAGGTGCATCGCCGCCTTCAGGGCCTCGTTGGCCAGGTTGACCGGGACCAGCAGCAGGATCCCGGCGACCGCGGAGCGATAGGCTGTGCTGCACAGCAGGAAGATGAAGAGATTGACGACCAGGATCACCATCCACTCGTAGCGGGCGATGACGCGGTTGACCGCCTCCTGTAGCGCGATCGTGCCGGTAGCCAGGCGCACGCGGAATTCCGGGTGATCTTCGCCGACCTGCGCAACCGCCTGGCGCGCGGCGGCGAGGGCGGCATCCACGGTTTCCTGCTTGTTGTCCTTGTACCAGAGCGACACCGTGGCGTGCTGCATGCTGGAGTCGATGACATGGCCGAAGTTCTTGGCACTGGAGCCCATCATGGCGCTGACCGCCGCGGCGCTGACGCGGCGTTCGAGTGGATCGATCTGCGACCAGCGCGGATCGCCGCCGTTGAACAACCGATTCGACTCGCTCAGGTAATCCGCGAACGACAAGGTTGCTCGGGGCGGCGCGTCGCCATGTTCCATCAGCGACTGCAATTGCATCATCGTGAACACCGTATCGACGCGCTGCGCGGTCCAGTCCGGCTTGTTCGGGTCCTTGGCCTCCAGCACGATCTCCAGCGTGTTGACGCCAGGGAAGTTGGCGTTGATGGCGCGCACCGAGGTATTGAACTCGGAATCCTCCCAGAACAGGTTGGAACCCTCCACCGGATTGCCGACCTTGATCTGTGACGAGAGATAGATCGTCACGATGCTGGCAGCAATCACGACGATCGAGGTCAAGCGTGCCCGGCGCCCGGTCGCCAGGCTGGCGATGAAGGCCAGCACGGTCTGCAGGCGATTGTGCAGGCCACCCTGCTGCTGATCGTGGTTGACCAGCTTCTTGATGTTGGCCGGCGGCGGCAGCGTGGCCAGCAGCAGGGAGATCAGCACCATGCCGGTCGGAATCAGCCATACCGCCCACATGCCGCAGAAGACGGCGTGGCGGACCATCGCCGGAATCGGCGCGGCGCAGACGACGACGATACCGAGAATATCGGTGAGGATGCCAAGCATGGAAGGCGCCATCATCACGGTCATCGTCAGCTCGGCAGCCCGCTTGCGCTCGCCGACCTCGGCATAGATCTCGTAGAAGCGCTCGGTGAACTGCACGCTATGCGAGAACGAGCGCGCAGTCAGCAACAGCGGCACGACCATCAACAACGGTTC
This sequence comes from uncultured Solimonas sp., assembly GCA_966252075.1. Classification (GTDB taxonomy): domain Bacteria; phylum Pseudomonadota; class Gammaproteobacteria; order Nevskiales; family Nevskiaceae; genus Solimonas. Next base: position 11,120 of record CBINNP010000008.1, read on the forward strand.
GATCGAGATGCGCAGCCAGCCGACCAGGCCGAACGCCCAGATGGCCGCGACCGTCGCGCAGATCACCGGTGTCAGTACACCGACCAGATTGCGCATGTACAGCGCCAGCGCCAGCACCAGCAGGCCGATAGTGACGGCGAAGATGCCGACCATCTGCCATTCGTAGCGGTAGACCCAACCGATCAGGGTCGGTTGTCCGGCGACGAAGACCTCATGATGTTCGTCGGCGGCCGCCAGCGCGAGCTTGTTGACGTATTCGAAGGCCTCGCCGTACTCGACGCGCTGTTCGATGAACGTCGCCATCACGATCGTCGAGCGATTGTCCTGCGAGATGAGAAATCTGCGCACGCCGGGTGCCGAGTCGACGTGCTCGCGGAACAGCTTGAGTTCGTCGGCAGTCGCCGGCGGGTGGCCGCCCATGAGCGGCCGCATGTCGATACCGAATGGAGTGGCCTCGGCGTATCGCGCTTTCTCGGTCGTGATCGAGAGAATCTGGTCGTGATCGACGGCAGGCGCCAGGTCGATGTCGCGCGTCAGCTTCCAGACTTTGTCGAGCGTCTCGGCGTTGTAGATATCGCCGTCCGTGCGACGAATCATCACCATGACGGTGAGTGGGCTGCCGAAACCCGGGTGATCCTTGAAGGTCTGGACAAACGGGTCGTCGGTCGGCAGCAGATCCGAGAATACGGTCTTGAGCTCGACGCGCGGCAGGCCGGCGGCGAAGAACAAGGTAATCGCGGCAAACAGGCCGTACGAGAATCGGCGGTGCGAAAGCACCCATTGCGAGAACAGCAGGCGCAGGCGATACATCGGGTCCCCATCGAATGAAAGAGGCCACCGCCGGCGCAGAGCCCGGCGGTGGCCGCGAGCGTGACGCGACTAGTTGGCGCCGAGCCGGGTGAGCGCCGCCTGGGTCAGGTACTTCTCGAACATGCCCGGATCGTTGGCGCCGCTGCTGTACTTGCCTTCCAGGGATTTCACCTGTTCCAGGCGCGTCAGTCGACCGGTCTGGATGTCGGAAGCGGTCAGATGTGTCCAGCTCCAGTACGGATGCTTGCCATCCATGACGCTCTTGGCGCCCGCCTCGTAGTGCGCGTAGGCGCCGTCGAAGGAACGGAACGGCTGTCCGCGGCGATCGTAAGTGACCATGCTGACCAACAACTGCGTCCGCGCATCGAAGTACACGCGCTTCTTCGAGATCGGGGCCCGCGGAAAGCCGGTTGGCTCGCACTCGACGATGATGGTCTCCGGAAACAGCTCGACCTCGGTATCCCAGAACGACTGACCCTTGGGGCCGCCGTGCGTCTTGTGCTCCCAGTTGGGCGCATCCGGATTCCAGTTGCCGGTGAAGCTGCCGCCGAGAAAGGGGCCGCGACCGACGATCTTGAAGTTACCCCAGGTCATCATCGGATCGCCGGCACCCCAGACGTCGGAGAGATACAGCGACGAGCCGGGCACCAGGGGCTCGAAGCGCTGATCGGTGGGGAACTGGCGGACGCGGCGAAACTCCGCGACATAACCGTACAGCTTGGGAAACACGCGCTGATCGTAATCCCAGATGCTCAGGAAGCTGGTGCCGCGAAAGGCCGTCGGTGTCAGGAAGAACACCGTCTGGAAGCGCAGCTTGTCCTTGAACTTCTCGATGTACGGCTTCGGGTCCATCGAGATGCGAGCCACCGTCTGCATCTCGGCCCAGCCGCCGCTGTAGTTGAACTCGACCTGGCCGTTGGCGGCAACGTCGTACTCCTTGAACGCATAAAAGGAAGCGTCGTGACGACCCCAATTCAGCGTCTGCGCTGCCATCAGATCGGTGGCGGTCTTGGGATCCGGGAAGGGGTTGCCGCCGATCCACGGCTGGCCGTTCGCCTTGTTGATGACATTGCCGTGCGCGTCATACCCGGCCTTTCCGGCATTGCGCTGCGTGGCCTCGATGAACTCCCACGGCGACATCTTCATGATGTCGGTGGTCGTGGCGCGCAACTTGAGCTTGCGGCCCATCTTGAGGATCTGCTCGTAACGCACCGGCTCGAGCAGATCCTTCACATATTGCACGTTGCCGGCGTCGATCGTATCGCCGGGCTTGAGCTTGCCTTTCGTGTAGGCCTCGATCGAAATCAGCTCATCCGGATACGCTTTGGAGACGTCGCCCGTGGCGGCGATGACCTTGTGCAAGGGGGCCAGAACCCCGGTGCTCAGCAGGCCCAGCGACGCGTCCCGAAGAAACTTTCGGCGCGAGTACCGTCTGTCATATCGGATGATGCGCGTCATATAAATCTCCTCAGTTATACGCCCGGCGAAGGCGTCTCATTTTAGTAGTTTGACGATCGGCAGCGACCCTGAGAGGCTGCGCCGCCAGTGAATATGCAAGAGGTACGTTAACATACTGTGAGCGTAAAAAAGCAAGGAATACAGGCGAAATTCCATGGAGAGAGACAGGTGTTAAGGATCGCTGATTTCGGCCCGACAATCCGGCGGTTTGTCGTCGGTGTTCTGGCAGCGGGCGGGGTGCTTGGCGGTACTGATGCAATAGCCCAGGAGCCCGTCGGCTACCGAATGAAAATCGTCTGGTCGCCGGAGCATTGCAAGCGCACCGATCAGGATGAGTTGCAGTGCGTCGAGGAGCATTACTTCGTCAACCACGGCTTGGCGATCGTCTATGCAGGCGACGAGAAGCCGAGCGGTGAGTGCAAGGATTGGCGAATGCTGACCACCGACACCGATCGCTGGCTGTGGGTGATCCCCAATCGTGCGCAGATCCGTCGTCTGTGGCAGAAGCAGGGCGCCTGCAGCGGCATGGAACGCGAGGCCTATTTCGCGCAGGTTGATCGTGCCGGCCGCCGCATCGAACTGCCGCAGGAGTTCAGTGGTGTCGATCGGCCGCTCAAGTTGACCACCGGTGACCTGCGCCGCGCCTTCGCCGCTGCCAACGCCGAGCTCCCCGAGGACGGCATGGTGCTGCACTGCCGCGCCGGCTATCTGAGCGAGCTCGAGATCTGTTTCGACGCCGACATGCAGTTCCAGCAATGCGACGCCGTGGATGACTGCCCGCGCGATATCCGCCTGCGCCCGATCCGCATCGACAGGCAGGACCGCAAGCCGGCCTATCAGTAGCGCTCGCCGGACGAAATCGCCGGCGCCCGCGTCGCGCCCTGTGCCGCGCGAGGGATTCAACATCGCATCGGGCCGGCATGCCGCCGAGAGCCGGATCGCGCTGCCGGAATTGTCGCTTTGGCGACAGCCGGTGCCGCCGGCGCTCGCTAGCATTGAACGACACGACAACAGGAGAGCGACGCAATGATCAAGGCCGAAGACATGGACTTTCACCACACACCGGAATCGCACTGGCAGTGGGTGGAGACCATCGCATTGCCGTTCCACGTGCCGGAAACCACGGTCAACGGAATCATCTATCTGGTGACGCGGCCGATGCTGGGGGTATGCGCCTGCGATGTGTCGCTGCACGACCGCATCACCGACTTGTGGGAGGAGCAGCTGTACATCGACAACCAGCAGCACCTGCCGTGTCCGAAGACGCTGAAGGACATCGCGCTGCCCAACGGCCTGAAGCTGAAGGCGCTGGAGCCGCTGCAGGGCTATCACGCCCGGTATGAAGGGATCGACGATACGCGCTTCGACCTCCACTTCAGGAACCTGCACGCGCCGTACGACATCAACGACCCCGCCATGGACCCGACGGCGGCCAAGCGCAACGGCCCGGCCTGGGATACGTCCTGGTCCGGCCACTACGAGGCCACCTATCGCGTAAGCGGTGAGCTGATCGTGCGCGGCAAGCGCTACACGGTGGACTGCGTCGACACCGGCGACCGCAGCTGGGGGCCGCGCCCCGAGCGCGACAACTCCTCGGTGATCTGGTGGCATGCCAGCTTCGGCGAGGATCTGACGGTGCATCTGTTCACCGGCCACGACATCGCCCGCACCAACACCATGGGTCCGCACATCAGCGGCTACGTGATGGAGAAGGGCGAGGTTTACGGCATCGTCGATTCGCGCGGCACCCAGGAGTACCGCAAGGCGGTGCCGATGGGCGGCGAGCTGGAAGTCACCGACGTACGCGGCAAGAAGTTTCTGCTGACCTATTCGGCGCTGAACGCCTGCTACTGGGCGCCTTATCCGTCGAACACCTACCTGCAGTCGTACATCCGCGTGGCTTGCAACGGCAAGCTTGGCTACGGTACGCAGCAGATTGGCCTCTCACGCGCCTATCTCACCCGTCATCGCGACGCCATCCGCGCGCGCTGCTGATCCGTGCTTTTCGCCGCCGCACCGGCCTCGTTCATGCCGGTGCGGCGTTGCTGTGCTGGAAGCAGTCAGGGATGGCCGCGGCTCTCGGATATCGCCATACTCCGCTCACCATCATCGGCCGGGACGGTTAACGGCAATGAGGCAGGGGGAGAGGGCTGTGTCGCCCGCCTTGGTTCGCATCCTCGTAGTTGGGGGCAGAACGGACAGGGAGGTGCGGCATGATTCCACTCAGGGATTTGCACAATTTCTACGATGCGCTGAGCCCGGCGATACGCGCCCGGATCGACGCTGTCAGCAGTTTCGTCGACATGGCCAGAGGCGCCGTGATTTGTGGCGAAGGCCAGCTCAGCTCGCGGCTCTATCAGATCGTCAGTGGCGAGGTGAAAGTCTCGTCGAGCAGCCACGACGGCCGTGAAGTCGTGCTGGCGATGATCCGGCGCGGCGACTGGGTGTCGTTCTCAGAGATGTTTTCCGGCTTGCCAGCCAATGCCGATATCATCGCGATAACACCGGTACGGCTGCGCGTCATCCATCGCACCGCCTTGCACAAGCTGATGAAGGCGTATCCGGAGATCTCCGAGCAGATCCTGCGGGTGATGAGCCTGCGCATCAGCATGCTGTGTCGACTGGTGATCGACCGCGACGCACTGCCGCTGAAGGAACGCGTCGCCAAGACGCTGTATCTGCAGGCCTTCAGCCACGGTCTCAACGCTACCGATCAACACCTGTTGATCTCGCTGTCTCAGGAGGAGTTGGCCAAGCTGCTCGGCACCTCGCGGCAGAACCTCAACAAGGTCCTCAAGGAGCTCGAGCGCGAGGGCATGTTGCAGCTCAGTTATGGCGGTGTCTGCCTGATGGGGCTGGAGCCGATCCAGCGCCGCTACGCCCATCTGGTCAATGTCGATCAGCCGGTCGCGGTCTATCCCGACTGACGAGTCCGCTGTGGTGGCGCGCCTGACCTGCGATCGGGCGATTCGGCAGATTCGCAGCCTTGCCACGGCGACTGTCGCATAAACGACAGTGTGTACCGGCCACTCTCGCTAGCATCGTTTGGAAAGGAGTCCGCCTGGCGTGTGGACCGACATCAGACGAGCACGAGGAGAAGCCACCATGCGTTTCGAAGACATCAGCACCGATATTGCGCCGCTGCCGCCCGCCGACGATGGTCGCCACAAACTGCGCGCGGAGCCGCTGGCGCGCGAGTCGCTGGTCTGGTGTCTGCAGCTACCGGAAGAGAAAATCGCCGGCTGGGTCTATCCGCGCGTCACCGGTGATGGCCAGGCTGGCGCGACCTTCTGCGCGTTCGGCGATGGCGTGAAGGGTGGCTCGATCTTCGAGAGCTTCGCCCAGGTGCCGGTGCCGGACTCGATGAACTTCACCGAGTGGCGCGTCAAGGGTATTCAGGTCGATCTGGGCGAGCCCCTGCGCAGCGCGCACGTGAAGTATCAGGGCGAGCGTCTGGCGGTGGAATTCGATTTCGAGGCGCTGCATCCGGCCTACGGCTATCACTCGCATCCGGACGGCTGCCCGCAATACTTCGCCGACAACCGCTTCGAGCAGAGCGGCCGGGTCAAGGGCACGATCACGATCGATGGCCGGCGCATCGCCTTCGACAATCTCGGCCAGCGCGATCACTCCTGGGGGACACGCAACTGGGGCGTCAATTACCACTACAAGTGGTTCCACGCGACCACGCCGGATGCGGCCATCCATTTCTTCAAGATGGAGTACCTGGGGCGCTCGCTGACGCGCGGCTATGTCTACAAGGACGGCCACATGTCGCAGATCACGTCGGTGGATGTCGTCGATTTCCACCTCAACGAGGACATGATCCACACGGCCATCGAAGTCGTGGCGCATGACATCGCCGGGCGCAGTACACGCATCGTCGGCCAGCGCTTCGCGCATCAGGTCTACCCGATCGACGCCATCAACATCCTCAACGAAGTGGCGATGACGACCGAAGTCGACGGCAAGCCCGGCGTCGGCTGGTGCGAGATGTATTGGGACCAGCGCTATCTGGATCATATGAAGCAGCACCGCCATATCCGTCGCTGAAGTCACTGGCTTCTGACCAGGAGGAGTGGCCGATGAAGGATGCGGATGCCCACGGCATGCAGCAGGCCGATGTGCGGCAGGCGCCGGATGCAGCGTTCATCCGGCAGCTGCGCCAGCGCTACCCGACCGAGTCCGAGATAGATCGCGTGCTGACGCGCAAGATGCGCGCACGTGGCGGTGCGCCGTACACGGCGGTCGAGCTGCCACGCCTGCTCGACAGCCTGCGCCGCTTCCTGTCGCTGTCGCAGCGGCTCGAGCCGCCGTTCTCGGTGCACGCGGCGCGCTGGATGACCGGCGGTTCGTCGAAGTTGCAGCTGGCCTTCGAGCTCGAGTGGCGCGGGCTCGATGGTCGCGGGGCGCTGCAGCGAACGCCGATGGTGCTGCGCATGAGCCCGGCACGCAGCTCGCCGCCGTGATCAAGTCGCTCGGCGACAACGTGTTGCCGGCAGTCGACGGCGCCAATCCGATGGCGAGCGAGCAGATCCGCCTGTGTCTGGCCACGCTCGGCATCGTCCGCGCGCGGCTGCCACTGCTGCACGCGCAGCTGCGCCAGGATCTGCTCGATCACGCGGCGCTGGCACAGCAGCTGGCCAGCCTGCCGGGGATCGACGACACCATCACCGGCCGGCTTAGCCGCAGCGCCGGATACGCGCGCGCCGTGCTCGACGATGCATCGCAGAGCCCGGCACAGCTCGAAGATGCGGTGCGCGCGCTCAAGCAGGATCTGGTCGAGGCCATCGCCGCGACGCGTGGCAGCGCCGTGCAAGCGCAGGCCTGGCAGCGGGTCGTGGACGCTCAGGCGGGACCGATTCTGCGCCAGCGCGCCTGGACGGTCGGCATGGGCTTCGAGCCGGACCCGTCCCGGATTCCCGCCTTGCAGGATCTGCGGGCGACGAAGCCGAGCGCCTGAGATGCGGTGCCCGGGCGCCGCGTCAGGGTGATTCTGAATTGCCGTCAGGCGTTTCCCGAGTGGGCCGACGGGAAAGTGCGCTTCCCAGGCCGGCGTCGCCAGCATGTCGGCAAACTATCCAGCGACCAGCGGTAGTTTTTCTCGACTCCGAAGCACAGCGTGATTGTCGCCTAATTGACAGTGTTTGCCGCGCAGGCCCGCCTAACATCGGCCCGCGACCAACAGAGTCGTAATTGCCGGAATCGGCGACACAGAGCAGAGGAGAAAATAATGAAAAGGACCGTGCAAGCGGCCCAGCGGTGGACGCTTCGTCTCGCAGGCGCCGTCATCGCGGCGGGGACGGGACCGGCGTCGGCCATGCAGTTTGATATCGGCGACGGCTGGCAGGGTGACTGGGTCAGCACCGTCTCGCTCGGCGCCAGCTGGCGCGCGGAAAGCCCCAGCAATCTGCTCTATACCGCCCAGACCGGTGCCGAGGTTGGCCGCAACGATGGTCGTGGCGGCGGATCCGTCGACGCCGGCAACGTCAATTACGACAAGGGCGACAACTTCTCGACGCTCGCCAAGATCATCAGCGAAGTCAGCGTCAAGAAAGGCGACTTCGGCGTCTTTGTCCGCGGCAAGGCCTGGTACGACTACGCGCTCGAGGAAGGCGACGTCAACTACGGCAACCAGCCCAACGGCTACCAGGGCGGCAAGCCGATGTCGGACAAGGGTTTCGAAACCCTCAACAAGTTCTCCGGCGTGTTCCTGCTCGACGCCTACGTCTACGACAGCTTCGATGTCGCCGGCAACCCGCTGCAGGTACGCGTCGGCCGCCAGGGTCTGAACTGGGGCGAGAGCGTCTTCATCCAGGGCATCAACCAGGTCAATCCGATCGACGTGCCGTCGTTCCGCCGACCGGGTGCGCAGCTCAAGGAAGTGTTCTTGCCGGTGTGGATGGTGTCCGCCAGCCAGAGCCTAGGGGGCTGGGGTTCGATCGAGGGCTACTACCAGCTGAAGTGGGAGTACACGCCGATCGAAGGTTGCGGCAATTACTGGGCGCCGTCCGAGCAGAGCCTGACGCCGGATACCGCCGGCTGTCCGATGGCGATCGCGGCGGGCGCGGTGTCGGCGCGCGATGCGCTGGCCAGCGGTGCCTACGTCGATCAGGTCGACGGACGTGAGGGCAGGGACTCCGGCCAGTTCGGCCTGGCCTATCGTTTCACGGTCGATGCGTGGAACTACACCGAGTTCGGTTTGTTCGGTCAGAAGCTCAATTCGCGCACGCCGATCATCTCGGTGCTGTCCGGTGACTGCAATGCTGCCAATACCAGCGTCTGCGCCGACGCCGGCCTGGCCAACCCGATCCATGCCATGGGTGCGGTGCCGGGTGTCACGCCGTTCGCGGCGTTCTGGGAGTACCCGAACGACATCAAGATTTATGGCCTGAGTGCAGCGACCGAGCTGTTCGGCTGGTCGTTCAGTGCCGAGGCGAGTCGCACCGAGGATTACCCGGCGCAGATCAGTGGTGCTGACCTGCTGTACGGCGCGCTGACGTTTGCCGGCCCCTATGGGGCCTATGCACAGCAGCAGACCGCCAAGGGCAGCGGCGAGTACGTCACCGGCTACACGCGGACCAGCAAGACGCAGTTCCAGATCAACACGTTGAAGGCCGGTAATCGTCTGCTGTGGGCACAGCAGTACATCCTGCTGGCGGAAGTCGGCGCGCAGTGGAACGGCCTGCCGGACAACGATGGAGCCAACCTGCGATACGGCCGTGGCTTCATCTACGGCGCCGGTTCCGATCCGCGCTTCAACTTCGGCACGCCGGCCGGCGGCAATCTCTGCGATCCGACGCATCCGCTGTACAACCCGCAGCCGGACGGCTGCAAGAACGATGGCTTCGTCGACGACTTCGCCTGGGGTCTGCGCGCCTACCTGCGCCTGGAATATCCGGACGTGCTCGGCACGGGCGTGACGCTGTATCCGAGCCTGTTCGTCGCGCAGGACGTCAAGGGTAATTCGGTCGATTCACAGTTCGTCGACGAGCGCCGGACGATCAGCCCGTCGGTTGGCTTCAGCTATCAGAAGAAGTATCGCCTCGACCTGACCTACGCCACCTACAGCAACAGCGCGGCGTACGACAACTTCAGCGACCACGACTTCTACTCCGCCAACTTCAGCATCAACTTCTAAGGGAAGAGACCCTACATGACGACTCTCAAGTACAAGCTGAGCGCCTCGTTGACGGTCCTGGCGCTGGCCGTGTCGGCCGGTGCCGCGACGGCCGCCGACCTGACGCCGACCGGCGCCGAGAAGGCCGGCAACGCCGACGGCAGCATTCCCGCCTGGGATGGCGGTCTGACCAAGCCGCCGGCCGGCTGGTCTGCCGACAAGGGCTACACCGATCCGTTCGCCTCGGAAAAGCCGCTGTTCACGATCAACGCCAAGAACCTCGACACCTACAAGGACAAGGTCACGCCGGGCCTGGCCGCTCTGCTGAAGAAGTATCCGGACCTGTCGGCGCCGGTGTACCCGACGCACCGCACGCTGGCGCTGCCGGAGAAGGTCTACGAGAACACCAAGGCGCTGGCCGGCAAGACCAGTGTCGACGGCCTGACGCTGAAGGGCTACACGATGCCGGCAATCCCGTTCCCGGTGCCGAAGAACGGCGTCGAGGAAATGTACAACCACAACACGCGCTACGAAGGCGGCGGCTACAACCGTTGCGGAGACTGGCTGCCGGTGCGCGCCAGCGGCGACTTCTACAGGGTGGGCTTCTGCGAGGACAAGGTCTTCGACTCCAACATGGACGCGCAGGTGCCGAATCGCCTGTTCACGTTCTATGGCTATTACGACGCTCCGGCGACCTTGGTCGGCACGATCTATCTCGTCAACGATGTGATCGACAAGACGGTCGGCGATCGTCAGGCCTGGATCTACAACGCCGGCCAGCGCCGTACACGTCGCGCGCCGGATCTGGCCTACGACAACATCGACGACGGCACCGAGGGCATGCGCTTCACCGACGAGTTCTGGGGCTTCAACGGCGCGCTCGATCGCTATGACTGGAAGCTGGTCGGCAAGAAGGAGATGTACATCCCGTACAACGCCTACAAGCTGTCCGACACCAAGCTCAAGTACAAGGACATGGTGGCCAAGGGCTCGCTCAAGCCGGAGCTGATGCGCTACGAGCTGCACCGTGTCTGGGTGGTCGACGCGACGCTGAAGAAGGGCATGTCGCACGCCTATTCGCGCCGCACCTTCTACATCGACGAGGACAGCCACATCATCGCCGCCTCGGAGTCGTACGACAGTCGCGGCAATCTGTGGCGCGTCAACCTCAATCCGCTGATCCAGCTCTACGACGTGCCCTTGATGATCCAGCGTGCCTACCTGGTCCACGACCTCAGCAACGGCTCGTACATCGTCTCGGAACTCGACAACGAGCGTAAGCAGCCGGCGATGAAGTTCGGCACCACCGGCAAGGCCGCCGACTTCACGGTCGACGCCTTCCGTCGCCGCGGCACGCGCTAGGCGGTTGAGGTCCATGCGGTCACGGCGCGCGGTCCCACAGGGGCCGCGCGCCTTCACAGGACGTGAGCGTCGAGTTCGCGATCATCCCTGCGGTCCCGGAGCGGACGTAATGAGGCGGTTGCTGTCGATTTGTCTGGTATCCCTGCTCGGCGGACTGACATCGCCGACCACGTTCGCGGCCGCCAAGGCGGTCGACGCGAACGCTCTCATCCTTCTCGATCTGGCTGCCGATGGTGATCGCCTGATCGCCGTCGGCGAAGCCGGCGCGGTGCTGCGCTCGGCCGATCAGGGCCACAGCTGGCAACTCACGCAGACGCCGACCACGCGGACCCTGACCTCGGTGGCGCTGGTCGACGCCAAGACTTTTGTCGCAGTCGGCCACGGCGGCACGCTGCTGCGCAGCGCCGACGGCGGCGGCAGCTGGGCGGTCATCGAACTGCCTGACGGCAACACCGATTCGCTGCTCGGTGTCACGCGGCTGAGGTCCGGCAGCTTGATCGCGTACGGGGCCTTCGGCCTGTATCTGGAGTCCGCCGACCAGGGCAAGACCTGGACACAGCGGCACATCCTCGATGAGGAGTTCGATCGCCACATCTCGCAGATCATCGCGTTCGGCGATCAGCTGCTGCTGGTTGGCGAGAGCGGCACGCTGGCGGTGTCCAGCGACGCCGGTCAGACCTGGGAGAAAAAGACCTCCCCGTACGAGGGCTCGTTCTTCGGCGCGCTGCAGGCGCGAGACGGGGCGCTGATCGTGTTCGGCATGCGTGGCAACGTCTATCGCTCCACCGACAACGGTGACAGCTGGACGCAGATTCCGCTGGCGACCAAGAGTGGCCTCAACGGCGGCAGCATCGCCGCCGACGGCACGCTGCTGATCGTCGGCAACAATGGCTTGCTCGCGATCAGCCGCGACAATGGCCAGAGTTTCACGCTGCACAATGCGCCGACCGGCCAGCCGCTGTCGCGCGCGCTGCTCGAAGCCGACGGCACCCTGATCTATGTAGGCGCGTTGGCGGCCGGTCGGCTGCCCGCCGCTGCGGTAGCGGCAAAGGTGCAGCCATGAGCAAGGCGGGCAAGCAGTCCAACGGCAACGGCATCGACTTCATCGACGCCGGGCTGTCGCGCGGTTTCGTCGGCAAGACCGCCGATGCGATCTTCCGCTGGCGCCGCGTGATTCTGGCGATCGGCATCCTGTTGACGCTGGTGCTCGGCTACTCGGCGACGCAGCTGCGCGTGACAGCGGCGTTCACCAAGATGATCCCGCTGCACCACGAGTACATGCAGACCTTCCAGCAGTATCAGAGCGAGTTCGGCGGCGCCGACAAGATTCTGATCGCGATCAAGGTCAAGGACGGCGACATCTATCGTCCAGAGGTGATGGACACGCTGCGCAAGCTCACCGAGGAAGTGTTCTATGTCAAAGGCGTCGAACGCAGCTCGGTGACCTCGCTGTTCACGGCCAATGTCCGCTACAACGAAGTCGTCGAGGACGGCTTCAAGAGCGGCAACCTGGTCATGGCCGATTTCTCCGGCACGCCCGAGCAGATCGCCATCGTCAAGCAGAATGTTCTCAAGTCCGACTGGGTCGGCCGCATCGTCTCCGCCGACATGACGGCGTCGATGGTGGTGGCTGCGCTACAGGAAAAGGACTTCGAGACCGGCCAGCCGATCGACTTGCGCGAGGTCGGCGCCCAGCTTGAAGCCATCCGCACCAAGTACGAGACCGATCAGGTCTCTGTCAGCATCATCGGCTTCGCCAAGTCGGCGGCCGATATCGCCAATGGCGCGGCCGGCGTGCTGGTGTTCTTCGTGATCGCCTTCGTGGTCACCGCGGTGCTGCTGCTGTGGTATTCGGGCTCGCTGATGCTGACGGCCTGGGCACTGGTGGCGGCGAGCATTCCGGTGATCTGGCTGCTCGGCATCCTGCCGCTGATCGGCCTGGGCCTGGACCCGATGTCGATCCTGGTGCCGTTCCTGATCTTTGCGATCGGCGTCAGCCACGCGGTGCAGATGACCAACGCCTGGAAGCTGGAGACGCTGGCCGGACACGATGGCATCACCGCTTCGCGCAACTGCTTCGTCAAGCTGTTCATTCCGGGTGCCACCGCCTTGCTCGCGAATGCGCTGGGCTTCGTGGTGGTGGCGGTGGTCGACATCCAGATCGTCCGCGAGCTGGCGATGACGGCGACCATCGGCGTCACGGTGATGATCGTCACCAACAAGGTGCTGCTGCCGATCCTGCTGTCGTACATGAAATTCTCGACCGCCACGCACAGCAAGCTCAGCGGCAAGGAAACCGCCGGCGACTGGATCTGGGAGCGCTTCGGCGGCCTGGCGACGCGGCGCGGTGCGCTGCTGCCGCTGGCGATCTCGGCCGGCCTGATCGCGCTCGGCATCTGGCAGTACCAGCACCTGAAGATCGGCGACATGGGCAAGGGTGTGCCGGAGTTGCGCGCCGACTCGCGCTACAACCAGGATGTCGGCGTCATCACGCAGAACTTCGCCATCGGCGTCGACGTGCTGACGGTGATCGCCGAGGCCAAGGGCGATGATTCGCCCTGCGTCGACCGCGCGGTGATGGAGAAGGTCGAGGCCTTCGACACGCAGATGCGCCAGGTCGAGGGCGTGGCGGCGGTACGCAGCCTCGCCAGCTTCGTCAAGGCGGTCACGCAGGATTTCGCCGAAGGCTGGGTGAAGTGGCGGATGCTGCCGGAGGACAAGGCGCAGATCGCGCAGGGCATCGGCTTCTCGACGCGGCTCGGCAACGAGTATCGCAACTCGGCCTGCACGGCGATCCCGATCAACATCTACACCACCGATCACCAGGCGACGACGATCACCAAGGTGGTCGACGCGATCAAGGCCTTCAAGACTGCAAACGACAGCGACACGCTGACGTTCCGTCTGGCCTCGGGCAACGTCGGCGTGATGGCGGCGACCAACGAGGTGGTGCACCGCTCCGACAAGTGGGTCAACCTGACGCTGTTCGTGGCAGTGACGGTGCTGTGTCTGGTCACCTTCAAGTCGGTGCGCATCACCTTGTGCATCATCCTGCCGCTGGCGCTGGTGACGCTGCTGTGCAACGCGGTGATGGCAATGCTCGGCATCGGCGTCAAGGTCAACACCCTGCCGGTGATCGCGATCAGCGTCGGCGTCGGTGTCGATTACGGCATCTACCTGTTCGAACGCATGCAGCATGAGATGCAGGTGCGTGACCTCAGCCTGCCGCAGGCCTTCGTCGAGGCGCTGAAGCAGCGCGGCACGGCTTCGCTGTTCACGGCGGTGACGATGACAGTGTCGGTGGCCACCTGGGCGTTCTCGGACCTCAAGTTCCAGGCCGACATGGGCGTGCTGCTGGCCTTCATGTTCCTCGTCAACGTGTTCGGCGCATTGCTGCTGCTGCCGGCGCTGGCGGCCTTCATCATCGGCGACCGGCTCGGCAATGGCGCCGCGCCGAAGGAGCAGGGCGCGTCGTCCGAGGCAGGCGTGGTGCAGCCGGCCAAGGCGCATTGAGATCGCGCCCGCGGGCAGGCTGATGGGCCCGATCCGGCGCCGCTGCGCGGGTGTGCTGCTGGTGGCGATACTGGTGTTGCCAGTCGCCGCCAGCGCGGCGCTGCCGGAGACACTGACGCCGGTTGGCGCCGAGCGTGCCGGCAACGCCGACGGCACGATCCCGGCATGGACCGGCGGCCTGCGCCAGCCGCCCTCCGGCTGGAGCGCGGAGCAAGGCTACGTCGATCCGTATGGCGGCGAGAAACCGCTGTTCACGATCACCGCGGCCAACGCTGCACAGTATCAGGAGCATCTGAGTCCAGGCCTGCAGCGTGCGTTGGCCAAGGTTCCGGGCTTCGCGATGCCGGTCTATCCGGCGCATCGCAGCGCCGCCTATCCGCAGGCGGTGCTCGATCGCGCTGCTGCGCAGGCCGACGGTGTGACGCTCGACGGCGGCGCCATCCAATCGCTGTCGGGTTCTACCATTCCATTCGCGCAGCCTCGCAACGGGCTCGAAGCGATCTGGAATCATCTGGTGCGCTACCTCGGCGGCGGCATCGAGCGCGAGTTCCACTCGTTTCCGGTGCGGCCGAATGGCGACTACATGAAGGTCGGCTTTCGCGAACAGCGCATCTATGACGAGAACTTCGATCAGCGCGTCGAGAACCGGCTGTTCTCGTTCCTTGGCTGGTTCACCGGCCCGGCCGATCTGATCGGCACCTACTTCCTGGTGCACGAGCCGGTCGATCAGGCGCGCGAGTCGCGCCGCGCATGGATCTACAACGCCGGCCAGCGTCGCGTCCGGCGCGCCCCCGATCTGGCCTACGACAACGCGCAGAACGGCTCCGACGGCCTGGCGATCGTCGATCAGTACGACGGCTACAACGGCGCACCGGACCGCTACGACTGGAAGCTGATCGGCAAGCGCGAGCTGTACGTCGCGTATAACGGCTATGCGATCGCCGACAAGAAGACGCCGTACGCGCGCATCGTCCAGCGCCACACGCCGGCCGCCGAGTTCATGCGTTACGAACTGCATCGCGTCTGGGTGGTCGAGGCCACGCTCAAGCCCGGGGTCTCGCACATCTACGCACGGCGTACGTTCTATCTCGACGAGGACAGCTGGTCGGTGCTGCTCGACGACGCCTACGACTCGCGCGGCGAGCTGTGGCGCGGCGGCATTCATGGCCTGGTCCAGTACTACGACGCGCAAGTGCCCTGGTACCGCTTCGAGCTGTGGCAGGACTTCCATAGCGGCGCCTATGTGCTGACCGGACTCGACAACGAAATCCGCCGTCCCTGGGTGTTCGGCGTCAAGGGGCGGATGGCCGATTTCAATCCGGATGCCTTGCGTCGCCGGGGCGGTAACTGAGCCGCCCGCAGGCGTGCTATTGCTGCAAGACGACGCTCGGAAAGAGCGCGACTACATACCAAGGAGACAGACCCGCGATGTCCATCGTCGACAAGAACCGTCCTTCGGACGCCTGGATCGAGTCGATCCGCAAGCGGCTGCCCTGCGAGAGCGAGATCGATCGCGTGCTGACGCGCAAACTGCGTCGTCGCAGCGGGCCGCCCTATACGCCGGTAACGCTGAACAGCCTGGTCGAAGGCACGCAGAAGCTGTTGCAAAGCCAGCTGCGCGAACCGTTCGAGATCACCGAGGCACGCTGGCTGTCCGGCGGCGCGTCGAAGCTGCAGATGGCGTTCGTACTGCGCTGGAATCAGCCGGGTGCCGGCGCATCGGCGACACCGATGGTGCTGCGCATGGAACCGTCGGAATCGATTTCCGAAACCAGCCGCCTGCGCGAGTTCCAGCTGATCAAGGCGATGGAAGGCGTGCTGCCCGTGCCGCCGACCTACTGGATCGACGCCAGCGGCGAATTCCTGCCGTATCCGGCGATCATCTACGGCTTCGCCGAAGGCGTCGCCAAGCCGACCCTGTCGAGCAGCCATGTCACCGGCGTCGGCACCTTCATTCCGCCGCCACTGCGCGAGCCGCTGGGCCTGCAGTTCGTCGGCCATCTGGCGACCTTGCACAGTTTCGACTGGCGGCAGGCCGATCTGGGCGCCTTCGACAAGCCGGCGCCCGGCACGCAGGCGCTGGAGTGGAACCTCAACCACTGGGAGCGCATCTGGGAAGAGGATGCCCACGAGGACGTACCGCTGATGCGGCTGGCGATGGGCTGGCTGCGCCGCAACATGCCGCCGGTCGATCACGTCTCGCTGGTGCATGGCGATTATCGGGTCGGCAACTTCCTGTTCACCGAGCATGACAGCCGCATTTCGGCCTGGCTGGATTGGGAGCTGGGTTACCTGGGCGATCGCCACGAAGATATTTCCTGGGCGACCAAGACCATCTTCGGCCACTACGCCGAAGACCAGAAGACCTTCCTGGTCGGCGGCTTCATGCCGCGCGAGCGCTTCTTCGAGGAATACGAGCGGCGCTCCGGCCTGAAGGTCAATGCCAGGACGCTCAAGTACTACGAGGTGCTCAACAACTACAAGGGCATCGCCATCACCCTGGCCACCGGCTACCGCGCGCCGCGCAACGGCAAGACCCACCAGGACGTGCTGGTGGCCTGGCTGGCCGGCATTTCATACACCCTGCTCGAAGAGCTCCGGGTGCAGCTCGAGGAGGTGCTCTGATGGACCTGCGTCCCGAATTCCAGATCCAGACCGTCATCAAGGCGCTCAGCGATGTGGTGCTGCCAGCGCTGGACCCGGCCAACAAGCTCGCGCAGGAACAGATGCAGCTGGCGATCGGCACGCTGCACCTGGTGCTCAAGCGCGCGCCGCTGCGCTATCGCTATGAATGCCACGATCTTGCCTCTCTTGCCGCGTTGGCCGATACCCTGCAGCAGCGGGCGGCGGACCTGCCGCAAGCGGCGCCGGCACTGGCCGCGCTGGCCGCCAGCAATGCCAGGAGCAGGGATGTGCTGCAGCGTGCGCAGGCCGAGCCCCTGGAACTGGAGGATGCCAACCTGGAATTGCGCGACCGGGTGGGGGCCGTGGTCACTGCTGTCAGCGCGAGTGCCGAAGGCGAGCGCCTGCGCGCGATCCAGGCCGCCGTGCTGGAACATGCCCGCGAGCAGCTGCAGCGCGAACGCGCCTGGCTGAGCCCGCAGGGCTGGGAGCCCGGCCTGCCCGAGGTCGAGACGCTGATCCGCGACGCAAGCTGACTCTCAAACAGGACCGCTTTGCTCGTACGCCGCGCATCGCACTGTCGATGCGCGGTGATTTTTATGGGGCCGGGGCCACCTCGTCGCGGCCGCCGCTGTCGCGGTACTGGCCCGGGGTGCAGCCGAGCTGGGCGCGAAACACGCTGGTGAAGTGTGACTGGCTGGAGAAGCCAACCTCGTGCGAGATCGTCAGCAGATCGAGCCGGGTGTCGAGCAGCAGCCGGCAGGCGGCGCTGACGCGCCGCCTGTTGAGGAACTGGTGCGGTGACATGCCGGTGCCGAGCTTGAAGTTGTGCGCGAACCAGGCGCGGCTGATACCGGCGCGTTCGGCCAGTTCGGCCAGGCTGATCTTGTGCGCCAGCCTGGCATCGATATACCGCTGCACGTCCGCCACCGAGATCCTGCCGAGCGGGATGTCGAAGCAGCCCTCCGGCAAGCTGTCCGCCGCACTGCTGGCCTCGGCGCTCATGTAGACCCGCAGGTGCTGGACCATCGCTTCGACCAGGCTGTCGAAGTAGCTGCCGCGCTGCGCCGGCGCAAGGGCGGCGGCGCGCAGCAGCGCCTGCGCGCCGGCACTGAGGAAGTCGTCGCGGAAAGCGAAGCGCACCTCGGTGTGGGCCAGGCTCAGCGGCTGCTGTCCCGGCGGCGCCGGGAGCGGTTCAGGAAAATGCACGCTGAGCATGCGCACGCTGCCGTCGGTGCGGAACGCTGAACGCTTACGCGCCGGCAGCAGGGTCAGCTTGCCCGGCAGCGAGCAGGTCGCCGACAGCCCGTCGGCGGTGATCTGGCGGACCTGGCGCGAGCCACCCAGATGCAGCGACAGCACGGTTTCATCCATGGCCGGCAGCGAGAATTCGCGGATCGGCGGCGTCGTCCACAGGTAGAGGCCGATGCCACCGTGGACGGTGGAATCGCGCTCGATCTCCGGGGCGATCCGGAATGCAGATTTGAAGGCCTCTACGGCTTTCTCGCGTGTGCGATGTACGTGCGCTTGCACATGGACTCCTGCTGACGTTTCTATTGACGCCGCTTTCTGGACAATCCTGCCAAGACGGCTAGACGATCCCGATAGCGCAAATTGTGGCGTAAGTACACAATTGACGATAGGTACGCTCCTGCGCGATCCCTTGCGCCGGGTAGTGCCCCGCAAGAGCTATCGAATCAAAGGAGATCGCAATGGACAAAAAATTATCTGGATTCAACGATTACGGCATGTGGAAACTGCTCGCCTGGAGCGGTCCTATTTTCCTTGCTCTGTTTTTCTTCCTGTGGGGCGTGCTGGCCAAGAATTTTCCGCCGGTGAGCCCGGACTGGGATGCGGCGCGCATCTATCAGCATTACCTTGAGAACGGCATGGCGATCAAGATCGGCATGTCGATCTGCATCGTCGCCGGCGCCTTCTACATGTCGTTCGGCACGGCCGTCTCGGCGCTGATCCGCCGTGTCGACGGCGAGGCCAGCCTGCTCGCCAATCTGGAGATGTGCGGCGCGACGATCACCTGCTGCCCGATCATCGTTGCCTGCGGCATGTGGCTGGCCGCTGCGCTGGAAGCGCCGATCCTGACGCCGGAAATCGTCCATCTGCTGCATCACATGGGCTGGATGATCATCGACCTCGCCTACATGGTGACGACGATGCAGATCTTCGCCGCCAGCACCGCATTCCTGCGCGACAAGCGTCCGCAGAAGCTGGTGCCGGCCTGGGTGTCGTGGTGGGGCTACGTCACCTGCATTTCGTTCTTCCCGGTCAGCCTGATTCCGTTCTTCAAGACCGGTCCGTTCGCCTGGAATGGCCTGTTCAACTTCTGGGTCGCGTTCCCGACCTGGTACATCTGGCTGCTGACGCTGTCGTTCTACGTCATCAAGGGCGTCGAGCGCATCCGCCAGGAAGACATGGGCATCGTGCCGGCTCCGGCCAAGGGTGCTACGGTGGCGGGCGTCGCAACGGCCCGGTAATCGATTCCGACATGCAAGCAACGACAGCTGTGCCCAGACGTCTTCCAGGAGTGGAAGGCGTCTGGGTTTTCGTAGGCGCGGATATCTTCTTCTTCGCCATCCTGTTCGCATCGTTCATGCAGGAACGCGCCAAGGATACGGCGCTGTTCAATGAGTCCTCGCACCTCCTCAATGCCACGATCGGCGGCATCAACACGCTGATCCTGCTGACCAGCTCGTGGTTCGTCGCGCTGGCCGTGCAGTCCGCGCGGGCGGGGCGGCAGGCCGAGCTGGTGCGCTGGCTGGCGCTGGGCCTGGCCTGTGGCGGCGCGTTCGGCGTGCTGAAGATCTTCGAGTACGCGCAGAAGCTGATCGGCGACTGGTCGCTGCTCGCCAACGACTTCTTCATGTTCTATTTCGCGTTGACGGGCATTCACCTGATGCACGTCGTCGGTGGCAGCGTGGTGCTGACGGTGCTGCTGCTGCGCGCGCGGGCAGGGGCGTATACCAACGGCAACTGCATCGGCCTGGAGTCGGGCGCGACCTACTGGCACATGGTCGATCTGCTCTGGATCATCCTGTTCCCGCTGCTCTACCTGCTGAGGTAATCCATGCATCTGCTGACTCGACCGACCAGCCTGATCTGGTTGGTGCTGATGGCGATTACCATCGCGACGACCTGGTGGCTGTCCAAGGACGCCTTCTCGCCGGTGACGGCGACGGTCGCGACCTTCCTGCTGGCCTCGTTCAAGGTGCGGCTGGTGATCATCCACTTCATGGAAGTGGGCCACGCGCCGCTGCCGGCCCGGCTGTTCTTCGAAGCCTGGCCGGTCGGCGTCGCCGCGCTGATCATCGGCTTCTATCTGAACAGCGCCGGGCTGCTGTAGACACTGTCTTATCGGCTGTTTGGTTGCGCATGGGCGGTCGGGCCGGAAGCGCCGGCTCTGTGGTCTAATTGCCGCCCATGCGTAACCCCTACGAACTGTTCGCCGGCCTGCGCTACACGCGGGCCAAGCGGCGCAATCACTTCATCTCCTTCATCTCCGCCGCCTCGATGGCCGGAATCGCCATCGGCGTCACTGCGCTGATCACGGTGCTGTCGGTGATGAACGGCTTCGAGCGCGAACTGCGCACCCGCATCCTCGGCATGGCCTCGCACGCGACGATCTCGGCGATCCGCGGCGGCCTGGAGGACTGGCAGCAGATCGGCGAAGCCGCGGCCAAACATCCGGAGATCTCCGGCTACGCGCCGTATATCGAGGGCGAGGGCATGGTGAAGGTCGGCGGCGATCTGTCCGGTGCGATGCTGCGCGGCGTGATTCCCGCCGAGGAGAACAAGGTTTCCGAGATCGGCCAGAACATCAAGGCCGGCAGCTTCGAATCGCTGACACCGGGCTCGTACAACATCGTGCTCGGCATCGAGCTCGCCGAACAGCTCGGCGCCTCGATCGGCGACAAGGTCGACCTGATGATCCCGCAGGCTTCGGTGACGCCGGCAGGCGTGATGCCGCGCTTCCGCCGCTTCACGGTCAGCGGTGTCTTTCGCGTCGGCATGTACGAGTTCGACCGCGGCCTGGTACTGATCAACCTGCAGGACGCGCAGGCGCTGCTGCGGATGGGGGATACGGTCACCGGCGTGCGGCTGAAGCTGCACGATCTCTTCCAGGCGCCGCGCGTCTCGCGCGATCTCGCCAACTCCATGCCCGGCCTCTACTACGTGTCCGACTGGACGCGCAGCCACGCCAACTTCTTCCGCGCGGTGAAGACCGAGAAGATGGTGATGTTCATCATCCTCTCGCTGATCGTCGGCGTCGCCGCCTTCAACATCGTCTCGACGCTGGTGATGGTGGTGCAGGACAAGCAGGCCGACATCG